>VGOG01000233.1 GCA_016875995.1 Chloroflexota bacterium
CTGAGGAGGCCGACGCCTTCTACGGCTACTACACCATCCACGTCCTGCAGAATGGCCAGGTCTACGGCATGCTCAGTGTCAACGGCTACAGCGGCCAGGTCTGGTACCATACCTGGCACGGCGACTTTGTCCAGATGAAAGAGCTGGACTAAAACAACGAGTGGGCGGGGGCCGCAAGGCTCCCGCCCACCTTTGAGGAGGAATCTCAAAATGATGGGTTTTGGTATGTTGCTTGGTCTACCCTTGATGTTGCTGACACTACTGGTTCTGGTGGCTGTGCCGGTATTGGTACTGGTCTGGCTGGTGCGCGGGGTAAACCCGGTGGCCAGCCAGCCATTCTTCCCTGCCGCAGCACCTACGGCTATAGCGGTCTGCCCTAACTGCCATCGTGGCGTGCAGGCTGGCTGGCAGAACTGCGCCTACTGCGGACAAAAGCTCAAGGCGTAGAAGCAAGTGCGGTGTGGTTGCTCGTATCCAATATCCACGTATGGAGGAAAGAAACATGTCTGGTGTCGTTACCCGCAAAGGGGAAGTTTTACAAGACCCGCCGCTGGTGCAGTGGTTGTTCAACGACCCGCGTGCCGGCTGGTTCTGGTTGCTGCCGCGCCTGTGGCTCGGCTGGCAGTGGCTACAAGCTGCTCAGGGCAAGCTGTTCGAATCCAAATGGGTTGAAACCGGCGAGGCGCTCAAAGCCTTCTGGCTGAATGCCGTAAAGGTCCCACAGACCGGACGCCCGCCGATCACCTACGATTGGTACCGCGCCTTTATCCAGGTATTGCTTGATGCCAATGCCTTCACCTGGTTCGCCAAGCTGGTGACCTACGGTGAGTTTCTGGTTGGCGTTGCCCTGCTCCTGGGTGCGTTCACCGGCATTGCGGCCTTCTTCGGTGGCTTTATGAACTGGAACTACATGATGGCCGGCGTGACCAGCGCTAACCCTGTTCTCTTGGTCATCTCGGCGATGCTCATCGCAGCCTGGAAGGTGTCCGGGCGCATTGGCGCAGACTACTTCCTGCTGACCCGGATCAGCCTCCCCTGGCATGGCGCGCCCACCAATCTGACCGGACAGCCAGCCCAAGCCCACAATTGATATGAATTTAACTAACGATCTTTTAACCCAGGCCACCCGTGCCCGCTATAACCGCATCGCCCCTATGTACGACTTGATGGAGGCTATGACCGAGCGCCGTTCTTTCAGCAAGTGGCGACAGGTTCTCTGGAGCCGCGTGCGTGGCCCTCGTGTCTTGGAGGTGGGTGTGGGGACAGGCAAGAATATACCCTACTATCCCAAGACGGCCCAGGTAACGGCCATTGACCTGTCGCCAGGGATGTTGGAGCGTGCCAGGGCTAAGGCAGCAAAAGATGGCTACGCCGTGGACTTGCGTCTGATGGACGCTCAGCACCTGGACTTCCTAGATGCTACCTTTGACACGGTGGTGGCCACCTTCGTCTTTTGTTCCGTGCCCGATGCAATCCGTGGCCTGCAAGAGGTATGCCGGGTGACCAAGCCCGGCGGGCAAATACTGCTCCTGGAGCACATGCGCAGCTCTAACCCAATCATCAGCAAGATCATGGATTTGCTGAATCCTCTGGTAGTACAGGTGATGGGCGCCAACATCAATCGGCGCACGGTGGAGAACGCCCATGCCGCCGGCTTGACCATCGTGCGCATAGACGATTTAGCCCTGGGAGGCATCGTCAAGCTGATCGAGGCGACGCCGTAAAATGACGAATTGCTACCCGTGTGAGCATGAAACGCACGGGTGAGGAGGTTTGTTACGATGGGACATCCTCTAAAAGGCACAGCGAAGAAAACGACCACGCCGAAAGACCCGGTGTGCGGTAAGCGGATCAAACGCCAACGGGCGCACATCGCTATTAACTACAAGGGGGCTACCTATTACCTGT
The DNA here is from genome assembly GCA_016875995.1 of Chloroflexota bacterium. Taxonomy (GTDB): domain Bacteria; phylum Chloroflexota; class Anaerolineae; order VGOG01; family VGOG01; genus VGOG01. The sequence continues at coordinate 1,909 of VGOG01000233.1, forward strand.
GCTGCCCTCTCTGCCAGGCAGAGTTTGAGCAACATCCAGACAAGTATGCCCTCCGGGATCGAGGGTGATAAAGTCGGTGCGATGCGTGACCCCAATTTGTCCCTTTGGCGCCAGTTAAAGGCTCAATTCTGGCAGGTCAACACCTGGCTGCTTGTTGCCTTGCTGGCCCTGGCTGGCTGGACTGTTGATTCTTTGCGCATGTTTCTGAGCATGCACGAAACCCCGTGGGCCGGCCTGGGAGACTTCGCCAGCCATTTCTGGTATGCTGTGCCGATGGCCGTCGCCATCGTGGCTCTCACCCGGCTCCAACCCCGGGCCAAACTACTGGGCCTAGCGGCCTACGATGAAGCCGGCCGCCTCTTGTCCCAGAGAGGTGATTTTCACCTGGACGAATTAACGGCCAAAGGCATGCTGGCAGCACTACGGGACGGTGGTTCGCCGGGCCTGCAGGGAATCACGTTGCCGTCGGGGGCCAGTGTGTACTTTGTCCGGGAGGGCGGGTTGACCCTCATGGTTAGTTTCTCCGGGCCAGCCTCGCCTCGGGAACTGGCAGCCGAGGTGCAGAGACTGCGCAGCGATACCCCCTCCGCTTTTCATCTGCTCGATGGTCTGGAACCACCCGTGGCTGTGCTGGCAGCGAACGTGCTGACCTCGCCAACTAAGCGCAATGCACTGGCCTTCTTCTACCAATATAGCCAGACAGCCATGGGGCTCAGTGATTTAGCCTACTGGATCAGTCAGGATGAGATGGAAATGGCGCGGGCGCTTGAAGACCTCGTGGAATTGGGCCTGGTACAGCACCGCTGCGTATGTGACATGAGCTTCTACCTGTTGAACCATGACCAGGAAGTATTGGACCGTCTGGACAAGTTGTTTGGCTGGCAAGAGATGTGGCAGGCCCAGTTACAGAGGCTGGAACGAATGATCGGTTTCGGTGCAGCGGTTGCGTAAACTTGACATAGGCTGAGCAATGCATTATAGTAAGATGCAGAGGCTGGAACGAGTGAGAGGGGAGCTATTCGACCTGGTGAACGTTTACCGCGAGGATATGATGGCCGAGAGATGGCGGCTGCTGGACACCGCGCCTCGCCCGGCAGCCGAAAACATGGCCCTGGACGAGGCCATCCTGGAGGCCCGCAGCCGCAACCTGATCCCTAACACCCTGCGCTTCCTGCAGTTTCGACCGCGCTGCACGCTGGTAGGCTACCACCAAGCGGTGGAACAGGAGGTGCGATTAGACTTCTGCCGCGCTCACGGTATAGAGATTAACCGTCGCCTCACCGGCGGCGGAGCCCTCTTCTGGGACGAATCCCAGTTGGGCTGGGAGGTCTACGCCCCGGTGGATCACCCCCACCTGCCCCGACGTCCAGAAGATCTCTACGCCTGCCTGTGCCGGGGCATCGTGGTGGGCCTGGGGCGGCTGGGCGTCCGCGCTGCCTTCCGCCCCAAGAACGACATCGAGGTGAATGGCCGCAAGATCTCCGGCACCGGCGGCACGGAGATGGACGGCGCTTTTCTCTTCCAGGGCACCCTGCTGGTGGACTTCGACGTGGACACCATGCTGCGGGCGCTGCGCATCCCCACCGAGAAGCTGAAGGACAAAGGGGTAGCTTCGCTCAGGGAGCGGGTCACCTGCCTGGCCTGGGAACTGGGCTACGTGCCGCCCTTGTCCAGCATCAAGGCGGCCCTGGCTGTGGGCTTCGCTGAGACCCTGGGTGTCGAATTCGTCCCCGGGCCATTGACCGAGGCCGAGGAACACTTGTTGGCTGAGAAGCTGCCCCACTTCCGTTCCGAGGCCTGGATCTACGGCCTGCGGCGGCCCCTGGCCGACCGACAGGAGTTGCGTGCCCTGTATAAAGCCCCCGGCGGGCTGATCCGCGTCTCCCTGGCCGTAGACATGCCGGCCCGAAGGATCCGGGTGGCTCTCCTGACCGGCGACTTCTTCGCCTACCCCCAGCGGGCGGTGTTTGACCTGGAAGCCCAGCTAAAGGGCGCTCCGGCCAAGCCGGAGACGGTGCGGCGCATCGTCGAGGATTTCTTCACCGCCAGGGACGTGCACATGCCCGGCGTCACCCCCGACGATATCGTGCACGCCATCCACGAGGCTCTGGCCAAGCTGGACTTTGGCCGGTTGGGGGTAGACCTGGCCGAGGCTAACCACTTCTTCACCGTGGTCAGGCCCCTGGCGGAGATGCCACGCCCGTCGCATCTGCTCCTGCCCTATTGCGCCAAGCCGCCGACGTGTGAGTACCGCTATCGGGAAGGCTGTGTCCGTTGTGGGCTGTGCGACGTGAGCGAGGCCTACGCCCTGGCCGAAGAACACGGCCTGACCCCTATCACCATTCAGAACTACGAGATGCTGGAGGAGGTGCTGACCGATTGCCGGCGGCAGGGTGCGCCTGCCTTCGTCGGCTCCTGCTGCGAGGCCTTCTATGCCAAACACCGGGCCGACTTCGAGCGCCTTGGCCTGCCGGGGGTGCTGGTTGACCTGGATAGCTCCACCTGCTACGATCTGGGTCAGGAGCAGCAGGCTTACCGTGGCCAGTACGAGAAGCAGACGGAATTGAGGCTTGGGTTGCTAAGGCGAGTAGTGGCCCACGTGGTTGAGGAAGCAGCATGACCAGGCAACGCTACGACGTGGTCATTGTTGGAGCTGGGCCGGCTGGCAGCTCGGCTGCCCTGACAGCGGCACGGGCCGGGGCACGGGTGCTTGTAGTGGAGAGGCGGCGGGAGATCGGCCTGCCCGTGCAGTGTGCCGAGTACGTACCCCGACAACTCCGTTGGCACGTGGCCTGGTCGTCAGACTGGGTAGCCCAGGAGATCGCCGTCATGCACACCCACCTGCCCGATGGAGAGGTTGTGGAGACGCCGGCTGCTGGCTACGTCATCCACCGCGCTCTGTTCGACCAAGGCCTGGCCGCTGCCGCCCGCCGGGCCGGAGCTGAGGTCATGCTGGCGACCCAGGCCCTGGAGCCCACGGCTAACGGCCTGGTCGTCAGGCAGAGCCGGGAGACCTTCGATGTGGGGGCCAAAGTCATCGTCGGGGCCGACGGGCCCAACTCAACCGTGGCTGGCTGGATGGGACAGGCCGGCCGGAAGATGCTGGTTGCCGCCCAGTGCCAGGTGCGCCTGAGCAGGCCGGTGGAGGCCACCCACGTCTATTTCGACCCCCTCTACGTCGGCGGGTACGGCTGGCTCTTCCCCAAAGGCGGGGTGGCCAATGTGGGCGTGGGAGTGAGCGGCAACGGCGGGTCGAGCCCCAAAGAGGCCCTGGCGCACCTTTTGGACAGGTTGGAGATCCGGCCTTCGGCTGTCATTGGTCACAGCGGGGGATTGATTCCCTGCGATGGCCCCTTGGAGCACACCTGGCAGGGGAACATCATTCTGGTGGGCGACGCCGCCGAACAGACCCACCCCATCACCGGGGCAGGGGTGGCCCAGGCCTGCCTGTGCGGGCAGATGGCTGGCCAGGCAGCAGCCAAAGTTGCCTTATCCGGTGCCCCACATGCTCTAAGCGAGTACGAGCAGGAGTGGCGAGATTACCTGGGCGGTGTCCTGGCCCATGCAGTGACCAAGCGACGTTATCTCGAAGAGAGTTGGAGTCAGGACCCTGTCGCCCTGAGTGCGCTTCTGCGCCAGACCTGGGTGGCCTTCTCCTCCTATGGAGCAATGTGATCACGCATTTCACAAATCACGGGAGGGAGGTAAACCGTGGAGTAACCGTTCAGATGGTCTCAGGCTAAAGTTGTCAATCCTCGATCTTGGAACTGTCAGTGGAACGAAGGGGGGATTGCCAACGCCCCGAAACTGTGGCATAATAGGTGCATGAACACAGAGCAAACCCCCACAGGTATTTCGGCAGAAGACTGGGCCGCCACACCAATCACGGTCCGTG
>VGOG01000234.1 GCA_016875995.1 Chloroflexota bacterium
TGTGGAGGGTTTACATGAATGACATAGCAATTCACACCGAGAACCTCACCCGCGATTTTAGCACGGTACGAGCGGTGGACAGTCTCACCATGGAAGTGCCGACCGGCATCATCTTTGGCTTCCTCGGCCCCAATGGGGCCGGGAAGACGACGACCATTCGCCTGCTGCTGGGCCTGCTAGAGCCGACGGGCGGGCGGGCCGAGGTGTTGGGTTTCGATACCAGGACCCAGGCCAATGGGATTCGTTTAAGGACAGGAGCATTGCTCGAACACCCCGGCCTCTATGAGCGATTGAGTGCCGAAGACAACCTGGAGTTCTATGGCCGCGTCTGGCACCTGCCGACCAACGAGCGGCGGGCTCGGATCAAAGAACTGCTCACACATTTGGGTCTGTGGGAGCGGCGCAAAGAGAGCGTCAGGACGTGGAGCCGGGGGATGAAGCAGAAGCTGGCTGTGGCCCGCACCCTGCTGCATCGGCCATCCCTGATCTTCATGGACGAGCCGACGGCTGGCCTCGACCCGGTAGCGGCCGCCGCGTTACGTGAGGACCTGCTTGCTCTCGCCGCACGCGAGAAGGTGACTGTCTTTCTGACCACGCATAACCTGGCGGAGGCGGAGAAGTTGTGCGCAAGGGTAGGTGTGATCCGCCAGGGGAAACTGCTGGCAGTGGGCCACCCCGACGAATTGCGGGCGCGGAGCGGTGCGCCCCGCGCCGAAGTCATCGGGCGCGGGTTCGATGAAAAGTTGCTGGCTTTGCTGCGGGCACGGCCGGAGGTGGCTGCCGCCGACCTGCAGAACGAACGCCTGTTGATTGACCTGCGCGGAGAGGCGGACGTTGCCCCCCTGGTCAGCCTGATGGTGAGCGCAGGCGCGGAGGTGGAAGAGGTACGCAAGGGTAAGGCCAGCCTGGAGGAAGTCTTTTTGACGTTGATGGAGGAGGAAAGATGATAGCCGATGTGTGGACAGTGATGTGGAAGGAGTGGAAGGAGATCTTTCTCCAGCGTGGCAGCCTGCGGGGTGGGGCGTGGAACCTGTTGCTCATGATTGGCGTCTTTGGCGTGTTCCTGCCGTTGCAAGCCGGTCGCTCCTGGGTGGAATCGCCGCAGGGGCTGATCTACTGGGCGTGGGTGCCGCTCTTCCTGGTGACCAGCGTCATCGCCGACTCCTTTGCCGGCGAGCGCGAGCGGCAGACGCTGGAAACGCTGCTGGCCAGCCGCCTGTCAGACCGGGCGATTTTGTCGGGCAAGGTCAGCGCGGCCGTGGGATACGGGTGGGGGTTAACGATGGCCGCTATGCTCGTCGGGCTAGTGACGGTGAACCTGGCCCACGGGCGGGGCGAACTCCTGCTGTACCCGGCGGCCGTCTTTGGGGGCATCATGGGGTTGAGTCTGCTGGCCTCAGGGCTGGTGGCCGGTGTGGGAGTTCTGGTCTCCCTGCGGGCTTCCACTGTGCGGCAGGCCGCTCAGACCATGAGCATCGCCATCATGCTGCTGCTCTTCGTCCCCGTTTTCGGTGTACAGGCACTGCCGGCCGAATGGAAGGCACGCCTGGCTCAGGCGGTGATGGGAGCCGATGTGGTACAAATCGTGCTCGTTGCCGCAGCGGTTCTCATGGTGCTTGACCTTGGACTGTTGGCGGCAGCGATGGCCCGTTTCCAGCGGGCGCGATTGATTCTCGACTGAGGAAGCAGAAAATACGCCTTTCCGCTTTGCGATCTGGAGGTTGTGGACGAGGATTCACCCAACCATCAAATCGTCAAAGACTATCGAGTGTGGTTCGCAAACAGATGAGGGAGAAAAAAAGATGATCGCTGTCGAGACCAGCAATTTGACCAAAAGATTCGACGGCCTGGTGGCCGTGGATCACCTCGATATGGAAGTCCAGCAGGGCGAGATCTTCGGGCTGTTGGGGCCCAACGGGGCGGGCAAGACGACCACCATCCGCCTGCTCCTGGACATCATCAAGCCCGACGAGGGAGTCATTCGCCTGCTGGGCCATTCCCCGGGCCCCGAAGCTCAGGAGCGCGTCGGCTACCTGCCGGAGGAACGGGGCCTGTACCGCAATCTCAAGCTCATGGATTGCCTCACCTACCTGGCAGTGCTAAAGGGGATGGATCGCAAGCTGGTCCGCAAGCGGGCCGAGATGCTGCTGGAACGGTTGGGGCTCGGCGGCGAGGGTGGTAGTAAGGTGAAGGCCCTCAGCAGAGGCATGCAGCAGAAGGCGCAACTGGTGGCCACCCTGGTTCACGACCCGGAGGTGGTGATCCTGGACGAGCCCTTCCAGGGGCTGGATCCCATCAGCACCGAGCAGGTCAAGGAGCTGATCCGAGATTTGCGGGAGCGCGGCAAGACGGTGGTGCTCAGCACCCACATGATGAACCAGGTGGAGCGGATGTGCGACCGCATCCTGCTCATTGACGAGGGGCGGCGGGTGCTCTACGGGCCGTTGGAAGAGATCAAAGCCCGTTACGCCGAGCACGCGGTGCTGGTGCGCTGCTCAGGGGCTCTGGAGGGCCTGATCGGGGCACGGCGGATCGAGCAGCGCGAGCGGGAGCGCCTCATCATCCTGGAGGACGACGCCTTGCCCCAGGACATCCTGCGCCAGTTGGTCGAGCGGGAGATCGCTGTCGAGCGCTTCGAGGTGGCCACGCCGCCGCTGGAGGAGATCTTCATTCAGGTTGTGGAGGAGAAAGATGCGTAAAATCCTGGAGGTCGCACGACACGAGTTCATCGTCAGCCTGAAACGGCCCAGCTTCATCATCGCCACCCTGGCTCTGCCCCTGCTGGGGATCGTGGGTCTGATCGTGTCCGCCTACTTCGGCGGCCAGGCCGGCGAATTCCTCGAGCAACAGTTCGTGGGAACACCAAAGGCGGTGGGCTACGTGGACCAGGTTGGCCTCTTCACGCCGCCCCTGCCTGAGTACGCGGACCTTTTCATCCCCTATCCGAACGAGGAGGCAGGGCGGGAAGCGTTGTTCGCCGAGGAGATCGAGGCCCTCCTGCTCATTCCGGGGGACTATCTGGACACGGGTCGGGTGATCGGCTACAGCAAGGGGCGGGGGCTTCCCACGGCCATCTCCGTGAGCGAGGAACGGATTCGTCCCTTCCTGGTGGATCACCTGCTGGCTGGGCAGGTGGACGAAGGTCTCAGAGCCCGGGTGCGCGCCCCCATGAATCTACTGCCGGTATCCCTCGCCCCGCAAGGTGAGGGCAGCGAAGACATCGCCAGCTTCGTGGCCAACATCGCCATCCCCTACGCCTTCTCCATCCTGCTGGTGATGGCCATCTTCACCTCCTCGGGCTTTCTATTGCAGGGAGTCAGCGAGGAGAAGGAGAGTCGGGTGATCGAGATCCTGCTCTCCTCGCTGACACCGATAGAGCTTCTGGCGGGCAAGATCCTGGGATTGGGAGCTCTGGGGCTGGCCCAGATCCTCTTCTGGCTCGGCTGCGGCTGGGCGCTGATCGGGATCGCCGTAACCGGCCTGGCTCTCTTCGGGGCCATCACCCTGGACGTGGCGACCATCGTGCTGGCCCTGGTCTACTTCCTGCTGGGCTACCTGCTCTTCGCCACCCTGATGGCCAGCGCCGGCTCCCTGGGCACCTCGGCACGGGAGGGGCAGCAGATCGCCGGCATCTTCTCCGGCCTGACAGCCATCCCCTTCATGGTCAGCAGCTTCATCTGGACGAACCCCAACTCGCTGCTGGTCCAGATCCTCAGCTACGTACCGCTCACCTCGCCGGTGATGATGTTGCAGCGGCTGGGCATGACCGAAGTGCCACTCTACCAGATCGCCCTCAGCCTGATCCTGTTGATCCTGGGCATCGGCGGGGCTTTGTGGGCCGGGGCCAAGGTCTTCCGCATGGGGCTGCTCATGTACGGCAAGCGGCCCTCGGTAGCGGAGATTTGGCGTGCGTTGCGGCAGGCATGATATATGGGTATTAGATTTTGGCGAGTGGGCCAGTGTGTATCGGACCTGGCTGGCCCGCCAGGCCGAATACCGCAGCGAAGTTCAACGCCTCCAGCCCCAAGCGCCGAGTCTGGCCGGCCTGATTCGAGTAGCGGTATGAGCAACCCAATGCGTGAAACGTGATGCGTGAAACGTGATGCGTGATTACGTTTCACGTTTCACGTTTCACGTTTTACGTTTCACGCAATACGCCGCTCTACAGTGACGTTTGTTCGATTGGGGGCAACAAGAACAAGTGTGAGGGAGGAATGGGTGAATATAGTATGGAATGATAAGAAGCAAGCCCGGTTAGATGCACTGCGCGCTGCCGAGTTGGCGGGCACACTAGACGAAGCGAGCAAAGCAGAGTTAACCGCACTGATCGAGTCCCTTGAAGCGGAAGAGCGGGAGCGGTTAGCGCCCGCGTTAGCTCAGATGCAGGCAGAGCAGGCTGCGCTACGCCAACAAGTGCAAGAGAGCGAAGCTGCGAATGAGCAACTGGTGATCCTGGCTGCGCAACAGGAGCAATTGCTGGCCGATGCGCGGCGATTGCTGCGTGACCTGCAACGTCGTCACCAGGCCATTCAGGAAGCCTATCATCACCTCACAGGCGAACCACTAAAGGGAGATCACTGGCCCGTGCCCGAGGCCAGCCCCGACCTGATGCTTCTCCACCCGTAACAGGACGACCTATCTGCACATATCGGATCGCTTCCCGATGGTCAGCTGATTGGTTTGACGAAACGCGGTTGGTTTCACATCCAACGCTTGCGACTGAACCGCGCGCAACTGATCGAACTCCGGCTCCAGCGGGCCGAGGAGCAACGCCTGCGTCAAGCCCTGGAGCACAATCAGCGAGCGAATGCCCGGTTACGGGAGTACGTGCGCGAGTTAGAGCAAGAGACGGAACATTTGTTGCAGATCATCGCAGAGTTGACAGGCGAGTAGGCTAACGAAACCTGGCCGATGGGTGCGAAGGTGCCCTTGATGGTTGCTCAGGCCAACCAAGCAAACAGCATCCAAGGCCATCTCCTTGCAAACGATACATCAGGAGGTCCTGATATGCAGAACAGTTTAGTCAACCTGACCTACGAAATTGAGCTTGAACCTGGCGAAAAGCTAACCCTGCCGGAGTCGTTGATCGCCCATGTCGAGGCAGGGCGTTGGCTCATCACCATACATCCCCTCCCCGTACCGATCCGCAGCCACAGCGCATTCCTAAACAGCTACGCGCCAGAAGATGAGGGGTTGTATGATGACTATCCACCCCGGTGATTTCTGGGTTGCAGAGGTCCCGTTTACAGACGGAAGCGCTTCTAAGAAGCGCCCCGTACTCGTGTTATGGCTGGACGGCCATGATGTCGTTGTGGCAGCCGTGACGTCGGCTGGGCCGCGTACGCCGACCGATGTGTCCCTTGCAGATTGGCGTGTCAGTGGACTGCGCGTTCCTTCAACTGAGCGGCGCCAACGCTGACAGGGAAAACAGCCGAGTTGGACAAATCCAACTCGGCTATTTTCTTGCCGCGAAACTCTAACACTCCTCCAGCTTGTTCCAACACAATGGGGTTAAAATATAGAGGCAAACCGTAAGGGAAAGGAGCGGTAAGCATGAAGACGGCTCGACTGAGCCCTGGGACGAAGGGGCAGCGGAGTGCCATGGGGGTCGAGGCGAGCGTGGAGCGAATAGCCGCTTGGTCAGACTGCTGGACTATCAGACCATGCGACCAAGCGACTACGTGACTATCAATGGTCACGCGGGCACAAGCTCCTTCCGC
>VGOG01000235.1 GCA_016875995.1 Chloroflexota bacterium
TTGTAAGCGGAGATATTTTCTCCGAAAAGGGCTTCCCTGTCAAGACGGTTCCTTTGGGTTCGGTTGTTAAAGTGTTACCCTATCTCTGAACCATCCCCGAAAAAAGGTTGTGAATTAGGTTGATGAGGAGCAAAGCCAAAACGAGTGGCTTTGCTCCTCATAGCTTTTGAGCCCTGCCATTCTTCTGGAGTTTGGATTAACGACGGGGACAGCTTGTGACTTGCACGAACTGCCCTAACGAATTTTGAATTGAAGCGAATTGAGAGCTAGCACATTCGTTCTTTTCTCAATTCGATGTGGTGTTGTTTTGAGGAGCAACATGGTACGAGTTGTCTTGAAACGGGGGCGCGAGAAACCAGTTCTGAACCGACATCCCTGGATCTTCTCCGGAGCCATCCAGCGCGTCGAGGGAGAGGCCGCTGATGGAGACGTGGTAGCGGTAGCTGATTACCAGGGACGCTTCCTGGCGCGGGGCTACCTGAACCGCCGCTCCCAGATCGCGGTACGCCTCCTCACCTGGGACGAGGGCGAAGTCATCGAGGGGGACTTCTGGAGACGCCGGCTGGGGCGAGCCTTCGCCAGCCGCCGGGGCCTGGCCGATGATCCAGCCACCGACGCCTACCGCCTGGTCAACGCCGAATCCGACCTCTTGCCCGGCCTGGTTCTCGATCGCTACGGCGACTACCTGGTGGCTCAATTTCTCACCCTGGGAATCGAGCGGTGGAAAGCCGACTTGGTGGGCCTGATAGCTGATTTGCTGCCGCCCAGAGGCATCTACGAGCGGAGCGACGTGGAGGTGCGGGAGAAGGAGGGGTTGGCTCAGGTCAGCGGCCTGCTGCATGGGGAGGAACCACCGGGCCTGGTGCAGATAACGGAGAACGGTCACCGCTTCCTGGTGGACATAAAAACGGGGCACAAAACCGGCTTCTACCTCGACCAGCGGGAGAACCGTGAGAAACTGGCCAGGTACTGCCCAGGCAAGGAGGTACTCAACTGCTTCGCCTACACGGGGGCCTTCGCCGTCTACGCCGCCGCAGCCGGGGCTGGGCGCATCACCAACGTCGAGTCCTCGGCCGAGGCCCTGGAGCTGGCGCGACGCAACGTGGCCCTCAACGGCTTCGCTGAGCGCGAGGACGAGTACGTGGAAGGCGACGTTTTTCAAGTGCTGCGGGAGTATCGCGACCAGGGGCGGACCTTTGTCCTGATCATCCTCGACCCGCCGAAATTTGCCTATGCCCAGGATCAGGTGGAATCGGCCTGCCGGGGCTACAAGGACATCAACCTGTTAGCCATGCAGCTCATCGCCCCTGGTGGCATCCTGTTCACCTTCTCCTGCTCCGGCCTGGTAAGCCCCGGCCTGTTCCAGAAAGTGCTCTTCGCGGCCAGCGTTGACGCCGCCCGCGACGTGCAGATCATCGAGAAGCTCTCCCAATCCTCCGACCACCCCATCCTGCTCACCTTTCCTGAGTCGGAGTATTTGAAGGGGCTGGTGTGTCGGGTGGTTTAAGCATCTGTCCATCGCGCCAGGCGAAGCTCGCGCTCCTTCCAGTTGGGGATATGACAGCCCATCAGCGCCTGGAATCCCTTGCCGTGATTCGGGACCTTGAGGTGAACCAGCTCGTGGCAGATGACGTAGTCCACTAGATCCCGAGGTAGCTCCAACAAGTCGGTGCTCAGGGTGAGAATGCCGTTGCTGGAGCAAGACGCCCACTTGTTCCACATAGCCCGTACTTGCACCCGTCTAATTTCCACGCCCAGACGCTCTGACCATAGGGTCGCCAGTTGATTCAGGTCTTCGAGCGAGACTTCCGAAGTCTCACAGATAGATTCGCTACGCTCACTACAGGCTTCGGAAGTCTGAAGCTTTTGCAGGCCGGCCTCAATGAAGTCCTGCACAGGGGGGCTTTGGGCATCGAGCTCCCTGGGGATAAGAACGACTATTCCGCCCGGCGTGACTTTCATGGCCAGGCTTTTGCGATTTTGCTTTTGGATGCGGATCTCACCCTTCATGCTGCCACCAGGCGATACATCCTGAGCAGGTTGTCTACCGTCTCTCTAAGCGCACTGACTTGCCAAGCTTCTTGCTTCTCACGGGCAGTAGCTCTTTGCGGCGGCAATTTCAACACCTTGTACAGCTCCGTTCGCACCTTGCGTTCCAGCCCGGCGTTGTATGGCCATCCAGGGTGCTCGGCCAGGATGCGATAGGCATCCTGAGCAGCGCTCTCCGGGCTGGTCGCACCCTGTCCTTTGAGCACCCAATACAGCGCAAATTCCTCGCGTGATAGGTCGCTCCCGGCCTGCTGTGCTTTTGCAGTGACTGCTTCCTCGGCCAGAGCCCCAAGCTGCTCCAGGGCGGCCTCCACACTGATCTGGCGTTCCTGCAGGCGCCGGATGATGGCCTCCACTCGCTCGCCGATGGAGATCAGATAGGGCTGCTCCTGCTGGTGTTGCTCGATGTGGACGATCAGGCTGCGATAGAGGTTGGTGACCTTGACCCTGTCGCTGACGTTATCTGCCTTGACCACGTTGGCGATGTCGCGGTTGATGGGGTAGAGAGGCAATGTGTCCACCACGGGCGCTGCTTCCACGTGCTTCCGGATGAGGGCATCGGTCTTGCGCAGCAGCTCCCGCTGGAGGCGCCGCTTCTCGGCCTCCGGGTTGAAGTAGTTGTAGACCACCTGATACACCTGCACGATCAGCATGTAGTCGTCCAGGTAGTCCCGCAGGAAGGGGTCGGGCGAGAGAATCTCGTAGGCTGTCTGCAATTCCTTGAACAGGCTGACAAAGGATTCCCGGCGTTCCTCGTCGAAGAAGTGGTCAATGATGCGCGCCGTGCGACCCGTATCATCTGACAGGTTGATGGGCGCGATGGCGGCCTGGGTTGCCAGCAGCAGGTCCGCGAACCGCTCTTTGAGCCTGTCCAGGTCTATCAGTCCCGTGGAGATGGTGGCCAGGTCGAAGGCCAGCGCTCGCTGCAGGTCCTCAAAGACGCCGATGTAGTCCACGATCAGGCCGCTCTCTTTGTCGGGGTAGGGCCGGTTGACGCGGGCGATGGCCTGGAGCAGGGTGTGGTCTTTGAGCGGCTTGTCCAGGTACATACAGTAGAGCACGGGCGCGTCGTAGCCAGTGAGCAATTTCTCGGTGACGATGAGCATCCTGGGCAGCTCCTCAGGGGCACGGAAGGCCTTGCGCACCCGCTTCTCCTCGGCGTCGTCCAGGTGATACCTGCGCAGCAGGCTGGTATCTTTGTGGTCGGGGGTGTAGACCACCCGGCTGTACTCTGGCGGCAGATAGCGGTCCAGGGCCTCTTTGTAGAGAGCGCAGGCCTCCCGGTCTACTGCGACCACGAAGGCTTTGAAGCCCAGGGGCTCCACGTTCTCCCGATAGTGCCGCGCGATGTGGGCGGCGATCTCCTCCACCCGGTGGGATGCTTTGAGCACCGCCTTCAGCTTGTCGGCTTTGTCCAGGATACGGTTAAGCTCTTCGATGCTGGCCACGCCCGCGTCTTCCACCACGCGGAAGAACTCCTCTTCCAGGGTCGTCCGATCCAGCCGCAGCTCGGTGGGGGTGAGGGTGTAGTAGAGGGGCACGGTGGTGCCGTCTTCGATGGACTCGTCAATGCCGTATTTATCCTGGTAGCCGCTGGGGTCGGGCTGGCCGAAGGTCTCGAAGGTGCCACGTCCGACGATGCCTCGATCAATGGGCGTACCGGTGAAGCCGAAGTAAAAGGCATTGGGCAACGCGGCTCGCATGTAGACCGCCAGGTCGCCCTCCTGGCTGCGGTGGGCCTCGTCAATGAGCACCACGACGTTGTGACGTGTGGTCAGGTTCTTGGGGATGCGGTCGAACTTGTGGATGGTGGTGACGATGAGGCCGCGGTAGTCGGAGGCCAGCAGTTCCCGCAGGTGGCGCTTGCTCCTGGCCCGTTCCACAGTTGGAAAGCCGAAGGCCTCCAGGTTCTGGGCCATCTGCGTCTCCAGCTCGCGGCGGTCTACTACGGCTAACAGGGTAGGGTTTTCCAGGGCTGGGAGGCGGCGCAGCTTGTGGGCAGCGACGATCATGGTCAGCGTCTTGCCGGAGCCCTGGGTGTGCCAGATGAGGCCGGTGGTAGCCCTCTCCCCACCCCCTGGCCCCCTCCCCTCTCCCAACTTCAGGAGAGGGAAGGGGGAAGGGTCTATACCCCCAACCCCTCCCCCGATTTCAGGGGAGGGGAGCAGGTTCTCTACTACCCGCTGCACGATGTGCTCGGCGGCGCGAATCTGGTGCGGGCGCAGGACGAACTTGTGGGTCTCGTCGTCGGCGCGGAAGAAGATGACGTAGTCCTGGATAAGGCGCAGCAGGTGTTCCTGGTCGAAGAGGGTCTTGCTCAGGTTTTCCAGCCCGTAGTCTTTGCCGTTGGCCTTCCAGCGGTAGAAGGCCTTGAGGCTGTCGTTCCAGGTGGCCCCGTAGTGGAGGCGGGTGTTGCAGGCGGCGAAGAATTGTACGAATTTGAGCAGCTCAGGGATGCGGTCGGTGTAGGTGTGCTGTACCTGGTCGAAGGCTTCCAGCTCCGCTTCGGGCACGGTGGGGCTTTTGTTCTCGATGAGGGCCACGGGGAAGCCGTTGACAAAGAGGAGCATGTCGGCACGCCGCCGGTCGCGGTCTTCGAACCAGAACTCCTGGGTGAAAGTGAAGCGGTTGTTGGTGGGCGTGTCGAAGTCAATCAGCGTCAGGTTGCGCTCTCGTTTCTCAGTTTCGCTGTAGACCGTCTTGTGGCCGCGCAGATAGTGCAGGAACTCCTCGTTGCCGGCCAAGCTGGGATGCACTCCTCGCAGCCGCCTCAGCACGTCGTCCACGCTTGCGCTGAGCCCAGCCGAAGCGTTGGTTTCGGTGACGAGACCGGGATTGAGAGCGGTCAGTTGCTTGCGGGCAACAGGCGTCAGGAAGGGCTGGCGCTCGTCGCCGCCGCGCATCGTCGTGATCTCGTCCGGCGGCAGGTATTCCCAGCCGATGCCGATGAGGTAATTGACCAGGGCGTCTTGTACATCGCGTTTTTCGCTGAGGCGGGTCATTGGCCCTCACCCTCCCCCCGGCCCCCTCCCGCCCCCACCCCAACCCTCCCCCAACTTTGGGGGAGGGAGCTTTGGGAGAGGGAGGGGGGGACAAGCACAACCATTTCAGTTTTTCTCCTCACTATCAACGGTGCAGGTGGCTTCGATGGCTGTCAATACATCTTCGATGTTGTTGAGTACTCGTTCATTGCGGAAGCGGATGACTCGGTAGCCGTACTGTTCGAACTGTTCTGTGCGGGCTGCGTCGCGCTCTGGTTGCAGGTCGTGGATGTCGCCGTCTATTTCCACCACCAGGCGATGCGCGGCGCAGTAGAAATCGGCGACGAACGGGCCCAGCGGATGTTGCCGTCGGAATTTCAACCCGTGCAATTGCTTGTCCCGCAGGTGGCTCCACAGCAGTTTTTCAGCCGGGGTCATCTCCTGGCGGAGTTCGTGGGCACGCTGTTGGATCTGGGCTGGGGTACGGATACGTTTCCTCTGGTGCTTCACGGTTCTGGCTCCTTGGCTCTTGCCCTCCCCCGCCAGCAGTGTCGCCCCCCCCTCCTGCTTTTTGGGAGAGGGGAGGGGGCCGGGGGGTGGGGAGAGGGCTACATTTTGCCTCCTCTTTGATCATCCTTCAAACAGATCTTCCAGGGCGAAGGGGCCAGGCCCCAAATCCGATTCCTT
>VGOG01000236.1 GCA_016875995.1 Chloroflexota bacterium
CGTTTTCACCGATAAGCCATTCGGCGGCAACCCCCTGGCCGTCTTCCCCGAGGCCGAGGGGCTGACCATGGAGGAGATGCAGTGCCTGGCGCGGGAGATGAACCTGTCGGAGACTACCTTCGTGCTGCCGCCCCAGACGCCGGGGGCCGACTTCAAAGTGCGCATCTTCACCCCGGCTGCGGAACTGCCCTTCGCCGGCCATCCCGTGGTCGGCACCCACTGGGTGCTAGCCTACCTGGGGCGCGTGGAACTGCGTGAGCCGGTAACTCGTGTGTGCTTTGAGCTAGGAGTGGGCGTGCTGCCCGCCGACCTGCACGTGATCAACGGCCAGGTGGAGCGGGTGGTGATGACCCAGGGCCGCCCCACCTTCCACGCCGTTCTTGATGACGTGACCGAACTTGCCGAGGGGCTGAGCTTACCCCCTGAGGCCATTATCGAGACAGGGTTGCCGGTGCAGGTCGTCTCCACTGGCCTGCCGCAGATGATGGCGCCGGTGCGTTCCCTGGCCGAGGTGCAAGCGCTAGACGCTGGTCAGCTCAACATTGCTGCCCTCAACCGGGCCTGCCGCGCCGTCGGCACTGAGTGCGCGATGGTCTTCACCTTCGAGACGGAGCGTCCTGAGGCCACCGTCCACGTGCGGATGTTTGCCCCGCTGCTGGGAGTGCCCGAGGATCCGGCCACCGGCAGCGCCAACGGAGCACTCGGCGCCTACCTGGTCCACCATCAGGCCGTGCCAATCACTGAGCCAACCACCCACATCCTCAGCGAGCAGGGCTCGGAAATGGGCCGGCCAAGCACCCTGTACGTCGAAGTGGACAGCGCGGGCGACGAGATCACCGCTGTGCGGGTGGGTGGGCAGGTGGTGCTGGTGGCCGAGGGTGTGGTGCGGTTTTGAGGAGGCAACGACCATGCGCAATCCGGACTGGGATGAGTGCAAGACCTGCCAGGGCCGTGACCTGTGCCACGGTGAGGAGACCCTGGCCAACTACGGGATGTCGGGCCAGCTCTTCTATGACTTGGTTACCCACGATGCCGAAGCCCTGGCTTTCTTCCAGCAGCGGGCCGACGAACTGCTGGAACTCCAACGGCTGACCGACATGGACATGCACTGGATGATCCTGCACGGGATGCTTAACGGCGCAGTGTGGGCGTTGGGTCGAAGGCAGCCAGGGGAGGAAAGGTGAAAGTACTGGTCACAGGCGGGGCCGGCTACGTCGGTTCTCACCTGGTAGGCGCGCTTCGGCAAGCGGGGCACGCGGTCCGGGTGTTGGACCTTCAGCCAGCCAACGGTGACTTCATCCAGGGCGGTGTCGCCGACCCACACCTGGTTTCCCAGGCGGTGCGAGACGTGGAGGTGGTCTACCACCTGGCCTGGGGCTTCTACCCTGGGGACGAACGGCACGAGATCCAGGAGAATCTGTTCGGCACGCTGAACTTGCTGGAGGCGGCCCTGGCAACGGGAGTGAAGCACTTTCTGTTTGCCAGCACGGCTGTGGTCTACGGCCCCACCGGGCCCATCCGGGTGGACGAGGAACACCCTTGTCATCCAGAGCGGAGCACCATCGGCGGGCCGGTCTATGGCATCACCAAGCTGGCCTGTGAGCAGTTGTGCCTGGTCTACCAGCAGCGGGGTCTGCCGGTGACTGACTTCCGTATGCACGGCGTCTTCAGCCAGGGACGCCTGGGCCAGTTCGGGCAGATGATCCAGCAGGCGCTGGCCGGGAAGCCGGTGAAGGCTATCCGGGAGGCGGGTGGGGAATACGCGCACCTGGAGGATGTCTTGCAGGCTTTTCTCTTGGCGGCAGGCAATCCCAAAGCTCACGGGGAGGTTTTCAACCTGGCGGGCTCGCACACCTACAGCGACTCCGACCTGGCCCGCTACATCGTCGAAACAACGGGGTCGGAGAGCCAGATCGAGCTGATCGAAGATCCGATGCAGGGGATGATCTCGGTGAGCGTGGACAAGCTCCGCCGCGTTCTGGGGTATGAGCCTGAGAGGGGAGAGTCCATGACAGGGCTGGTCCAAAGCTTTCTTCAGGGTAGAAATGTGGAATGATTACAGTTCCTCAATCCAAGAGAGGAGGAGATGGACATGCCAAGACGAAAGCCGTACACTAAAGTGGTCAAGAGGAATCAGCTCCGGGCTGACCACGTCCGGGGAATGGGAGACGTTGTCTTCAAAGGGTTTCAATGCCTGAACAGCGTTAGTATAACGCCAGGTATTGATGCGCGGTGACCGTACCCTTGTCTCGAATACCGTGGGATTCGCAGTGGGCAACGCTTTCGTCAAAAATGTCAGCCACCTTAAACCAGCGCTTACCGATTTCTTTTAGATGAGCGGCCATGTCACACTTGATACTTTTACCCAGGTGGAAAACTACCACCCCTCCAGGTTTCAGTCGTTCTCTGGCCTGCCGCAAGATCGGGGCATAGATTTCAAAGCTCTGCTTTTGACGCTCATCCACAAATGAGAGCGGCTGCGTGTGAAAGTCGGACTCACTCCAGCCGGCAAACCACAATCGCAACCAATTTGCCAGATAGAAGCGGGTGCTATCGAAAAATGGCGGCGAAGTAATCACGGCATCCAGGCCATTGATGTCTCGAGGCCACCATCCGGTTGCATCTTGCAAGAACATCTTTCCTGCCTGAAACTCAGGAGGCAGAGCCGCTTTCAGACTGCGATTGACCTTCTCCCATAGTCTGCCAACCAGAGGACGGTACTCGAAAGGCCCAGATGGTCTATAGGGCGTGAGTGGGTGTGACCGCCGGCTTAAGGCATAAGGGCGATTACCATGCAATATGTGTAGCAGGCAAGATAGCACTAACTTTTCTGCGGCCGTCTCTGGTGGATGCTGGCGGAAATATCGCCGTGCCAGGAGAACCTCTCTCAACGTTTCGGGGTGATAATATTCGGCAATCTTGCCATTAAAGCCAAAACGTCGTGTCTCCTCCAGTTCCTCCACTATCGGCTCGTTAGTTTTGATGTACTCTTTGAGCTTCTGAATCACCTTCGCACAGTCTTGGAAAGCCACGTTTTGTAATTTAGCGCTGGCAACCACAAAGGCGACAGGGCTCAGATCGAATCCGTACGCCAATCGTCCCTGCAAAGCAGCTTCAAAAGGGATGGTACCGACACCAGCAAAGGGATCGAGAACAGAGCCCCCAATCGGTACAAAGGTTTGTACGAGGTGGTGGGCGATGGCAGGTTTTAGCTTCCCCGAATACGAGCAGAGAGAATGAAGGGCATGTCCCCAATCCCTTCTTGCATACGGCTGTTGTTGATGAGGAAGCCGCTCCTTGAAAGTTTCCCAACCGGGTCCCCAGAACTGCTGTGTTTCTGTTACCCGTCTTGGCTGTCCGGGTTGACGATACTTGAACACTAGGAGGGATTGTTTCAGCGGTACGCTGCTTCTCGATTTTCTTCGCCGCAGGACGATCTCTTGGGATAGGCTATATCCCAGGTCTCGCAAGCACACGGTCAGCAAATAGTCGGATGGGACGTGAACGCCAGCGTAGCTTGAATCGCCAATATCAATGGCCACCGTTGCCCGGGAGGTCAGATGATTACGAATGATCCCGAAAATGTCAGCCACCTCTGAGAAATAACTGGCGATCATCGCGGGAATGCGAGCATCGTAGGCCCGCTGTTCTAATGCTCGCACAACCTTTTCTACCTCCGGGTGACAAGTAGTGGGCGTTTTTCGAGAAGTTACGTCGTTGATACCTGTGGTCACAGCAGCGGCTCTAAAAGTGGCCAAATCGTGTTTGTTGTGCAGACAGCGCAAAAACCACAACTCGATTTTTGTGTTTCTAAAGTAGTTTGTTCCATTGACGTAGGGGGGACTGGTAATGACGGTATCTATCCCCAGGGGAGGCAACTGCGAGAGGGAACGGGCATCTTCACAGAGGAGTATAGGCTCGGTTTTGAGGCCGTTCACGTCGCCTTGTATGTCCTGGGCTATTTGAGCGATAGCCCGTTTGATGGCCGGAATGAATTGGACTTGTTGAGTGCGTTTCTCCCTTGCGGTTTTGTAGCGCAAGTCGCCTGCCCGTTTCATCTGGGAGCAGGGCACCAGCACAGAGAGGATGGCCACGGTAAGCAGATCGGCCAGGAAAGGGTGTTCGCGAGCTACATAGTCAATGAGGGAACGCGCTTTCAGGACGCAGGTATACACGGACTCGTCAAAGAATTCGCTATCTCCGAAAGTGTCTTGGTAGGCTTTTGAGAGGAAATAATCAGCTTCAAAGGCGCCTAATTGTCCCTCAATGCCCTTGCTCACTTCTCCCAATGCGTCGGCCAGACTCGCACGTGTGCTGGAGTCGAGCCGGCGCACGTGGATCTTGACTTGAGTGATGAATTGTAAGACAGGGTTGATCTCACAGAAATAAGCTGTCTTGCCCTGTTCGGCGGCTGTGAACGCGGTTGTTCCTGTTCCGGCGAACGGGTCGAGAACGATGTGGGCGTCAGGGGCATATTCGCTAAAGATCATGCGTACGTATTCTGGCGAATAGCCCTCCAGATAGGGATACCATCGTCGGAAGGGTTCTTTGGCCCCACCTCGAAAAGTGACAACCAGGGGATCAAACAACTGTCTCCCGACATCGAGACCGGGCAGAGTGTATTGGACTCTACGTTCTGCCAAGCGGGAAATGGCCGCTCTCAACTGACGCAAGCAATAGGTATTCAACGGCAGATCCTGGACAGCAGCAGCATCTCTTAGCTCTTGATAGCTATCTGATCCCAGCAGAAGCCGAATTTCTTCGCTGGACAGATCTTTGACGTACTCGTATAGCTTGCCCGATCGAGACCCAAATGCCAGAGTGACAGACCTTTGCTTAGCTGTCTCAGCGGGAAAGTCAGGGAAGTAGACAGCCTTATAATTTTGAGCCATGGCCACCATCCCTTCCTGTAAATTGGAAACGCATGTATATACTATCATGTTATGATAGTTTTGTCAAATGTTGGTTTGTGAGAGACAGGCTTGATTCAGAACTTCCTTCAAGGCTGAAAGGTGAGAGGCACATGGTCGAACCTTCTACCACCCGTTGGCGGCTGGCCGGATTGCAGGCAATGGGGTATGAAATGAGATCAAGATGAAACCAACCGAGCAAAGGAAGGCTTACCTCGTTCTCACCCTCGTCGGCTTTCTGGAAACACTGGCCTTTTCCATCGTCCACCCCGTGCTACCCCTCTACGTGGAAAGCTTTGGCGTCTCCTATGAGAAGGTGGGCTTGCTCTTCTCGGCCTACTCCCTCACCTGGGCGGCCTTGCAGGTTTACACCGGCTACCTGGCCGACAGGTTTGGTAGGAAGAGGGTGGCTCTCATAGGCTTTGCCCTCTATTCCATCTTCGCTCTCCTCAACTACACGGCCCGCAGTTTCACCCAGTTGTTCCTGTTCCGCATCCTCCAGGGAGTGGGGCTGGGACTCCTGGGCCCCTCCGTCCTGGGCCTGGTGGCAGGCTTTGGAGAGAAGGGCAAAAGCTTCGCCTTCTACCGGGCGGCCAACGGGGCAGGCGACGTCCTGGGGCCGATGATAGGCGGCCTCATTGGAAACTACAGTCTAAGGCAGCCCTTCCTACTCAGCGCGTTTGCCACCTTCCTCGCAGGCGTGACGTTGCTGGGGACGAAAGAGGTAAAAGCCGCTGAGTCCAAAGTGCGTTTCT
>VGOG01000237.1 GCA_016875995.1 Chloroflexota bacterium
TAACCACGCCACGAGAGATCACTGCTCGCACTTCCCGACTAGAGATCATCCGTTCAGGGGCGTTCATTTGGTTGACAGCGTGGGGTAGGAATAGAATGCGTTTCTCAGCCGCCTCTTTCACCCACTTTAGAATGGCCTGGGCGTCTTCGATCATCATCCCCTCCGCTGATAACTGGCCTCGTGTGCATATTATACCATGCCTGAGCGCAGTTTGCAACGCTCACAAAGTGTTCTGTAAACTACGCCCGCCTAATCCGATTGCCTGCCACGAAGGCAAAACCCTCAGGCCCGCCGTTCTCCTCGATTAGCTTCAGTACCTCTTCCCTGGTGTATTCGCTCATTCTCAGTCCTCGACGTTGGTTTCAGCGTCCACATTGACAGCTTCAGGCGGCGGGGTGAACCCCTCGGGCCATGTGGTGGCGTTGTTGTACTTAGCCCACTTCAGGTTGGCCCCTTGGAGCTTTGCGCCATACAGGTTGGCCCCTTGGAGCTTTGCGTCATGCAGGTTGGCCTGTTGGAAGTTTGCGCCCTCCAGGTCGGCCCCTTGGAGGCGCGCCCACGCCAGGAAGGCCCGTTGGAGCTTTGCGTCCCACAGGAGGGCCTTTTGAAGGCTTGCGGCCGACAGGTTGGCCTCTTGGAGCTTTGCGCCATGCAGGATGGCCTGTTGGAGGTTTGCGCCCTCCAGGTCGGCCCCTTGGAGGTTTGCGTCATTCAGCGTGGCCCTTTGGAGGTTTGCGTTTATCAGGTTGACCCCTTTCAGCGAACCATTGTACAGCCAGCCACGTGACCGTAATGCCCGAACCGCTTCCACCGCAAACGCATTATCGGGACTGCCCATCTGCAGAATCAGCCGCCTTTTCTCTCGCTCCGTTTCCCGGTGTTGATACAATGCGTCAACAAAGAGTATTGTGATTGCGATACTTGCCAGCTCCGTGCTGGCGTTGGCGGATAGATATTTGAGTATTTGCTTTGCCGTCTCCGTCAGGTAAAGTAGTTCCCGCTCGTTGAGGTAGCCAAGTGTCCCGACCAGAAACGCAAGCACCAGCATTGCAGCGCCTGCTACTCTGAGAGGCGTCCACCACCGAATGAATCGGCGTCCAGTTCTCCCAATACTCATTAACCAATCTCCCTGCAGCCTCCACCACAATCCCGCACCCTAAAACGTGGCCATGAGCTGCAACAAGAAACCAACCACGGACAACACAGCACCCACCGCAAGCAAGAGCAGCCGGAGACTTACTGCCCTATTGTGTTCAACGCTGCCTCGTATTGCCTCGCCTGCTCCTCTGGCAGGTCCCCGTTTATCTGGACCACGATGTTGTCCCTTACGAACACCCAAGAGAAGAACATCGCGCTAACCTCACTTAGGCTCTCGTAGTATTCCCGCATCGCATCCACATCCTCTTGCGTCTCACAACTGAATAAGCGACCCCCACAGTCCTCGCAGAGCGACGGGATGAGGAAACGCACAGCCTCGACTGCCCTCATCGGAGCCAACCCATAATCGTCTTTCGTCATCGGGCGCACCTCCTCAGCTTCCAAGCCAGCGGCCTTGAAAGCCTCAACTGCTTAAGCGGTCGTCCACTTCTGAAATGCCGCCGGCCCTCCGCAGCCACAGCTGAGAACAGCCAGCACCAGCACTAGCGCGGCGAGCATAATCCGTAGCTTTCCCATTGTAATCTCCCTCCCTTCTAGTGTATGGAAACCGTAATCGTCACCATAAGCCAGGCTTTTGACAATTATTATACCACTTCTGAGCACAGTTGGCAATGTCCCAATAAGGAAAACCGACCTGGTCCAAAACAGGTCGGTTGGCGAGGCGGGAGCGACGGGATTCGAACCCGCGATCTTCGGCTTGACAGGCCGATATGTTAGGCCACTACACTACGCCCCCACTGGGGATAAATGATAGCACAGAACCAAATTTTCGTCAAATTGCCCTGAACCACTCGCCGAACGCCAGGGGCAAGAATAGTAAGACCAGGTTGACCGTGACGTGACAGCTTATACTCGCGCTCAGGCCATAGCGCTGGCATACGTAACCGTAGACAAACCCTAAAAGCGCCGCAGCCACTACCCCAGCAGCTAATACCACAGGAAAGCCAATGAGGCCAGGCAGAAAAAGGAGGCCCTGGCCCAGGCCGTAAAGCAAGGCAGCACCAACCAGACCTCGCTCCCGCTGCAGGAAACCTCGAAAATACAAGCCCTCAATGGGCGCGGCGAGGAGAACCACGTTCTGGAAAAGGGCAGCATGGCTGGCCCAAGGGAAAAGCCGGGTCGAGGTGCTTTGGAGGGCATCCTGGGCCAAAAGCAGCAATGGCAAGGAGATGACCAACCCCACTACCGCTCCCCGCCCCAGGTTGACCAGTCCGTATTGCATGGCGATGGCTTTCTCCTCGGCGTAGATCAGGCAGACCCCCAGCAAAACCAGCCAAAGTATGAACAAGCGAGCTTCCCCCCCTATTCGCAGGGTCCCCAGGCCAACGACAACAAAGACCAGGAAAGTCAAATAGGGATCGAATTTCGCCAGGATGTATCGCTTCTTCTTACCGCGCCTGGACTTCACAACTGATCTATCACCTCCCGCACTACGGCCAGGGCAACCTCGATGTCGTCAGCCTCGATGCCGTAGTGGGTCACGGCCCGCAAACGCCGGCCTTCGATGGCCAACAGTCTCACCCCTCTCTCACCCAGCTTAGCCGCGAGCTCGGCCGGCGTCAGGCGTTCGCTGACCAGCTCGAAGATGACGATGTTGGTCTGCACGCGGTCCAAATCAAGGGCCAGCCCTGGTATCTCGGCCAGGCCCTCGGCCAGGCGGCGGGCATTGGCGTGGTCTTCCGCCAGGCGATCCACCATCTGCTCCAGGGCGACGATGCCCGCTGCGGCAATGATGCCCGCCTGACGCATGCCGCCACCGACGATCTTGCGGTTGCGCCACGCCTGGTAGATGAACTCCTCGTCCCCGCAGACGACCGAGCCCACCGGTGCCGACAGGCCCTTGGACAGGCAGAACTGCACCGAGTCCACGTCCCTCACCAGTTCCTTGACGTCCACTCCCAGGGCCACGGCGGCGTTGAAGATGCGAGCTCCATCGAGATGGACAGCCAGGCCGTGCCACTGCGCCAGTTGGCAAACGGCTTTGGTGTGTTCAGGCGTGAGGGCCGCCCCGCCACAGCGGTTGTGGGTGTTCTCCAGGCAGATCAGCCTGCTGCGGGGAAAGTGGACGTTCTCGGCTCGGATAGCCGCTTCGACGTCGGCCAGGTCCAGCGTGCCGTCGGGCTGGTTGGGCACAGTACGAGGATGAACGCCACCCAGCGCCGCCGAGCCGCCGGCTTCGTACAAAAAGGTGTGGGCCAGATGGCCCACGATGAACTCGTCGCCCCGGCCGCAGTGAGTCAACAGGGCGACGAGATTCCCCATCGTGCCACTGGCTACGTAGAGGGCCGCCTCTTTGCCCATGCGCTCGGCAGCCATCTCCTCCAGCCGATTGACCGTCGGATCTTCTCCGAAAACATCGTCGCCTACTTCGGCCCGGTAGATAGCCTCGCGCATGGCAGGCGTAGGCAAGGTCACGGTGTCGCTTCGCAAATCTACGATTCTCAAGTTTTCCTCCTGTTTATTCAGTGATCAGGAATCAGGTAATCAGGGATCAGGTTGCCAGTGAACACTGATCCCTGATCACTGATTCCCTGATTACTGGCCGCTAGTACCTCCTGACAATAGCCCGGTAGGTCTGCGGTTGGCGGCATTGCAGGAACTGAAGCTCCTCGCGGTATTTGCGAACCTGGTCCAGGTCAATGCGCGCCACGGCGTAGCCTTCACTACCCTCGTCAACAGAGGCATACAGCTCGCCCCGCGGGCCCACCACCATGCTGTCGCCGCAGAAGGAGTAGGTGTACTCCTCCCCTACCCGATTGGCTGCCACCACGAAGAGCGAGTTCTCGTAGGCCCTGGCCAGCACGTAGGTTCGCCACTCCTCCGCATCTGGCTGCGCCCAGTTGGCGCAGACGATCAACAGGTCTGCCCCATCCAAAGCCAGGTTGCGAGCCACCTCGGGAAAGGCCAGGTCCCAACTGATCAGAAACCCTACCCGGCCAAATCCCGTCTCAAAGACGGGATACCGATAGCCAGGCCGGAAGGCCAGACGCTCCTCCCCTCGCAAGTGCACCTTGCGGTATTCGCCAATCAGTTCGCCGTCGGGACCGACAAGGATAGCAGCGTTGTATAGGATGCTCTCCACCTTCTCTTTGGCCACCATCCCGAAAGCGATGTGAGTGCCAAGCTCGGCGGCCCGCTGGGCCAACAAGTTGACGGTAGGCCCAGGCACCCGCTCCGCCAGGTCGGTAAAACGCACCCCGCACTCGTAGCCGGTGGTGACCAGCTCAGGAAACACCACCAGGTCTACCCTTTGCTCGGTGCAGATCTTCTCTATGAAATCGGACATCTGCACCAGGTTCTCGCCAACCTCGGCCAGACGCGGGTTCATCTGCACTACAGCCACTCTGACTTCTTTCATGAAAACTTGACTCCTTTTTGACGTAATGCGTGATGCGTGATTTGACGTTTCACGTTTCACGTTTCACATAGTATACACCACAACCGAGGGGTTAGTCAAAATGCAGGAGACGCCAAGGTGCCTGGCACTTTTTGAAGCTTCGGTCAAAAGTGCCAGGCACCTGAGAGGCACTTGGTTATGGCCTCTTCGATCTCGATGCTTGCCTCGCCGCGGCCCTTGCTCAGGTGGGCCAGAAACTCCACGTTGCCCGCCGGTCCCATGATGGGCGAGGCCATCAGACCTCGCACCCCCAGGCCGTGATCTAAAGCCCAACCGAGGATCTTGCTCAGGACGGCACGATGGACCTGGGGATCCTTCACCACACCCCCCTTGTCCACCTCTGACCGCCCAGCCTCGAACTGAGGCTTGATGAGGGCGACGATGTCACCCGCTGGTTTGAGCCAGCCCATGACGCTGGGCAGCACCAACTCCAGGGAGATGAAGGAAACGTCAACGGTGGCCAGGTCAACAGGCTCTGGCAGACTCTCCAGGTAGCGCACGTTGACCCGCTCCAACACCACCACCCGCGGGTGCTGGCGCAGGCGCCAGGCCAGTTGGCCATAGCCTACGTCAATGGCATAGACCTTGCTCGCGCCCCTCTGCAACAAGCAATCGGTGAATCCGCCCGTGGAAGCCCCCACGTCGGCGGCTACCACTCCGGCCACCTGGATGGCAAAGCTGTCTAACGCCGCCTCCAGCTTTAGCCCGCCGCGGCTGACGTAGGGCAACCTCGCCCGCAGGCGGACATCAGCGCCACCGGCAACCTGCATCCCCGGCTTGTCCACCACCTGGCCGTCTACCAGGACCTGGCCGGCCATGATCAGTCGTCGGCCTCGCTCCCGGCTCTCGACCAGGCCCCGCTCCACAAGCAACACGTCCAGACGCTTTTTCATCGCAGTCATCATGAACTATGTTCACCACAATACATGAAAATGCGTCGTAGGACAAGTTCGCAACTTGTCCCACGTCTTGCCTATTTTCACGTCAGCTATAGGATAATCACAACTGGTGAAAAAGTCAAGCAGCGGGTGTGTCATTGCGAGTCGGCCATGGCGGGGCCCACCATTCTAAAGGGCAGAAACGTCCCACCCTCACCC
>VGOG01000238.1 GCA_016875995.1 Chloroflexota bacterium
TCGTCCACCAGCAGAATCTCCGGCTCCAGGTGGGCGGCCACCGAGAAGGCCAGGCGCACGTACATGCCGCTGGAATAGTGCTTCACTGGCGTGTCTATGAACCTCTCAATTTCGGCAAAGGCCACGATCTCGTCGAACTTGCGGTCAATCTCTGCCCGCTTCATGCCCAGGCCTGCCCTGAGCCCCGTCGAAGGGATGGCCCCGTTCAGGTAGATGTTCTCCCGCCCGGCCTTCCCCCTGCTTGCGGGGGGATAGAGGGGGGTGAGGTGGAAGCCGGTGCCCACCCTTCGGTTACACTCAGGGCAGGCCTCCAGCAGGCTGGCCACGCGGCCCTTGACCTTCACCTGGCCCGAGGTGGGGGCCGTGACCCGCGACATGATTTTGAGCAGGGTGCTTTTGCCCGCCCCGTTGCGGCCAATGCTTGCCCTGAGCCTAGCCGAAGGGATGCCTACCACCTCGCCTTGCTGCACCTCAAAGCTCACGTCCCGCAGCGCCCAGATGTACTCGCCCTGCCGGTTAGTGTAATCCTCCTGGCCGATCCTTCGCTTACACTCAGGACAAGCCTTGAGCAGCGGGTCCGGCTTGCCGCGCACCTTCGCCCACCAGCGCTCGAAGTCGTCGTGCAGGGTCCCGCCGCCAATCAGCCCCAGGCGATAGCGTTTACTGACGTTTTCAACGCGAATGGCAATGTCAGACATGGCTTAACCTGTTGTCTCTGTTCCCTATCTTCCCTTCTTCATTGCGTTTACCGCTGAACGTCGTGTTTCGTTGCCAAGTAGATCTCGACTGTTTCGAAAACTCGCGTGGCCTTCTGTAGAGTCTCATCCGCATCTGCTTCGGCATAACGCTCGGAGGGAATCCACACAGGCAAGTCCCGGCGCCCAAAGAGTGGATATTCCGTGCGAAAACCAATGCCTTCCATGGTCACTGCGATGTCCGCCAGTTCGTCACACAGCGACCAGTCAGCATAGGTCTGCCGAAAGTCTTCTGATACTTCATGACGGTCGGTGATGATCACATCCCTCACTGTTAACGCGGCTTTGAGCGCCTTTTCCACAGCGTGTTGGCAATGAGCCATACACCGGGCATAAACACCGGCCTGCTGCAACACTCGTGCCGCCTCCAAGTCGGCATATGCCTCTATCAAAAGAGCTCGTGCAATGTCACGGTGAGACAGCATATTCAGGAACCTCCCAGACTCCTGGTTTTCTCATTCGGATGCCCCGTTCTTTCATGAGGCGTCCCATGCGTATGATATTGTTTCTAAAGAAATCGTGGCGATCGAAAACAACCTTGTTAGCGTTGTAAATCTCCAGCATCAATGGCGCAGCCCATTCCACTGAATCCTCCACATCCTCTGGGCTTGCCAGCATGACTTGAAAGCGCTTCCCAAGCCGCCGTCCTTTACGTGCCCATTGATCCTCTAGGCGATGAATGATCCCCCAGTCTCGCGGCAATCCTCTCACTACCACCAAAAGATCAATATCGGACCCTGGCGTGGCTGTGCCGCGAGCATGGCTGCCGTAAACCACAACAGCCACTAGTCTCCCCCCATACTCCGCATAGAGATCCTGCGTCATGCGGCTGAGGGTCGTCTCAATGTCTTGCACGCTTAATCGAGAAGTCATAACTGATTCGTTCATGCTCGACAGCTCGCCACTCCAAACTTTTCCTGAAACACTACATCCCCCACCGCAGCACCTCGTCCACCAGCAGGATCTCCGGCTCCAGGTGGGCAGCTACGGCAAAGGCCAGGCGCACGTATATGCCACTGGAATAGCGCTTCACCGGCGTGTCCATGAATTTCTCGATCCTTCGACAGGCTCAGGACGGCGTCTCGGCAAAGGCCACGATCTCATCGAACTTGCGGTCAATCTCTGCCCGCTTCATGCCCAGGCCTGCCCTGAGCCCCGTCGAAGGGATGGCCCCATTCAGGTAAATGTTCTCCCGCCCGGCCTTCCCCCTGCTTGCGGGGGGATAGAGGGGGGTGAGGTGGAAGCCGGTGCCCACCCTTCGGTTACACTCAGGGCAGGCCTCCAGCAGGCTGGCCACGCGGCCCTTGACCTTCACCTGGCCCGAGGTGGGGGCCGTGACCCGCGACATGATTTTGAGCAGGGTGCTTTTGCCCGCCCCGTTGCGGCCAATGCTTGCCCTGAGCCTAGCCGAAGGGATGCCTACCACCTCGCCTTGCTGCACCTCAAAGCTCACGTCCCGCAGCGCCCAGATGTACTCGCCCTGCCGGTTAGTGTAATCCTCCTGGCCGATCCTTCGCTTACACTCAGGACAAGCCTTGAGCAGCGGGTCCGGCTTGCCGCGCACCTTCGCCCACCAGCGCTCGAAGTCGTCGTGCAGGGTCCCGCCGCCAATCAGCCCCAGGCGATAGCGTTTACTGACGTTTTCAACGCGAATGACGATGTCGCTCATAGTCTGGAATGGTCCCTCGAAAGGAACGCCGACACTTCTTGAAGTACAACCCCAATGTCTCTGATCGGGTCTCCTACCAGAGGCGACGGCTTCACGTTGCCCTGTTCATCGTGATGATGGTGCGGGTAGGTTGCCAGGTTACGAAACTCCTCTTTGTTGTCCCAACGTAGCAGCGGAACCTCAGTGAAAAACTGGTAAGCGTAGTCAATGTGTCCTTGGTTGTAGTAGATCCGCACCTGAAGCTTGCTCTTTCCTATAAGCTCTGCCCTGACCTTGAAGAAGAACTGTTCGAGGGAGAACTCCTTGGTCTCCATCTCGATCACCTTCTCGCACAAGGGATGCGCTTGAAGAATAGCTGTTAGGGCACCTAGGAGAAAGGGCAAAGAAGTCAAGGCGTGACCTCCTGGCGGAGCCCCAGCCAGCTTTCCAGCATCTCCTTTGCTACCTTCCAATCCAGCCAGTCGTCTTCCTCTTCCATGATGGTCCGGCCCAGGGTCTGACGTTGTTCGGCCGAGAAACTGCCTGTCTCTAGCAGAACGGACCTTTCATGGAGATACTCACCAAACCGCTCGAAGTGCATCCCATACTTGCGCTCGAAACGAGTGATTTCCCGCTGCAGAGCCGTAATCTGCCGCAGGATATACTCCCTCAACAGTTCCCGTATGGCTTGCTCCTCTGTGACAAAGATTTTCCTCTTGATCAAAGGCTTAATCACCACACTCACTTCTGCACTCATACTTTACCCTCCTATTGGCAACCTCCTGTGGAGTAATGCTAAATTAGCGTGTCCATGAACTTCTCGATCCTTCGACAAGCTCAGGACGGCGTCTCGGCAAAGGCCATGATCCTTCGGCAGGCTCAGGACAGGTCTCGTCGAACTTGCGGTCAATCTCCGCCTTCTTCATACCCAGGTCTGCCCTGAGCATCGTCGAAGGAATGGCGTCGTTCAGGTAGATGTTCTCCCGCCCGGCCTTCCCCCTGCTTGCGGGGGGACAGAGGGGGGTGGGGTGGAAGCCGGTGCCCACCTCCAGCAGGGAGCCCACCCGCCCGTGAATCTCGGCGTAGCCCTCCGTGGGCTCGGTGATGCGGGAGAGGATCTTGAGCAGCGTGGTCTTCCCCGCCCCGTTGCGCCCGATGATGCCCACCACTTCGCCGCGCTGCACCTCGAAGGACACGTCCTTCAGCGCCCAGATGGTCTCGTTGGAGACGGCGGACGACTGGCCGCGGACGACGGACGACAGGTGGCGGAAAGGTGCCCCCACCGCCTCGGTCAGCGACTCGCGGATCGTCTTGTAGCGTGCCTGCAGGCCGCCGATGCGGTATTGTTTGCTCAGGTTTTCGAGCAGTCAACTGTTCGATAAAATCGAGCGCCTGCTGAAATGGTGTTGACGTAATTGCTTTCATAGAAGTGCTCCTTATCTACACTATAGGTGCGCCGACAGTATGACAGCAGGCACACGCACATGCCGCTGAAAGGGAACTCTAATACACCTCATCGTGAGTCCCCATGGTCAGCAGGTGGATTTCCTCTTCACCCGATTCTGGGTTCTGGACGATCTCGAAGAGGATGCGGTTGTCGTAATCCACGGTACATGCCCAGACACCGGTCAGCTCTCCCTTCAACTTGTGACTGTGAAGCGAAGGGTGAAAAGGGTCTGTTGCTAACTGTCGGAGAGTATGTTCAGCCCTCGCACGCAATCTGAGTTGTCGGCGGATCGCACGCCGAAAGGCACGGGTGAAGCTGGAACTCCAGACCAGGGTCTTCACGTGTCCAACTCCTGCAGCAAATCGTCCACCGTGCCTCGTCGCACATCCCCTGTTTGGTAAGCCTCACGTGCTGCGGCGATTTCAGAAATAAGCTCAGAACGCCGATGCTGGATCAAGCGTTGGCGGATGATTTCGATCAACAGCATCTGATCGTCAAGAGGCAACATCTCAACGTTCTCGATCACCCTCTGAAAGTCTGAAGACTTGGTCCGCATATCCACTGTCAACACCTCCTTCATCGCTGCTCGAACCCGGACTCCAGGTGGGCAGCCACGGCAAAGGCCAGGCGCACGTACATGCCGCTGGAGTAACGCTTCACGGGCGTGTCATCGTTCAGCTTGCTTACGAAAGCTGCCTCGTAGCGACGTTTCCGCCAGGCCTCGGCAATGTTGGAGCACACGGAGCGTAACAAGCGGCGGATCTGATCCGTTAACGAGTACGTCCCTTCTTTGGGAAAGCTTTTCGTCAGCTCAAAGATCCGCATCGCCGTGTCAAATCCCATCTGATACACATCGAGGTCACGGTGCGTCTTTATCGTTCCACCCATTCCCCTCGTCCCCTTGTCACAGCACGTGCAGGGTCCTACCGCCGATCAGCCCCAGGCGGTAGCGTTTACTGACTTTTTCGACGGAGATGACGGTGTGGCTCATACTGTATCCATAAACGTCCGTTCGACCTGATTGAAGATCAAGATGCCGATCAGCAAGACCACCAGCATGAAAGCGGTGCTATACAGCAAGTGCCCCCCATCCACCGTGCCCGCCCCCAGGAAGGCGTAGCGAAAGCTCTCCACGATGGGCGTCATCGGGTTGGCCAGGATCAGCCAGCGGAACTTGCCCGAAACGGTGGAAAGCGGATAAACCACCGGCGTGGCGTACATCAAGAGGTGCACGCCGAAGGTGACCAGGTACTGCAGGTCACGGTAGCGCGTGGTCAGCGACGAGACGATGATCCCAAAGCCCAGCCCCAGCCCGGCCATCATCGCTACCAGCACAGGCGTGAGCAGGGCCCACCAGTTGGGCTGTACAGCCGCGCCAGCCAACCAGAAGTAGGTCAGGAAGGCCAGGAACAGCCCCAACTGGATGGCCAGGGCCACCAGGTTGGAGACCAGGATGGACAACGGCACGGTCAGGCGCGGGAAGTAGACCTTGCCGAAAATGCCGGCGTGGGCGACAAAGGTATTCGACGTCTTGGTCAGGCAGGCGGCAAAATAGCCCCAGATGACCGTGCCCGACATGTAGAACAGCATCTGCGGCAGGCCGTCGGTGGGCAGCCTGGCGATGCGGCCGAAGATGACGGTGAAGGTGATGGTGGTCAGCAACGGTTGGATCAGGTACCACAGCGGCCCCAGGATGGTCTGTTTGTAGACCGAGACGAAGTCGCGCCACACGAACAGCATCACCAGCTCGCGGGCCTGCCACAGCTCGTCCAGCCGCAGGTCGAGCCAGTG
>VGOG01000239.1 GCA_016875995.1 Chloroflexota bacterium
GATCCTCGGGCACTCCCAGCAGCGGGGCAAACATCCGCACGTGGACGGTGGCCTCAGGACGCTCCGTCTCGAAGGTGAAGACCATCGCGCACTCAGTGCCGACGGCGCGGCAGGCCCGGTTGAGGGCGGCAACGTTGAGCTGGCCGGCGTCCAGAGCCTGCACCTCGGCCAGGGAACGCACCGGCGCCATCATCTGCGGCAGCCCCGTGGAGACGACCTGCACCGGCAACCCTGTCTCGATGATGGCCTCAGGAGGCAGGCCCAGTCCTGCTGCTAAGTCGGTCACGTCCTCCAGCACGGTGTGGAAGGTGGGGCGGCCCTGGGTCATCACCACCCGCTCCACCTGGCCATCGGCGACGTGCAGGTCGGCGGGCAGCACGCCCACCCCCAGCTCGAAGCGCACCTTGGTCACCGGCTCGCGCAACTCCACGCGGCCCAGGTGGGCCAGCACCCAGTGGGTGCCGACCACGGGATGGCCAGCGAAGGGCAATTCCGCAGCCGGGGTGAAGATGCGCACTTTGAAGTCGGCTCCCAGTGCCCGCGGCGGCAGCACGAAGGTCGTCTCCGAGAGGTTCATCTCCCGCGCCAGGCACTGCATCTCCTCCATGGTCAGCCCCTCGGCCTCGGGGAAGACGGCCAGGGGGTTGCCGCCGAATGGCTTATCGGTGAAAACGTCCACCTGGATAAAGCGATACTCTTTCACAGTTCCTCCTCATTGCCCCCGCTTGTCATCTTCCCACATCTCTGGCGTCCAGCGGTGGCGCTCGATGCGGAAGGTGAGCCAGCCGTCGTCGGGGCACGAGACCAGCGTTTCCTCGGCGGCGGGCCCCTCGTAGTGCCCACTGGTCAGCATCAGCCCGTGCAGGGCGGGGTACATGGCATGGTAAGCCGAGCCGCACATCCCGGCGGGCGTGCACCAGGCGAACTCCCAGCGGTTGCCCACCTTGTGCCCCGCCCTACACTCTCCCTTGGCTGCGTGAACTGTAACGGTGAAGTACACCGGCTCGTGGAAGATGAGCCGAGGCTCTGGCTCGGTAACCAGTGTGTAGTATTGCTCCTCGTCGTAGGGTGTGATGACCCGGAAGAGCCTGCGTCCTGGCACGGCGCGGACCAATTCATAGGATTTGGCCCAACGCAGTACGTAGTCGGCCACAGCCTGTTCGGCCTCGGTGAGTGCTTCTTCTCTGGGTTCTTTCATCGGCAATTCCTCCTACGTTAGCAACTGCGGCTCGGTGGATTGGGCCAGGGTGCTGGTGAAGCGATTGCGGCCCAGGTGAAGCAGGGGGTGAACGCGGCTCAGGTCGTACAGACCATTGTCGTCGAGAACGCCAGGCCGCGTGTAGGCCGCCAGCACCTCGCCGATGACCAAACGGTGGTCGCCAGCCTCGACCTCTTGCACCACGCGGCACTCCAGGTGGGCGATGCACTCTTCGATGATGGGCGGGCGTACGTGCCGCGCCTGGCCGGGGGTCAGGCCGGTGGCGGCGAATTTGTCCACGTCACGCCCAGAGCGGCGACCACAAAATAGCACTTGCTGGGCGATCTCGTGCGGGGCGACGTTGATCACGAACTCGCCGCTGGCCTGGATGAGCTTGTAGGAATGCCGCCTGGGGCCGATGCTCATCCCCACCAGTGGCGGGCTCACGCTCACCGGGACCAGCCAGGCGATGGCGATGATGTTGGGTTGCCCCTCGGCGTCGCAGCAGGTCACCAGCGACGTGTTGTACGGGTGCAGCAGGTAATGAAAACTTGACACAGACACTGATTCGTTCAAAGCTCTGCCTCCTTTTCTCCCTGAACGTAGATGTAAAAGATAGCTTCTCCCAACTGTAGGGCCGGGTCCTCAAGCAGGGTGAAATACCCTGTCTCTCGTCCGGGCGAGGCATACCTTTCTCGCCTTCCCCCCCAAACTTTCCTTAGCAATGGGGTGAAGTCGAGGGCCTCTATGTTGACCAGGCCGGCGTCTTCCATCCATCCATGGAAGTCCTCTGGCGTACCCTCACACAGGTAATCCAAGCCAATGGTCTTGAGCGCGTCCCTGGTCTCCTCGCCAAGGGGCTTGGTGACGATCACGTCGGTCAAGATCATCTTTCCACCGGGCTTCAACACCCGCGCCATCTCCGGCTGGCTGATCTCAGTGATCAGCGGCGCAGGGTAGACGATGAACTCGCTCACCAGCGCGTCGAATGTCCTGTCTGGAAAGGGGATGCGATGCTTCTCCGCCTTCTGGAATTGGACAACTCCTTCCAGGCCCTGTGCTTTCGCTTGTCTTCTGGCGGTCTCCAGGAGATCATCGCTCAGGTCCAGCCCCACGACTTGCCCGCTGCCGGCCATTTTTCTTGCCAGTCGCAGGGCTACCTGGCCCGCCCCGCAGCAGAGGACGAGAATATTCTTCCCCCGCAGTGGCCTGAGTGCTCCCTCTATCCTTTGCAGAATGGCCTCTAGCTCGCCGAGGTCTTCCTCACTCCATCTTGGCATGATGACTCCCTTCAAAATTGCATGTACGCTATTCGTGGCCCAACAATCCCTGTTGTCTGAGACATGCGCTGGCCTCCAATACGACCTCTGCCTGGAGACGACAGGCATCACGGTAGCGCTGGTCGCGCAGCCGAGCAGGGTCCCAACCTTGAGTCAGTTCGATGTACGGTTGGAACAGCACGCCACCCAGGATGTTCAAAGCACGGGCTATGGCAAACAACGTGCTGGCCTCGCCGTTGTCCATACACAGGCATCCCCGACGACGGAATTCCTCCGCCATCTCCGGTGTGATCCGGTACAGGGCCGCACAGGTGGCGTTTCCGCCCACGTGCACTGTTGCCCCTCGCTCGCGGCAGGCTGCAGCCAGGGCTTCGACCACTGCCGGGTCGGCGGAGACTTGGCCAGAGGTGTTGCCGTAATGGATCGAGGTTCCGTCGTGGCCGACAGAGAACGCCGGCACGATCAGGTCGCCGAACTGGACTGGTGCCCCCAGCGACCAGGCAGCGCAGACCAGGAAGACGGCCTGCGCACCACAAGCGGCCAGGTCCTCGACGATGCAGGCCAAAGGCGACGCACCCATCGGGGGGATCAGGACAGTAACGTCCAGGCCGTCGAACTCGCCTCGTTTCACAATGTGCGCCGCCGCATACGGATGGTGAAGCGCCGAGATCCACTCCGCTTCTTCCAGAGCGCAGAGTTCCGCCAGGCGGTCTATCACGGCTTTGGAAAAGGTCAACACAGCGATACCCGACAGCTTCAATGCTTCATCGCCGAGCCCTGTCTGTCGGGCAGCAGAGAGGGTCTGTTGTGGTGTGATCAGCCAGGTCATATTTTCCTCCACTTCAGTCACATGCTTGCTTCAACATCGAGTGCCAGATCTTCCCGTGCCAGCGCCCCACTCAAGACCAACACTTTGACTGCCAGGGCAGTGTAGACCGGGGAGCTCTCTTCAGACCAGAAGGGACGCCAGCCGCCGTCCTCCCGCTGAATCTCGATGAGGGCCTCCATCATCCGCTTTACCCTGGGGTCACTGACATCATAGCCCCTCTGGATGCGGCGCGGCTGGTCCAGTAGCCAGGAGAGGAGCAGATGGGTCAGGGTGTAGCCATCGAGCTCTTCTCGTTGCCCATCTCGCAATCTGATGCGATATCCTCTTTCCACGTCCTGAACGCACTCGTCCAGGTGCCTTTCAAACAGCTCACGGCCTCTTAGATAGACCGGATCATCCTCCCCGTAGAGCTCGCCCATCAGGAAGGTGATCTGGGCAGTGGAGTCGGGGTCGCCCGTGGAGCCTCGTTGGTCGCCAATGCTTCCAGAATAGGAGTACCAACCACCGTGCCGGTTCTGCATCGTTCTGAGCCATTCCAGGGCTGCTTTACATTCGGGGCACTCCCCCATACCTACCTGGCGCAGGAGCTCCACGACGTCGGCGGTTATCCAGGTTATGCCCTGTTCGTTGCTCAGCTCGACTTTTTCCGGCGGGATCACCAGCGAGGGGTTCTCGCTCCAGCCGCCATCCGGGCGCTGATGCCCCAAGATAAATCGTACGGCACTATCTACATTGAGCCCCTTCGGCGGCAGCCCTGCCTTTAGCAGGAGAATGGGATTCCTGCCCGTCTCTCGCGTCCCCCAGTTTTGGGGATCCAGGGAGCTCGGGAAAGCTCCATCGGGGCGCTGTAGCTTGACGAGCTCCAACAGGCACTCCTTCGCTGGCGGGGAGTCTCTCAGGTCAAAGAAATCCAGGCAGGCAAGCTTCGTCGCCTCATCCCCTTGGGCGAAAATCGGTGGGAAAGGGTTATGTTTCAGCTTCATGGTGTATCACCTCCTCGTATGAAATCGAGAATCCTACAGCAGACACTTTCTGGCCTTCACGATCAACACCTCTCCCAAACCTGGCATCAGTCTGCCAAGCGTGACCGACCAGGGGCGCCTGGTCAATCTGGTTGGGATGAAGCTCACCACATTGGCCGTTATCTCCTCAACGGCAAGGCCGTTCTCTTCCAGAAGCCGCCTGAGCGTCCCAGAAGTGAAGATGCGGATATGCCCCCCGAATGTGTACCTCGTCCTGTGGAACTCCAGGCTGTCCATGACCTTTATACTCCCTCAGTACTTGAAGGGATGCCCGAAAAGTTCGGGGCCTGACTTCCAAGTGCCAGGCGATGGTGCGCCTAGATCCATGAACATCTCGATTTCACCCAGGATCTGGAAGCCAAAATCGTAGTAGAGGGAAATCGCCTCCACATTCCGAGCCACAGGCTTCACACTGAGATAGCGTACCCCCAACTTCCTGGCTTCCTCGACCACATGGTTGAGCAGAGCGCGCCCGATCCCCTTGTCTCGATGAATCGCTGCAACAACAAGGGGTTCTACCTCTGCCTCTCGACCATCCACGATCAAGCCAGCCAGTCCAACGACCTCCCCCTCGTGTTCGGCCACCCAGAGACACTCAGGGCCAACACGAGCAAGGTGCTTGTCGAAGTAGAGGCCGGGATTATCGCCGCCGATGGTGGGGTCATGGTAGATCTCTCGGTGGCGCTGGGTCAGTTCTATCCACAACGTTCGGCATCGGTCAAGATCAGAAGTGTAATATGGTCGAATCGTGACGTCGCTCATGGTCGCTTCATAACCTCCGGCTCGAAAGCCCACCCAGCCAGCGCCCCGAGCAACGCCCGATCCCACTCCAAGAAACCCTCGAAGTCTCTCGCCGCGTACTCTTGCAACTGCCCCTCGTCGAAGACCAGCCATTCCTCGCCCTCTCGCGTCTCCCAGCGCAGGAGGTGGAACAGCGGCGACTGGATGGCCCGACGCAGCCCGAAGCATTGGTCGAACTCGGCGGCTGGCATTGCCCCGCGCTCCCGGATAATGCGCAGTATCTCCAGCTTGCGAGCCTCGATGATGTCCAGGCCCTCCGTTTCCGAGCCAAGGAGCTTTTCCCTGCACTCGGCAAAGAGGTCGCGGATCAGGGCGCAGCGGCGCTCAACCTCTGCCCGTGAGACCTCCCGCACAAGAAGCGTCTGCTCCACCCGCTCGCGCCAGTCCTGCGGCGTCCATGGCAGCGTGTAGGAAAGATTGAGGGTCCACT
>VGOG01000240.1 GCA_016875995.1 Chloroflexota bacterium
GGTCGAAGAGGGCAGCAGGCGGGGCCCCGTCCAATTCCAGCAAGCAGTCTTGGAAATCCTCATCCTGCCAGACGAAGCGTCTGCCATCCCAGGCGATGACCGTAGCTGTACGCTCCAGGTCGGCCAGATCGAAGCCATAAGGGAGAGGCTGCTGGGTGTCCACAGTGATCAAGGCATAGACACCGCAGCGGGGGCCATTGGCAGCAATGCTCACCAGGCGGCGGGCGGCGGTATCAGTGAAGTTGACCGGAAAGTTCAGCACTACCAGCACCCTGTAAGGTTCGGCCACTTCGCCGGCTTGGGCATTGTAGTCTTCAATCGTGGCGAATTGATTGCGCAGGTATTTCTGGATAACGTTCTCCATCTGTTCGGTCAGGTCGGCCAAGCGTTGCTCGATGTGCTGCGGCTCGGTCCAGGCTTTGCCAGTGACCAGCGCCTCATCGTAGTCAGCCAGGTGCATGAAGGGGGCCACGTTCTGGCCTAGACCCACGGGGTCAATTAGCAGGAAGCGGAGTTTGCCAGGCGGGAGAGTTGCTAGCAGACGCAGCAATAGGGATTGGACGGCCTGGACGGCGGTATCTTTGGTCGAGCCAGCGGCTTTGAAGAGTATGGAGCGGTCGCCAGGGAAATACAGGAGAGCAGGCAAAGTAATGCAATGATCGTAACCTTTCACAGTGAGTTCGCCGATCCGAGTGAGCGATTCTATATCATCATTACTCTTTGCCGGAGTCCATGATTCCCATCGCGGATCATCCCACGGGGGGAAAAGTACCCTAGCAGAATTGGTGATAGCTTCAGCCTTGTCGTTGAGAGAGGGTAAGACTGAGTTGAAGGCCTGCACATTCTCGGCTAACGCCCGGT
This sequence comes from Chloroflexota bacterium, assembly GCA_016875995.1. Classification (GTDB taxonomy): domain Bacteria; phylum Chloroflexota; class Anaerolineae; order VGOG01; family VGOG01; genus VGOG01. Next base: position 862 of record VGOG01000240.1, read on the forward strand.
TATACCAGGTGTCAATGTCGTGGAGTGATCGCTGGTGTTCCAGTGTTGCCTGTTCCAGCCAGTAATCATGCCAGAATCTAGCGTCCGCTACAATTTGGAAAAAGCGAGTGATTTGCAGTTGCAGTGAGCCCGTAATAAGCCTCTCAGACATGACGCCCTCCTATATAGCATAATGCACCCTGAAATGGACAGCCTATGCGACACCAAAAGCAGCCTTTATCTCACTTTGCTCCAAATACCGGATTATCACGATGGGATACAGATAAAAAACAAGAGGAAGTGCGAGGAGAATCGCAAGTCTACGACCTCGATTGTTCAATCTCCAAAGCCCATATCCTGCTGCAAGAGAGGCAGCACTAACCACAGTTGCGACCACGAAGGACACAACTGCATTCTCCAACTCATTGCGGGAAGAATAAAGAGCAAGGGCCGACAAACCGATTATGAGGGATAACCCTCCGAGGACAAAGTGATAAAGCCCGATAAGAACAACACCGATCGGAAGCGGAGTAGTTTGCCTGATCAGACGCTTCCGGAGTTCTTCCACATCTCGATAGCCACGTAGTTGCTCGGTTAAGTTTAGAGCTTCATGCCATTGTCGCTGTCGAGTCAGTTGCAGCATTTGAGTATAATTCTGATCTTTGATCCAGGACTGTGTGGTATCCAGTAACTCTGCAGCAGCCTGAGGAACCATAGAAACCGCTCGTGCCAATTCCTGAGGCGGAGAAGCATGTGGCTGGAGAACCGATGGTGCGGGAAGGGTCTCTGGTATTAGGCTCTGCAGCTCTGTCGAGGCCAAAGTCCTTTTGACGTCTTCCAGGGCTGTACGAGCTTGAGCGAACTGTGGGGCGGCAGCCTGTTTTGTCTGGTTCAAACTCGCATCAGCAGCCTCGCCCTCGGCCTTGCGGCGGGCTTCAGCTTCAGCCTCAGCTTTGGCGCGCTGGGCGGTGGCTTGGCGGAAAGTGCGTATGATAGCGCGCTCTTGTTGTACAAGGTTAGGTTCGGACATGGAACATCTCCTGGAAACAGATGCCTGTCAACTGATTCAAAAGATGAGGGCGGCACATCTGCTCATTATACTCTCCACAGCTTCACTGTTTTGTCCCAGATCCCTGAGGCCAGCGTATGGCCGTCAGGGGAGAGGGCCACGCTATTCACCGGACCCGCATGCCCGCTGAGGGTGCGTAGTTCCCGCCCGCTGGCGGCATCCCACAGCTTCACTGTGTCGTCCCAGCTCCCCGAGGCCAGAGTCTGGCCATCTGGGGAGAAGGTCACACTACTCACCCAGTGCGTATGCCCGCTGAGGGTGCGTAGTTCCCGCCCACTGGCGGCATCCCACAGTTTCACCGTTTTGTCATTGCTACCAGAGGCCAGCGCCTTACCATCGGTGGAGAAGGCCACGCTATTCACCGGACCCGCGTGCCCGCTGAGGGTGCGTAGTTCCCGCCCGCTGGCGGCATCCCACAGCTTCACTGTGTTGTCCCAGCTTCCCGAGGCCAGAGTCTTGCCATCGGGAGAGAAGGCCACGCTGTACACAGTGCCCGTATGTCTGCTGAAGGTGCGCAACTCCCGCCCGCTGGCGGCATCCCACAGCTTCACTGTGTTGTCCCAGCTCCCCGAGGCTAGAGTCTGGCCATCTGGGGAGAAGGCCACACTACTCACCCAGTGCGTATGCCCGCTGAAGGTGCGTAGTTCCCGCCCACTGGCGGCATCCCACAGTTTCACCGTTTTGTCATTGCTACCAGAGGCCAGCGCCTTACCATCGGTGGAGAAGGCCACGCTATTCACCGGACCCGCATGCCCGCTGAGGGTGCGTAGTTCCCGCCCGCTGGCGGTATCCCACAGTTTCACCGTTTTGTCATTGCTACCAGAGGCCAGAGTCTTGCCATCTGGGGAGAAAGCCACGCCATTCACCGGACCCGCATGCCCGCTGAGGGTGCGAAGGCAGCTGCTAGGATGGTTCAGCAAGGAGTCTAACCATCCACAGGGTTGAAGTCCCCACCAGACTAAAAAGATGACGATAATAACAGTACTGAAGACGAGTGCACTGGTAACCGCCAATCGCCTGTGAAACCTTGCCTTTCTTTCTTCTCGCCATCGCTGTAATGCCTCAATGCTGGCCTGAATGCTCGCCGGGGCCTCGGTAGCTGCGGAGACGGAGCGGGCTAGTTCCTGGGCCGGGTTGGCACCGGGACGGGCGGTGGGTGGGGCAGGTTGGGTCTGCTCCAGCAGGTGTTGCAGACCAGCCTGGGTCAGAGCGGCTTGAACCTGCTCCTGTGCTTTTTGGGCCTGGGCCAGTTGGGCAGCAGCTGTCTGGCGGGCCTGGTGCAGCGCAGCGTCAGCGGCCTCACGCTCGACTTTGCCGCGGGCTTCAGCGTCGGTCTCGGTTCTGGCGCGCTCTGCAGCGGCCTGGCGGAAGATACGTAGGATAGCGCGCTGCTGTTGAATGAGGTCAGGTTCGGACATGGTCACGTCTCCTCTGTCAACGCACGCTACGCCGCGCTTGGGCAATGACCTGGGCAAGACGCTCCATCTCGCGCTGCGTGGCAGGCACCTGCATTTCCAGTGGCGTCCAGTATTCCTTCTCAAAGTTCCAGCGGACAGGGTCGTTCCATACGGATGTGGTTACCTCCCAACGCTGGCGCAATGTCCTGAAGGCAAAATCCAATTGAGCGGCGGCCGTGTTCAGGTTCGCCATTCTGTCTCCTCAATTATCCCCCGCGCTACGGCCCACCCACGCTCCCATCACGCAATTCAGGCGGTGTGGACTAGCGCAGCACTTCTTTCAGCGAGACGTTTCCCCGCAGTTGCTGCCAGTTTTCTACACCGGGGGCACGATAATACACATCGGCTAGGCCAGTGTCTGTCTGGATGACCACTGTCACCACTGGCACATTCTCCGGTCCAAGTTCTCGGATTATTGCAGCAATGCGCTCGTTAGTCGGGCTCCATTCTGCTGACCCGCGGTCTGCCATCCTTTCAGTGTGGGCATCAATCCAAGCTGGCGAGCCCTGTTCCCCTACTTGAGTTTGGCCGAGGTGAAATTGACCATTTCTGTTCACCTTGGACTCTAGCACGATCAGTGGTAGGCCTGGTGCGGTGAAAAGGCGGTCAAAGCCATGTTTGCGTTGGTCAAAAGGGACTTCCTGCAAGCCAAACTGCTCACTCAGCAAGCGTGCTGAAAGTTGCTCACCCACAGGCCCTAGCGCCTGACGCACATCACTGGCAATCCAATGGATCAGAGCGATTGCCGCACCTGTAAATTCTGCCCCCAGCACCGACAGCCCGACGCTGGTTGTGAACATATCTGCTACAGCCTGCATTGGCGGCGTTGTCGAGAGAGTTGGCTCAGTGGGGGCAGACACCCCACTTGGCGGCACTGTCATCGTCACATAGGATTGAAGTGTGGCACTAGCGCGCCCCAAGAAGGCCTCGGCCTTGGGGAGGTCAGTGGCGAGCAACTGGCCCAATCGCTGTGCCTGAGTTCGATAGGCAGCCACAGCCTCACCCACTACCTTCATCCACTGCTGGACGTTGCGCAGTTCAGACTCAGCCTCCTGGAGACGAATCTGCGCTTGGCGCAAGGCGCGTTCGTAGGCGCTACAGTCGGGGGCATAGTAGTGACCATCTCGGTCATAGTAGCCGGAGGCCTGACAACGAGCCTGGGCTGCCGCGGCCTTGCGTACCTCTTCCTGGCGTCGTCGCACCTCATTCTGCCAGTGGTTCAGCCGCTCTTGAAGCCAATCGAGAGTGCGCCGGATCTCCTGCTCGGCAGCCTGCAATGCCTCCTGGCCCTCTACCGCAAAGCGACCCAACCCACCTTTCAGATCGTCCAAAGCCTGAATAGATTGCACCCGAGCTGATGGGCTCATGGCCGCCTCCTACCGCTGTTGCAGATAATCCCGCACTCGCTGGGACTTGCGTAGCAGAAATGGTATATGCTGGTCGGAGACCTGCATGAAGCGATGAATAACCCGCATCGTCTGCTCAAACTCTTGGGCAAACTTTTGATGCTCCTGGTCACGCCAGGTATCGCCCAGCCTGGCAAACTGCCCCTGCAACCGGGACGTGCTGTCGCGCAGTTGAGCATTGAACTCTTTAAGCTCATGGGCAAAGCGTTCCAGCTCTTCTGGGTTAGCGATTGCTTGTGGAGACACTATACCCTCCCTTCTTAGGGTGATTCGTGCGCGGTAGAGCAGCCTGCTGCCTCTTCCACCGCCGCCACAAAGCCGTCATCGGCGACCAGGGTTTGCAGGGCGGCCAGGAGCGGCGCCAGCACGGCGTCGCCGGCCAGGAAGGGCACGCGCTCCCGCAGCAGGCGATAGGCTACGGCGCTCCCTACGCCCAGGCGAGCCTCTGGGGTGGCTCGCCGGCGCAGGTCCACGCCCTGGGCAGCTACCAGCAGCTCACCGGCCAGGATGCTGGCCACGTGGCGCAGAATCTCGCGCCCTTTGCGGGCGGCGTGCGGCCCCATGCTTACAAAGTCCTCAAAACCCGCCGACGTGGGGATGGAGTCGGCGCTGGCGGGGTGGGCCAGCACCTTGTTCTCCGAGGCCAGCGCCGCCGCCATGTACTGGACGAGCATGAGGCCGGAGTGGAGGCCACCCTCGCTGACCAGGAAGCGCGGCAGCAGGCCGCCGGAGT
>VGOG01000241.1 GCA_016875995.1 Chloroflexota bacterium
GTGGGTTCGGTCAAGAAATGGCGAAGGAAGAAGATCGCCAGGCATAAGCACAGAAAACGATTGAAGACCACTCGTTGGCAGAGGCGAAAGAAGTAAATCCGTGTGAAGCCAGAACTGCCGAGGGGCCGTAAAACGTATTGCGTATTGCGTATTGCGTGAGCCTCAACGGAATACGTAACACGCAATACGTGCCATGTAAAACCTGGATATAGGAGTAACGATGAAGGGTTTGATTCTCAGCGGGGGCAAGGGCACGCGCCTCAGGCCCATCACCTACACCAGCGCCAAGCAACTGGTGCCGGTGGCTAATCGCCCGGTGCTGTTCCGCGTCCTCGACGCCATGGTGGAGGCAGGCATCACCGACATCGGTATCGTGGTGGGCGACACGGCAGCGGTGATCGAGGCCGCCGTGGGCGATGGCTCGGCCTGGGGGGCTAAGGTGACCTATATTCACCAGGAGGCCCCTTTGGGCCTGGCCCACGCGGTCAAGATATCAGAGCATTTTCTCGTTAATGACCGCTTCGTGATGGTTCTGGGCGACAACGTCATTGAGGGCGGTATCACCGCTTTAGTGAAGCAGTTTACCGCCAGCAACTGGAACGCTCAGATCGTCCTCAAGCAAGTGGAAAATCCCCAACAGTTTGGGGTAGCCGAGTTGCAAGACGGACGGATAACTCGCTTAGTGGAAAAACCAAAGCACCCTCCCAGCGACCTGGCTGTGGTGGGCATCTACATGTTCGATCATCACGTCTTCGAGGCGGTCAGGGCCATCCAGCCCTCCTGGCGGGGCGAGCTGGAGATCACCGATGCCATCCAGTACCTGATAGAACAGGGCTATCAGGTCTATCCCTACATTCATGAGGGCTGGTGGATAGACACGGGCAAGATGGAGGACATGCTGGAGGCCAACCGCCTGGTCTTGGAGACCATTGAGCCCCGGACGGATGGCATCGTTGATGCCGACTCCAAGGTCAACGGCAAGGTTGTTATCGAGAAGGATGCTGAGATTATCAACAGCACCGTGCGCGGGCCGGCTATCATCGGGGAGCGAACCAGGGTGGTGAATGCCTACATCGGGCCATACACTTCCATCTACCACGACTGCCTCATCGCCGACTGCGAGATCGAGCACTCCATCGTCATGGAGGATTGCAGAATCGAGGACATCCACCACCGCATCGAGGACAGCCTGATCGGGCGCAACGTGGAGATCGTCCGCTCCCCCGTCAAGCCACGGGCCTACAAGATGGTGTTGGGGGATCATAGCAAAGTGGGAATACTGTAGAGAGGAAGGTGACATGCTGAGTTTACAGGTGAGACTGCCACCTGAGGCATCGCGGGGCATCGCCCGCTTGATAGCCTCAGGGCGCTACAAAAGCGTGGATGAGGTTCTGACCGCTGCTACGCGCCAACTTGTTGCCGTTGAGGAGAAGGAAGCCACTATCGAGCCTGTGCCTGTGCGCCTCACGGCCCAGATCGAGTGGTCGGATGGTCAGTGCTGCGCTTATTGCCCAGAGCTTGACCTGGCCACAGCAAGGGACACCGAGGGGGAAGCTCTCACCGACCTGGCGGAGATGGCGGTGGAGTACGCGGAGGATTACCTGGAGGACTTGGCTTTTTATGCCAAAAGCCCCAATCGGGCGGAACATCTCCCATTTATCTTGGCTGTCGCAGAGTGCACAACCGATGTGTACGATGTCGAAGGTGTACGCGAAGAATTCGTCAGGATACTGCGCGGAAAGACAAAGATGACCTTGTGAAGGAGCAACTACAATGTTCCGCTTTGATCGCATCACCTTTGATCCGAACATCATGGGAGGCAGGGCGTGCATCAGGGGCATGCGCATCACCGTTGCCTTGATTTTGAATCTGGTCGCTAACGGGATGACAACTGAGGAGATCATCCGGGCCTATCCATATCTGGAGCCGGAAGATGTCCAACAGGTATTGTGCTACGCCATGGAGAAGATGCAGTGAAGACGACGCTAATCTACGCCGGCATCGCCGGTTACGGCTTCGAGAGCCTGGGCAAAGGGATGGAGGCAGGCTGGATTAACCACGGTCTGGCTCAGCTCGCTGCCTGCGCCAAGGCCCAGGGATTCGAGGTGGACCTCATTGACCTGCGGGGCCTCACGGGCTGGGACGAGTTCCGCACCGAGTTGGAGCAGCGCCGCCCCCACGTCACGGGCCTGACCATGATGAGCGTGGACTACAACCCGGTGACGGAGGCCATCGCCGTAATCAAGGACGTGGACCCGGCGACTATCACCGTCGTCGGCGGACCCCACCCCACGCTGGTGCTGGACGAGGTGGCGGCCAACCCCAGGATTGATTACATTGTCACCCACGAGGCGGAGATCACCTTCCCTAAGCTGCTGGCAGCCATCGAGTGGGGCCAGCCGCCGCAGGAGCGGGTGCTGGTCGGAGAAAGGCCCGACCTGGACGCCATCCCCTTCGTGGATCGCGAGCTGTTCCTGGATGAGTGGCACAAGTGCGGCTACGCCGTGGATTCCCCGGAGGTGCCCTTCGTGCCGGAGCTGCCGCCGCCCTTTCTGACTATCATCGCCGGGCGCGGCTGTATCTACAACTGCAACTTCTGCCAGCCCGCCGAGCGCCTCATCTTCGGCCGCTTCCGCCAGCGCAGCGTGCCCAACGTCGTCGAAGAATTGAAACTTTTGCGCGACAAGTACCACTTCGCCAGCTTCATGTTCCACGACGACTGCCTGACCAACGACCGGGAATGGGTGGCCGAGTTCTGCCAGACCTACAAACGGGAAGGATTCACCCAGCCCTTCTTCTGCCAGAGCCGGGCGGACATCATCGTCCGCCACGAGGAGCTGGTCGAGCTGATGGCCGACGCCGGCTGCCGCGGCTACTTCATCGGCTTCGAAAGCGGTAGCGACAGGGTGCTGCGCTTTCTACGAAAGGGCACCACCAGGGAGGTGAACCTGAAAGCGGCCCAAATCTGCCGGAAGCACGGCATCTCCGTCTGGGCCAACTACATGCTGGGCCTCCCCACTGAGACCCAAGAAGAGATGCTAGACACCATCTCCATGCTCAAGGAGATTGATCCCGACTACTACAGCCCGGCCTTCTACACCCCCCACCCCGGCAGTGACCTTTACACCTATTGCATCGAGAACGACCTCTCTCTCATCGCCAGCCACGACCAGTATCGCCGCAACCCCACCGAGACCAAGATCAAGGGCCAGGATCCTGAATTCCTGAACTGGGCCCTGGCGGAGTCCCAGCGCCGCAAGCCCTGGAACGCCTTCAAGCGCTGGGCGCGTCGCAATTGGAAGCGCTATGCCAATCCGCGCAAGGCGTGGCAGAAGGCAAAGCGAGTGCTGGTCGGGGGATGAAATGGACAAACTCATCATCACTGTCGCTCCTACGGGGAGTGTGCCCACCAAGGCCCAAAACCCGTACCTCCCAGTGACGCCGCAGGAGATAGCCGACACCGCCTACCGCTGCTGGCAGATAGGAGCCTCCATCGTCCACGTCCACGCTCGCGACGACCAGGGCCACCCCACTCTCGACCCGGCCGTGTTCGCCCGCATCTACGAGCTCATCAGCGGCCGCTGTGACATCATCGTCCAGATCTCCACCGGTGGCCGGGCCGGCATGGACCCGGAAGCGCGGGCCGCAGCCGTGCGTCGCCTCCACCCGGAGATGGCCTCCCTGACCACCGGCTCGATGAACTTCCCCGACCGGGTCTACGAGAACCCTTTCTCCACCATCGAATACCTGGCCCGGGCTATGAAGGAAGCCGGAACCAGGCCAGAGATGGAGATCTTCGAGGCTGGCATGATCGCCAATGCCCAACTGCTGGTGGAGCAAGGGCTGGCGACAGAACCGCTGCATTTCAACTTCGTGCTGGGCTCGCACGGCTCGTTGCCAGCCACCCCCAAGAATCTGCTCTACCTCAGCGAGTTGATCCCATCCGATGCTACCTGGACCGCCTCCGGCCTGGGCCGTTGGCAACTTCCCGTGACCGCACTGGCCCTGGTGATGGGTGGGCACGTGCGCGTTGGCCTGGAGGATAACCTGTATTACCGCAGGGGGGAGCTGGCCAGCAACGAGCAACTGGTGGAACGGATGGTACGACTGGCCGACGAGCTGGGCCGTCCCGTAGCTACACCCGATGAAGCGCGGGCCATTCTTCACCTGACGCCACCCCAGCATACGAGTGACGACTGATGGAGAGTCACGTATTCTACCGCCGCCTTGGCCGTGCTTATCCTGTCGCAGAGCGGGGTGAGGGAATCTATCTGTACGACGCCGCTGGCAAGCGCTATCTCGATGCCTCCGGCGGCCCCGTCGTAGTCAACATCGGCCATGGCGTAGCGGAGGTCGTTCAGGCCATGGCCGAGCAGGCCGGCCGGGTGGCCTACGCCCACGCCGAAATGTTCACCACGCAGGTGCTGGAGGAGTACGCCAGGGCCCTGGCCGAGATCGTCCCCTTACCCGACCCTCGATTCTTTTTCCTCTCCAGCGGCTCCGAGGCGGTGGAGACGGCCATCAAATTCGCCCGACAGGTGCAGATAGACCGCGGCGAACCCGGGCGTTACATGGTCATCAGCCGCTGGCGGAGTTACCATGGGACCACCCTGGGCGCGCTGGCGGTCTCCGGGCGGGCCCATTTGCGTCAGCCTTTCCTGCCCTTGATGCAGGACCTCCCCCAGATTCCCCCACCCTACTGCTACCGCTGCCCCTGGGACCAGAGTTATCCCGGCTGCGACATTGACTGTGCCCAGGCGCTGGAGGCGGCGGTGCGACTGGCAGGGCCGGAAAATGTGGCCGCCTTCATCGCCGAGCCCATCAGCGGGGCCTCGCTGGGGGCGGCTGCACCTCCGCCAGAATATTGGCCTCTGGTGCGGGAGATCTGCGACCGCTACGGGCTGCTGCTGATCGCCGACGAGGTGATGACCGGCTTCGGCCGCACAGGGCGGTGGTTCGCCATGCAGCACTGGGATGTGGTGCCGGACGTGATAGTTATGGCTAAGGGGGCAGCCGGCGGGTACTTCCCCTTGTCCATCACCGCTGTGCGGGGAGAATGGGTGGAGGTCATCAGGAAGGGGCACGGCGACTTCGTCCACGGTGGCACCTTCTCCCACCACGCTGTGGGCGCGGCGGCTGGCCTGGCCGTGCTGCGCTATCTGCAAAAGAATGACCTGGTCACGGCCTCAGCGGTCAAGGGCAAGGCGTTGGGGGAAAAGCTGAGCGCGGCCCTGGGCGATCTTCCCTGTGTAGGCGATGTGCGGGGCATGGGGCTGATGTGGGGTGTAGAGTTCGTCGCCGATCGGGCGACCAAAGCCCCCTTCCCACAAGCAGCCCGCTTCGCCCGTCGGGTGGCGGATGCTGCCTTCGACAAGGGACTTATCGTCTACCCGGGCACGGGGTGCGCCGACGGCGTGGCTGGTGACCTGGTCATGGTCGCCCCGCCGTTCATCATCACCGAA
>VGOG01000242.1 GCA_016875995.1 Chloroflexota bacterium
CTTAGCTTATCGCTAAGCCACGCCGTCGCTTTTAGCATCGTCTCCTCTACCCTCTCCTGATAGCGCCAGAAGGCCAGGGCGATAGCGGCCAAGCCGGCGATGAAGAATGTTGCTTGGGTTCGAGTGAGGGCGGCGGCGTTAGCACCCACCAGATTGGCTACGAAAATGCCTGGCAGGCGGCCAATGGCAGCCAACGTGATTAGCTTAGGTAGGGGCAGGGGAGTGAGGCCGGCCAGGAAGCAGGCCACGTCATCGGGCAGGAAGGGAAAGAGGAAGACGAGGAAAAAGAAAAGGGCACCTCGTTGCCGTGAATAACTATCAAGACGTTCCAGCGTCTCCCTTTTTATCAGCCTCTCTGCCCAGGGCCTTCCAAAGCGACGCGCCAGGGCCATGGCCAGGCCGGAGCCAGCAATCACTCCAACCAGGCTATAGAAAGTCCCCCAAGCCGCGCCAAAGAGGTAGCCGTTTACGGCGTCTATGACCTGGCCGGGGATGGGGGCCAGGAGCACCTGCGCCACGTGCAACAGGATAGTTGCCAGCGGTGCCCAGTACCCAAACCTCGTCACGAACTCCTGTACCTTGGCCCGGTCAGCGAAGAAGGTCAAAAGAGGCCTGTGCCAGATGAGCAAGGCTGTGATCAGGAAGGCAAGAACCACCAGGATAGCTATTGTCTGTCTTCGAATTCTACTCATGCTCTCAATCATACCAGCGAAAGCCCAAATCGTCAAACGCCTTCCGACTTGCGCTTTTTGCTCTTTTCTGTTATCATTAAGATAAGACTTAGCAGCGCACCAGCCGGAGCCAGCGGCGGCTGAGCAGAATTCAGAGGAATGAGCAATGGCTGGCCCGTGACGATTCGTCCAGAAACCAGGGAGCGTGTCCCCCGCGGTCGTGCGGTCAATCGTTATGGCCATTGCCATAGAGAACTGGCCATGAATATTAATACCAGGCGGCGCATTTTGCGTAGGCGTAAAAAGAATAACAACGGCTTGCTCTTGCGTTTGCTCGTGGGCGTGGTGGCTATAGTCTTTTTCGCTGTCACTCTGCTTGGCATGGTGAGCATCGGCACGGTGGCTGGCGTATATGCCCACTATGCCATAGACCTGCCCGACCCTGGCCGGATCGAGACGGAGCAAGAGGAATTCGAGACCACCAAGATCTATGATCGCACTGGTCAAGTCCTCCTTTACGAGATTTTTGACCCTCGGCTAGGTGATCGTACCTGGGTTTCGCTGGATCAGATGCCGCTTTACCTGCGTCAAGCCACCATTGCCATTGAGGACAGGAGTTTCTACGATAACCCCGGCTTCGATATCAAGGGCTTTGCGCGGGCTTTTTACTACTACACCCTGCTAGGCGGCCGTGTCCAAGGCGGCAGCACCATCACCATGCAGTTGATCAAGAATGTGCTGATCCCCGTGGAGGAGAGATATCAGGTGCTCTACTCGCGGAAGATCAAGGAATTCATCCTTGCTATGGAGATATCGCGGCGTTACAGCAAAGATCAGATTCTGGAGTGGTACTTGAACTCCAACTTCTACGGGAATCTGGCCTATGGCGTGGAGGCCGCGGCCAGGGTCTACTTTGATAAGCCGGTCCAGGAACTGAACTTAGCTGAATGTGCGATGCTGGCTGCCGTGCCCCAGTACCCTGGCTTAAACCCCATTGATGCCCCAGAGCAAGCTCGCAAGCGCCAACACCTGGTGCTGGACGCCTTGGTGAGGGAGGGCTACGTCACCGTCGAAGAAGCCCTGGCCGCCAAGTACCAAAAGCTGGATATCAAAGCCCGCGAGGAGCGTTTCGACATCATCGCCCCTCACTTCTCCATCTACGCCCGCAAGCGTCTGGAAGAGATGTTCGGCCCTGAGCTGGTACACCGCGGTGGCCTGCGAGTCTACACCACCATTGATCTGGAGATGCAAGACCTGGCTCTGGAAATCGCTCGGGAGCACGTGGCGAAGCTGCAAGCAGAGAAGCGCAATGTTTCCAATGCTGCCGTGGTGGTCATCACCCCCCGAACCGGTGAGATTTTGGTCATGTTGGGCAGCCTCGACTACTGGGACGATGCAATCGCTGGCCAGGTCAATGTGGCCCTGGCTAACCGCCAGCCTGGCTCGTCTTTCAAGCCCTTTACCTACGTGACCGCTTTCGCTCAAGGCTACACGGCAGCCACCATGATCATGGACGTGCGCACCGCCTTCCCTGACCCGCCCAATCCACCCTACGTGCCCGAAAACTACGACCGCAAGTATCACGGCCCCAAGCGAATGCGCCAGACCCTGGCCTGCTCTTATAACATGCCGGCCGTTAAGGTGCTGGACATGGCCGGGGTGAAGAACGTCATCAACACCGCGCACCGCCTGGGCATATCCACCCTGAACGAGGATTACTATGGGCTGAGCGTGACCCTGGGAGGGGGCGAGGTCAAGCTGTTGGACATGACCTACGCCTTTAGCGTGTTCGCCAACGGCGGGACCATGGCCGGATTGTCTGTGAAAGAGGCGCAACCGGGTTATCGAGAGCTGGACCCGGTGGCCATCCTGCGGGTCGAGGATCGAGATGGGAACATCATCTGGCAATACACTGCCCCTGAGACCAGAGAGGTGTTGAGCCCCCAGTTGGCTTATCTCATCACCGATATCATGGCCGACAACAATGCTCGAGCGCCGGCCTTTGGTGCTGAAAGCCCACTGAAGCTCAGCCGCCCGGCCGCGGTCAAAACCGGCACCACTAACGATTTCCGCGATGCCTGGATTATCGGCTACACCCCCCAAATAGCCACCGGCGTCTGGGTGGGAAACAGTGACAACAGGGCCATGGAACGAGTACCTGGGTCGCGCGGAGCGGGCCCCATCTGGCACGACTTCATGGAGAAGGTGCTGGAAGGGATGCCCGTGGAAAACTTCGTAAGGCCGCCGGGCTTCGAGGAGGTGGAGGTCTGCTCCGTGTCGGGAATGTTGCCCACGGAACACTGCCCTCACAAAATCAAAGAGATCTTCGTCCAGGGGACAGCCCCTACAGCGTACTGCAGTGTCCATCAGGTATTTCGGGTCAACAGGGAGACCGGCAAGCTAGCCACGATTTACACTCCGCCCGAACTGGTGGACGAGATAGTTTATGAGATCTATCCCCCTCAGGCCGCCGACTGGGTGCGCCAGGAAGGTATCCCCCAACCTCCGACGCAATATGACCTGGCCTACGGCCCCAGTCCGGCTTCTGGAGATGTAGCTATCGTCAGCCCCGCTCCCTATGCCTACGTTCGGGAGATAATCCCCATCGTCGGCAACGCCAGGGCGGTGAACTTCCAGCTCTATCGGCTGGAGTATGGCCAGGGGCTAAACCCCTCGGCCTGGATCCAGATCGGCAGCGATCACTATCACCAGGTTACTAATGGTCACCTGGAGTACTGGGATGTGAGAGGTTTGGATGGTCTTTACACCCTCCAGCTTTCGGTGGTGGATGGGGGTGGAAATTATAGAAAGGCCACCATTCAAGTTACGTTGGACAACACCCCGCCCACGGTTACGCTCATCTATCCCTATCATGGCAGCACCTATGTCATGGAGTACCACGAATACGTTAACATTTCGGCCATTGCGGTGGACAACTTCTCCATGGACCGGGTGGAGTTCTACCTGGACGACAGTTTGCTCAGCTACAGCACCATCCCTCCTTACAACACCAAATGGACTATAACCATGTCTAACACCACCCCCGGCTACACCGAGACCCATCAGATCCACGTGGTGGCCTACGACGCGGCTGGAAACAAGGCTGAGAGCGAAAGAGTGCGCATTCACGTTGTGCACGAGAAGAAATAAGGAAAAAACCACCGCGTAGGCGGCTGGTCTCGGGCTACGGTCGAGAACAATCCCCACCTGGACGGTCTGGTGGATTGCGGCCGAGTGGGAAGCATCGGCGTCCGAGACAATTGAGGCGGTTACAGTAGAGGAGGTGTGGCAGGCAGCAAGAGTGCAGCGAATGGGCAAAAAAACACTGGTGGTCAGGTGGTCCTTACTCCACGGAGTCGGCTGAAAAGCCGACTTTTTTGTTCTACGAACAGCGTTTGACCGGGGCTCTTTTTTCACGCGACGTTCATAACAAATTCACGCCATTTTTACTCACAAACTGGGGGTAATCAGTTATAATGTAGATAGTTCACCCGGTTTACAGTGGTTTCGCCCGCTTTTGGGACAGGTTCTTGGGTAATCAAGGCTTTAGGAAAGGAGGTGTAAAAATGGCAGAGGAGAGGATGAATCTCATGACCGCCAAGGAGGCTGCCAGATACCTACGGGTTAGCATGTTCACCCTGAGCAAAATAGAGAGGGAGGGTGGATTGGTGCCTTACCGCACTCCAGGAGGGCACCGCAGGTACAGCCTCAGGATGTTGAACAAATACCTCAACAGTAGCCGTCGCCAAGGAAGGGGGGTGTGAAAACGGCAGGCAGGAGAATCTGCAGGTGAGAAATTAGCATACACTGCAGGATTTCATAAACTCGTGCCCTAGAACCTGCTCACGCACGCGCTGTGGCAGGCGGAGTGGCAGGCGCTGTGGCAGACGCAGGCGCTGTGGCACGCGCTGTGACAGGCGTCGTGGACGCAGGCGGAGTGGCAGGCGTCGTGGACGCAGGCGGAGTGACAGGCGCTGTGGCACGCCGAATGGCAGGCGTCGTAGCCGGCGTCCTCCCGCCCGACCAGGCGATCTAAGAAGTGGGTGGCAGAGGTGGCCAGTCCCTCGGCGCGGGTGGTGATGTTGTCGGCCACGCCCTCCAACACGCCAGCCATCTGGTCGGCGGCACCGACCAGCGGGGATTCGCGCAGCGCCTCCAGCGGCGTGGGGCCTCGAGAGACGAGAACGGGCTCAGGGCGGTAGGGCCGGTAGCTGGGCGACAGGATGATCCAGGGGAAGGCCGGGTGGCCCCAATCCCAACGGCGCGCGGGATCCATTCGGCGGTAGTCCTCCCAGGCCTCCTCGGCCCGCCGCCGATAGACTTCGCGCGTGGCCTCCGGGTCGGCATTCCACATCTTCTTCTGCAGCCGCGCCGAGAGCAGGCTCATCACCCGCTCGATGGTGGACTGGGGCAACGTGCCGTCGTCGGCGATGCCCGCCACCAGGGCCCGCTCGTAATCGGCCATCTCCACCCCCCCTCTCTCCCCCCCTCCAGGGGGGGATGGGGGGGCGGTCACCTCTAGTTGCAGCGGCCTCTTGTTGAGCACCGTCAGCACTCCCCGCTGAGACAGGGCCATGATGACCAGAGTGATCACCTTGGCCGTATCGCCGATGTAGAGGGCGGCCTCGATGGCCTCCAGGTCTGGCACCACCCCTGGCTGAGCGAAGGTCTCGATCTCGATCTCCGGGGCCTGGTACTCCTCCGGCGCAGCCTTGGGTGAGACCAGGCGGAAGATGACGAAGACGATGACACCAGCTACGAACAGGCCCAGCACTCCAAAGA
>VGOG01000243.1 GCA_016875995.1 Chloroflexota bacterium
CCACTGGCGCAACAGCGGCCGCAGGTGGGGAGGCTCGATCTCGCGGTCCTCACAGGTGCGAATGAAGATCAGCCGGTCGAGGATGCGCTGCACCGCCTGGTCAATCTGCTCGATGGACCACTGAGGGTTGTAGGGGCGCAGGTGGCGGAAAAGCTCGCGCCGCCACCCGGTCAGGTCGGCGAAGAGCTGACGGTTCACCGGCGTCTTCTTCACCTTCCGGCCCACGGCCTCAGCCGCCCGGTCGAGCGCTCCCTCTTCCATTGCGGGACGCGACAGCAGCCACAGATCGTCGAAGCGAGCCAGATACTCGTCCCAACAGAGGTCCTTGAAGATGGCGCGGGCGGGGACGGTCTCCTGCCACTCGGCGTTGAACACCTTGAGCCCCTCGAAGTCGGTGAGGACGGCCCAGGTAACGCCTTTGAGCCAGGCGTAGTTGATGGCCTGCTGTGCCCAGCGAGGGTCTTCCAGGTTTTCGGGGATTTTCTTGGTCTCCAGGAAGAAGCGAGGGATGCCGCCCAGGCGGAAGGCAAAGTCCACGAAGCCCCGCGACACCCTCTCCTCTGGACTGACCTCGCGGGTGTCCTCGACGTTCCAGCCCAGGGCCCGGAAAAGGGGCAGAACGAACTCCTGCCGGGTGGCGGGCTCGTTGTATCGCCTGCGGTTACGGGCGCTCAGCCTGGCGAAGCGCTCTACCAGTCTCTCGACCTCAATTTTGGCTTCTGCGTAGGATACAGCCATTCTGCTTTTCCCCATTCTGGTCACCTGCGCATAAAAACGCCAGCCTCAGAGCGCGCAAGAGCACGGCCTTGGCTGGCGTCGCATCGGTGGCGGCGTTGGCTTCGTTGGCGTGATCAACCACCAGGGACGCAAATACGCCCTTCGGGCCAATCCCAAGGGTGCGTTGAACCACGCCCACAAAGGCAGGGTTATCCGCTGGCGGCGGGGGGCACGGCTTTACCCCGTGCTCCCCGCCTGTCGTCACGAAAGGGCACGTCACGCACGGCGGCGCGGGCTGGCCGAGGTTCCCAATTGGGATGCAGTATGCTGAAGGCCACCCTCTCAGACGTACTGATGGGGCACGGGAGCTCACACCTGGCTCCCTACCGCTCGACGATCACCTGTACCTGGCAGGGCTGCGGATAGTTCCCGGTCTTATCCACCACCACCAGGCGCAGTTGATACACCCCCTCAGCCAAAGCGCCGGTTTTCCAGTCGCCCAGGTAGCCACTGACCACCGGTGCATAGTGGAGCTCTTCGATGAGGGACCATTGAGTGGGCCACTCACCAACGCCGAACTCCAGCTTATAGTACCAGAAGTTGTCAATGGTGGCCGTCCCCCTTATAAAGGTGATTCCGGCCCCATCGAGCTTGGCGTTCACGGTGGGCTCGGTTATTTGAGCCCAGGGAGGGCAGACGGCTACCCTGGGGGTGGGGGTAGGCGTAGGGGTAGCCGTCGGCCTCACCGTTGGCTTCACCGTCGGCACGGGGGGAGGAGGCGGCGGCGGAGGAGCGTAGCCAGGGATGAGCAGCCTCTGTCCAACGTAGATGTAATTTGGATTCCAGAGGTTGTTGGCGGCGGCGATGGCCTGGCAGGTCGTGCCGAAGCGCAGGGCGATGCGGTACAGGTTGTCACCTCGCTGCACGGTGTAGTAGCCACCCGTCAGGGGAGGCGGTGGCGCGGCCGGCCCGGTGGGGATCAACAGCACCTGGCCGACGCGAATGTAGGCCGGATTGAGGATGCCATTGACCTGGGCGATGGCCGTGACCGTGGTGCCGTAGCGGCGGGCGATGGAGTAGAGGGTGTCGCCCCGTTGCACGGTGTAGTAGACGCCTGGGGATAGGGCTTGGGCGACGCTTCCAGTCGCGAGCACTAACTGCATCACCAGCAGCCCCAAAATAAAGGCCTTACCTAACTTGCTTTTCATCTTCTTCATACCTCCTTTTTTTAGTCCTCGAATATCCGGGGATGCTTCTTAGGAGCAAGGGCGCAGACTCCCTTGCTCCCTGCTCCTTGCTCCCTTGCTTACTTGGGCATGTCGTGGATGGCCGCCAGAGCCAGCCGGGGAGTCCAGTCCGGATGCACGATGCCGAAGGCAGCCTTCTCGTCATGGGCGCCAGCCACTGGGCCGTAGTTGAGGTTCCAGAGGAACATCGGCCCCACCCAACCCCAGCTCTTGCCCATCTCGAAAGCCCTGACGATGTAACGGGCCTGCTCCAATGCGGTGTTGTCGGCGGCGTACTCGTAGCCAGGCGCCGGCGACACACCTAGCCCCTCCACCGAGGCCCAGCCGAACTCCGTGGGCCAGAGCCTCTTGCCACTATCGCCATATCGGACCATGATGTTGCGCGAACCCTCCATGGTGCCCCGGAAGACCCAGCTATGGTGACGGTTGTCAGAAGGGCCGCGGAAGACAGCCGTGGGATCGCTCCACGTTCGCCAATCGGCATCGGGAGGGACGTTGTAGCCGCTGGGATGCACTCCCACCGCATCGCAGTAATTCTTCAGGCCCGCCTGGTACATCCGCTCCAGGTAAACGAGGTCATCAACGGCCAGGGGAGGGTTGTCCCCGCAAGGGGTCAGGCCACCGCTGACCACGATGGCGCCGGGGTCCTTGGCCTTGATGGCCCGATAAGCCGCCGCCAGGAGCTGAACGTAGCGATTGGCATCCAGGGCCTCATTGCCCCATTCGTGGTGCAGGTTCTGCTCGTTCCAGACCTCGTAAGCCTGAACCTTACCCCGGTAGCGCTCGGCCATAGCTCCCATGAAGTTGGCCAGGTCCTGCGGGTTAGCTGGTGGCCCGTCCACCGTCAGGTCGGCATTAACACCCCGCGCCCAGGCCGGGGCCTTGACCACGCTGAGGAGGACCTTGAGGCCCGCAGCGTGGCAACTGTTGACCAAGGCGTCAATGTTGCTCCAGTTGATGTTTCCCTTGGATGTCTCAAAGTCCTTCCAGACGATCTGGTGCTTGATCCAGCCAAGGCCCATGTTCTTGACCGTGCTGACGATCCGGGCATGGTCTTGGCCGATCATGTGGGCCTGAATACCGTAGCCAAAGCCCGTTGGCGTGGGGGGCATTGGCGTAGGAGTTGGTCCCGGCGTGGGAGTTGGCCCTGGGGTAGGCGTAGGCGCAGGCGGGACAGGGCCCGGCCCTGGGATAAGCAGCACCTGGCCACGGTAGATGAGGGACGGGTTGGAGATGTTATTGGCCACCACGATGGCCCAAACTGTGGTGCCGAAGCGACGGGCGATGGAGTAAAGGGTATCGCCCCGCTGCACGGTGTAGTAGACGGGAACCGGAGAGGGCGGCGGTGGCGTGGGCGGCAAAGTGGGGATCAATAGCACCTGGCCGACGCGAATGAAGGCCGGATTGACGATGCCATTGGCCTGGGCGATGGCCTGTACCGTGGTGCCGTAGCGGCGGGCGATGGAGTAAAGAGTATCGCCCCGCTGCACGGTGTAGTAGGGGCCGGAGGGAGGAGGCGGGGCCGGCCCGGCGGGAATGCACAACACCTGGCCGACACGGATAAGAGCGGGGTTGGCAATCCCGCTGGCCTGGGCGATGGCCTGCACCGTGGTGCCGTGGCTACGGGCGATGGAGTACATGGTATCGCCCCAGCGCACGGTATAATAAGTGCACGAGGATTGCGCTGCTTCAGCCACGCCAATGCCCACCACGAGCTGGGACATCAGCAAGGCTACGATTAGAACTTTGGTTAACACGATTTTCATCTTGACCTCCTGTTCTGAAGAATGGCCTGGAGCTCAGGCAGCCACCGAAGACCAATGCCCACCACGAGCTGGGACATCAGCAAGGCTACGATTAGAACTTTGGTTAACACGATTTTCATCTTGACCTCCTGTTCTGAAGAATGGCCTGGAGCTCAGGCAGCCACCGAAGACGCCACCAACACGATAGGGAGCAACTACCCGCTAACATAATACTATAAATATCCAGTTCTGTCAAGTGCACTAGATCAAAAGATCCCCCTCCTGAAACCCCTCCGCCGTGCCTGCTTTCAACGAGACCCGCAGGTAAACGTCACGATATCCGGCCAGCTCTTGAGCGTAGCTATCGTCGTGGCCCAGGGGGATACCGTGCAGGCAACAGCCAATGGTATAGCCGGTGGAGATGCCCCCGTAGACGCCGACGCAGTAGAAGTCGGTGTACTTGCGGGAGAGACCTCGGCCGACCTTGGCCTCCGTCAACCGAGCCAGCGCGATAGGGTCAAAAGGCTCGAAGCCCTGGTGCAAATAGCCTGGGTAGGTCATCGGCAACTGTTCAGGCTGTCATTGCGAGAAGTATAGCGACGAAGCAATCCCCAACCTGGTAGGAGATTGCTTCGCTTCGCTACCCAGAAACTTCCACCTGTCATTGCGAGCGAAGCGAAGCAATCCCCTACGTCGCAAGCTGGAGATTGCTTCAGGCGCAAACCCCGCGCCTTCGCAATGACAGGATGGGCGGTGGTTTCTGTCCCCTACGGATGGCGCGATGCGTCATGGAAAACTCGCAATGACACACCCGCTCCTAGCCATCTCCGCCGCCAGCTTGATGGCCTCGACGAGGCTCTGCGGGCTGGCCAGGCCCTGCCAGGCGATGTCGAAAGCCGTTCCGTGATCCACCGAGGTGCGCACGATGGGCAATCCCAGGGTCACCGTCACGCTGCTTTCGAAGCCGTGGGTCTTCACCGGGATGTGCCCCTGGTCGTGGTACATGGCCACCACAGCGTCAAACTCTCCAGCGATGGCTCGGAAGAAGATGGAGTCCGCTGGGTACGGCCCTGTGGCGTCAATCCCCAGGGCCTGGGCCGCCTCCACCGCCGGCGCGATCACTTCGATCTCCTCGCGGCCCAGGAGGCCGCCCTCCCCACCGTGGGGGTTCAGGGCAGCCACGCCCAGGCGCGGCTCGACGACACCCATCGTGGGCAGGCCCTCAGCGGTGAGCTGGATGGTCTCCAGCACCCGCTCCCTGGTGATAAAATCGGCCACCTGGCGCAGGGGGAGGTGGCGGGTGACGTGGACCACCCGCAAGGAGCCAGTGACGAGCATAGTTGTGCAGCGGGGCGCGCCGGCCAGGTCGGCCATGATCTCGGTGTGGCCGATGTAGTCGTAGCCGCCCAACTGCATGGCCTCTTTGTTGAGGGGGCCAGTGGCTATGCCCTGGACTTCGCCGGCCAGGGCCAGCTCGCCCGCTTTGAGCACGTATTCCACCGCCGCCTGGCCAGCCATGGCGCAAACCTCCCCCACCTTAAGCCTGGCGAGGTCAACGTTGGCCAGGTCCAGCACATCAATGTTTCCCGGCTCGAAGCGGCCGCCACCTACGTCGGCGACGGGGTGTAAGTCCACCCCCAGTCCCAGCACCTGGCTAACTCGGGCCAGGACGCCCGCGTCTCCCACCACCAGCGGTCGGCAGAGGGC
>VGOG01000244.1 GCA_016875995.1 Chloroflexota bacterium
CACTTCTCCAGTACCTCGCCCAGCTTGATCAGCCGGGTGAGATGCTGGGTTAACTCCGGGCTCTCGGCAGCCACCCAGTACACCGTGTTCACGTGGCCGAAGCTTTCGATCTGCTCCAGGTCCTCGATGCTGAACCCGTCCTCCAGCTCCACGTGGAGCGGCGAGTAGACCTCCAGAACGATGTCCTGGCCTGATTGCAATTCCTCCCTATCGCCCCGCACAATCACGTCGAAAGACCGCAGGCCGTCTTTGTAGTTCAGCTTGCCCACCGGCCGCAGCACCTCGGCCAGCACTTTGCGCACCTCCCGCCGCAGGTCAATCTGGCGCACGGTGACGCCGGCCACCTCTTCCTCGAAGCTCTTCTTGGTCCCGGTGAGGAATTCCCAGACGCCTTCTTCCTTGGGGACTACGTAGCGGGCGGTTCGCAGCCGCTCTAAGCTGGCCTGGACTTCGTCTCTCAGGGTGTTGAGATCCTGTGTCCTCACATCTTGCAGGAGCGCGTGGGTCAGCGTCTCAGCCGTGACCGCGATCCAGGGGACAGCCTGCAACAGATAAAGGGCTTTCAGCACCCGCTGATCCAGCTCTCGGTAGCCGGGCAACTGCTCAGGAAGGCCCTCGATCTCCCGCTTATCCTGGGGCTGCAAATCCACGGCGATCTGGTCGTAGACCATATCTATCGAGACGGTGCGCCCTAGCTCACCGCGGATGAAACCGTTGGCCGGGTTGCTGAGCACGCCCTGGGCCATGCCGATCATGCTGCGCACCTCGGGGTTGATCCCGAAACCAGTGGCGGTGGCGCTCTTGACGCTGGCGAAGATGGCCTGGATGAGATTGGAGTGATAGGGCAGGAAGGGGGTATTGGCTGTGAAGCGGTCGGTGGTCATGTCGGGCAGATCGCGGCTGGCCCCGGGCAGGGTGGAGAGGACAGCCAGCGCCCCTTCGTGGTCGTGGTAGAAGGATTGGATGTCCGACAGACGTTTATCCTTCTTCTTGAGGATGCGGCCCTCTAGCACCTTCTCCACATCCTCTGCCGTGAGCGCCAGACGGATGTCGAAGCGAGCCCCGATCTTGCCAAAGTCCGCTTCCAGAGCTTTAACGCCAGCGATCAGTTCGTGCAACTTAGCCTGGGCAGTGACGATGAGCCACAGTTTGCCCCATCCCTTGGTGGCGAACTGTTCGGCAATGGACTGCAGCTCCAGCAGCTTCTGGCTATCGGTGCCAATGAACTGCCCCATCTCGTCCATAATGAAGACCAAGTGTGGCGGCCGCTCGGCATCGCCTGTAGCGGCCAATTCATCCACGTAGTCCACCAGCCGCTCGGCTAGATCAGAGACAGTCAGTCGCTGGCTGCGATCCACCATCTCCAACGCGGCCAGCGCCTCATTGCGGCTGTGATAAGCCTCGGGCGCCACGGCCTGGAGGGCCTCGGCCACTGTTGAGCGGATGAATAGGTAGTCGTCTCGCTCTTCAGACCATGAGCGGCCTACCCGTTTCTCGACCTCCGCCTGGAAAGCGTCGTAGAGGCCGCGCTCGATGAGGGACAGCTCCAGGCTGGCGACCAGGGGATCGGTGCTCAAGCCGCGACTGTCCAGGTAGCGGCGGTACATGATCTCGCTGATGCTCTCTTCCCTGGTCTGATCCTGCTCGGCCTTGATCTGAAACATGATCACGTGGCTATCCAGCAGACTGATACGGTGTAGCAATCCCTCGAGCTCAGTGCGCTGAGGGCTGCCAGCCAACCGCTCGACGAAGAGCTCGCGGGCGGTTCGCTTGCCAACTGTCGGGTTGCTCAGCAAATAGCTAAGGATCTTAGCGAATTGGGACTTTCCAGAGCCGAAGAAGCCGGAGATCCAGACGCCGATCTTGTCGGTAGGGGTGGTGCGAGATTCGGCATAGATCTCCAGGAAGTCGGCCAGCGCCCGCTCAATGGGTGTAGTGACCACGTACTCCCGCAGTTCCATCTCCACCGTGGCCTCGGTGGTGTCATCCACCTTGGCCACAGGCGGGATGTAGCGTTCGATGGGGTAAACGAAGAGATCCTTCAGAAGTAGAGCCATCATTTTCACCTCACAGCTTACCCAGATTCCCGCACCTCACACTCCCAGCGAGCCTGCTGGGGCCTGGAGATTGCGCAATTGTCGGGCATGGGCTAGCAAAGGACGGACGCCTGGATCAAACGTTGCCTCAGTGCGTTCCAGCATTTCCTGCCAGGTGAGCAAGTGAGTCTGCTCTGGTGCAAGGCGCAAGCAGCGGCGGAAGTGTTCGAACTCGACAGAGTGGGTGACGCCATCCCGATTAACGTTTAGTGCATTCACGACAGCCAGCAAGTGTGGTTCCAGCGGCCATCCATCCAGTCGGCACAATTCGTTGGCCAGGATCAGGTGACGCAACAGTTGATAGAAGCGACGCATCGTCGCTTCCCAGTCCTGCATGTCAACCAGCAAAGCACGCAGCGGCTCTTCGTAGGTAGGCGGGATGCGGCTGCGGCTCGGTCGTTCCCAGGCGCGCACGTGGGCGCCTGGCTTGCCCAGTTTGCACTCCACCATCACCAGGTAGCGCTGTCCCTTGAGAATGACATCCGTTTCCGTTTGATACCGCCCACCTATCAGACCCCAGGGCTCCACTCGATTCAGCGCCGCTGTGATCTCCGGCAACGGCTCGGTGGCATCCCAGGGGCGGTACCAGTAGAGCACTTGAAAGTCGTCTTGTAGACCAAGAGCACGAGCGATGACGTCCAGGTGGCCTGTTCGTTCCAGAGTACGAAACAGGTTCCAGGAGAGGGCGTCCTCGCTGTTCTCGCTGGCTAGATAGGAACGGCCAGGTACAGATGTATTGCGTCCGAAGATATCGCGTCCGGCTTTCCAGACCACCGGTGGCGCATACGCGTCCACGACGATGTTGTCACGCCAGTCATGGTACACCTTGACTCCGGAAGGGGTAATGGTATGGGGCTTCTCGGGTTCTGCCGATGTAACGGAGAGTGGCAGTTCGGACTGTTCGGCTGCCGCCATGGGATCATACACCAGGCGGTAACCACGGGGTAGCGGCACCTCGACGGCGCCGGGTACTTCCCAATCGCCAACCAGTTTACGCTCAATAGCCTGTGCGATGGCCTCCTCAGGTGATTTGGCAAAGATAATCGCCTGATGGCGGACGCCGCGCACGTGATAGACCTTCATTGGTCGCTCTTCACCTTTCGAAACAGCTCGGTCAAATCAAATCTCGCGTTCGATAGTACCCACTCGGCCGCAAGCCGAGGAAGAGGAGCCGGCCATCCACATCGACGTCGCCCGGGTAGAAGACGACCAGCGCCAGAGGTGGTGTGATGCGATTGGTGCAGTCATCCAAGACGGGGGTCAGGTGGAGATAAGGATAGACGAAAGCGACGTCAACGAGAAAGATCACACCGTCATCCTTGAGCTGTCCAGCGGCTGCCAATAACTGATCAACGAGCTCTTGACGAGCGTGTTTGGCGATGCTGGCAGTCAGGCGGTCCTCCTTGGCTGTTTCCAGCTCGAAGAGTTGGTCGAGGCGGCCACGCCGCTCGTAATGGGCGAAGATGGCTCCTCGGCAACTGACCGTCTGGGCCGAGACACCCTCCCGCTTCAGGGTGCGCTCCAGAAGCTCCCGCCGGCGACAGCACTCAGCCTCCTCCTCAGGCCGGTAGACCAGCCGCACGAAGGGCACCCCGGTGTTCTGGGCCAGCGTCGCCCGGTGGTGCAGCAGCAGGTCTTCCAGTTCCTCAAACTTCTCCGGTAAGGGCCTCAACACACGCCTCCAGGGATGGGTAGTGCAGGTCCAGGGTGTAGATGTCGCCCTGATGCTTGAAAGTGCAGTGGCCCCCTGCCGTTGCTTCATCGAGCAGGGCGACCACGTCAGCCGATTCGAGGAAGAAGAGCTGCCAGTCTTCAACCTTCAGGAGTTCTTGCGGGGTGATGAGCCCGTCGTCAGCGAGCCGGTAGAGGACGTAGATAAAGGTTGGGAGAGGCACATATAGACGGGAGAATTGCTTGCGCTGTGATCCCTGTAGCAGGCCGAAATCGCGCAAGATCGTCAGGATGTTGCTGGCCACCTTGTCCCGGGTCTGAGGAGACCACTCTATCAACTCGGGGTGTTCTTCGACGATGTCGTCGAAGTAGCCCTGGATGTCGGCTTTGTCAATGCTGCTGTAGCCAGCAGCGTAGCGAGGATAGACGCAATAGATCGTTGTATCACGTAGGATGGGGGATGACCGGCATAGTTCGTAGAACAGCACCAGCCTTTCCGTCTGGCGGTCGGGTGCGTGCACAACCATGTGGGCTAAGAGGCGAGGATGGTTTCCATCGCTCAGATACCGGGCGTGAATATGCTCCCATACCAACTCTCTGGTGCGCATGGTCATCTTGCCCAGTAGGTCGTGATCCATGACCATCGCTCTAACCTGATCAAGGCTATGACCACGATCAATCTGTTGCAAGACAGCCAGCGTTTCATCGAGCAATGCGCCCTTGCCCGAGAGCATGCTGCTATAGGTTGGGGTGTCAACGGATCTCATGTTGGCCTCTTCCCACACAGGTGTCAGAATGCTGAGTGTTTCAAGCTGGCTATTCTATTCTTATCTTAAGCGCTCTCTTTTCGCAACAGGACCTTCCTTCGACCGTTATTCCCCTGTTCGATGTAGGGCGTATCGGTGGGGCGATTCTCCCAGGTTCTCAACAACATCAGCCCGGTTTTGCCTCTCGGGGACAAGTTGCCCCTCAATGTACATCAAGAGGATTTCCTTCACTTTCTGAGTCTTAGACCAGGGGTAGTCTTGCAGAAACTGAGCTATCTTGACGTCCTGTTCGTTGCTCAGGTCAAATCTCATCTGGAATGTCTTAGGTAGTTTGTTGGTCATGACATACGTCTCCACGGCGAGTTGTGATGCTCCCATACGCAAGAAGGGCGATAGTGATGAAATCATGAGGTTTGCACTACAAGATTATATCACAGAATTGCCGTTTTGGGAAGGGCTCCTTTTTCGACCATTTTACGGAACCCAAGGGCCAGTTTCAGCTACTTGGATGTCCCCAACGTGATACGCTCACCTCACCTGTAGATCCCGAAGGGCCTTCAAGATGCCGATCAACTCGTCGGCAGAGGCAGCACAGCCACGTAGTTGCGGGGTTCTCGCACCTCATCGCTCACTAGACAGAAAGGCTCGACGCGGAACATGCCAGTGTCCAGAAGGATCTCCTCTTGCACGTTGGCTGCCAGCGTCTTGTGGCTGTCGAGGCACTCCAGGTAAGCCGGGATGCCACCCAGGACGGCGTAGACGGCTACCCGCTGTGCTGCATCGTAGTCGGGCAGAAGAAACTCGGCAGAGCTGCGAAGTCGAGTGGCTCCACTGCCAGGCGAGCGGTGAAGCGACCAT
>VGOG01000245.1 GCA_016875995.1 Chloroflexota bacterium
CCGGGGCCTACATCTCCACCAAGTCCCAGAAGGAGGTATACGAGGCCGAGATCGCCCGCGAGAGCGAGGAACTGGAGCTGGAACCCGAGGAGGAGAAGGAGGAGTTGCGCATCCTGTACCAGCTCAAAGGGTTCAGCCAGGAGGAGGCTGAGCGCCTGGTAGAGCGGCTCAGTGAGGATCGGGAACTGATCTTAGAAAGCCTGGTCCGAGACGAGTTGGGCCTGATGCCGGAGAGCTTTCCCCATCCCTGGAAAGCCGGTGCCTTCTCCGGCATGGCCTTCATCGGGGGGGCTTTTGTCCCTCTGATCGCCTACTTCTTCCTGGGGGGACTGGAGGCTGTCCTGGCCTCAGCGGGGCTCAGCATCGCCGCCCTGTTCGTCATCGGAGTGCTCAAGACCCTCTTCACCGGCCTGTCCTGGTTGCGCAGTGGCCTGGAGATGGTGGGCATCGGCCTGTTTGCCACGGTGATCACCTACTTCATCGGGAGCTTGTTTGGAGTGCAATTGTCGTAGTAAGACCTGACAGGTTTTTGAGAAACCTGTCAGGTCTTGAAATTTTAAGGTTTGGGTACTTGACAAACCAAGATAATTTTGGTATAATAGCAAGCGTAGTTAGAATACTAACGCCTAAATCGGGAAAACATGGGTAACGATGCCATTGACAAACTGGTGCAAATCGGCTTCTCGGAGTACGAGGCTAAGGCCTACGTGGCTCTGCTCAGAGAGAATCCTGTCACAGGATACCAACTGTCTAAGCTCTCTGGCGTCCCCCGCTCCATGATCTACGAGGTGATGGGCAAGCTCACTGCTCGTGGGGCGGCTATGACGCTGCGAACCGGCGGTTCCACGAAGTACGCGCCGGTTCCGGCCGCCGAGTTCCTCGATCAACTCCACCGTGAGCACGAAGAACTCATCGGCTCGCTCAAGGACGATTTGGCTGCCCTCACTTTGGTCCCGGACTTAGAATACGTCTGGCACATCGAAGGCCACGACAACATCATGGCCAAGGCCATGGAGATGGTCGGCCAGGCCCAGAACCGAGTCTGCCTGGCCCTCTTGCCGGATACATTCCCGACTTTGCAGCCCGCGCTGGAGGGAGCCATCCAGCGGGGAGTGCGGGTGATGATCTACACCACGGACAATCTCGATCTGCCGGGAGGTCAGGTGGTCGTCGCTCGCATGTCGGAGGAGGCCCTTAGCCAGGCGGGAGGATTGGGGTTGATCCTGGTCATTGACGGGGAGGAGGTGCTGATCGGCGAATGGCTGACGGCGACCCAGGCACGAGCTTCCTGGACCAGCAGCCCTCTCCTCGTCTTTATCGCCGAACATCACCTGCGAACAGACCCGTATTTGCCCCAAATCCTG
Organism: Chloroflexota bacterium; assembly: GCA_016875995.1. Taxonomy (GTDB): domain Bacteria; phylum Chloroflexota; class Anaerolineae; order VGOG01; family VGOG01; genus VGOG01. Next base: position 1,365 of record VGOG01000245.1, read on the forward strand.
GCTCTGTTGGGGGATCGGGCATTAGAGGTTATCCAAGAGGGGGATCGCGAGCTGTTCGCCCGCGCCCTGGAGAGTCACATCGGCAATTAGCCGAGTTCATCATTCTCTGAAGGAGGTGCTTATGTCTGAGAATATCGCTTTGATGACCCAGGGACTGACCAAGTCCTACGGCAAAGTTCGGGCGCTGCGCGGCGTGGACCTGGAGGTGCAGCGCGGAGAAATCTTCGGTTTTCTCGGCCCGAACGGGGCCGGCAAGACCACCACCATCCGCTGCCTGCTCGACCTCATCCGCCCCGACGGCGGCACGGTGCGGGTGCTGGGAATTGACCCCCAGGCCGATCCCGTGGAGGTGCGCAGGCGCACCGGCTACCTGCCCGGCGAAATGCAACTGGATCCCAACATGACGGTGGAGGGCGCGCTGCGCTATTTCAACGCCCTGCGGGGAAACAAAGTGGATTGGGGCTTCGTGCGCCAACTCGCCGCGCGACTCGACCTCGATCTCAAGCCCGCCATCAAGAACCTGTCGCACGGCAACAAGCAGAAGGTCGGGGTGGTGCAGGCCCTGATGCACCACCCGGAGTTGCTCTTGCTAGACGAGCCGACGCTGGGCCTCGACCCGCTGATGCAGCAAGAAGTGCTGCGCCTGATCATTGAGGCCAAGGCGAATGGGGCTACCATCTTCTTCTCTTCCCACATCATGAGCGAGGTGGAGGCAGTGGCGGAGCGCGTGGCCATCATCCGCAAAGGCATAGTGGTGGAGGTAGCCGAGCCGGTCTCTCTGATTAACCGCGCCCTACACCGGGCCAGAATCCGCTTCAAGCAGCCGGTGGACGTGAGTCCGCTGACCAACGTGCCTGGCGTGACAGTGCTGTCGCATGATGATGGCACGAGCGTGCTGTTGCAGGTGGAGGGGGAGATGGACGGCCTCATCAAGGCGCTGGCCGCCTTCCCGGTCAGCGACTTCGAGACCGAGCGGCCCTCGCTGGAGGAGATTTTCCTGGCCTACTACGAAGGTGACCAGAAGGAGGGGTAAGATGATGACGATTTTCCGCTATGCACTGCGCCGTTTGCGGGGCCAAATCCTCGGTTGGGGCATCGCTTTTGCTCTGCTGGGCGTGTTGCTCGTTTCGATGTACGACACCATCGCCGCGCAGCAGGAGCAGATCGAAGACCTGCTGAAGTTCTATCCGCAGGAGTTCACCGCGTTTTTCGGCGACTTCAGCGCGTTTGGCACGGCGGAGGGTTTCCTGAGCATCGAGTTGCTCTCCTATATGCCGGTTATCCTGGGCATCTTCGCCGTGCTGACGGGCAGTGGTCTGCTGGTGAGCGACGAGGAAAACGGCCAACTCGACCTGATCATGGCCTACCCGGTCAGCCGCACGGCCCTGTTCCTGGGCCGCCTGTTGGCCTTTGTCGTTGCTGCCGTGGCTATCCTGGCCATAACCTGGCTGGGCCTCGTCGTTCCCATGAACTGGTCTTCGATGGACATCGGTTGGGGCACGATCTGGCTGCCCTTGCTATCGGCGCTGGCAGTGCTGCTGCTTTTCGGCGCGCTATCGCTGTTCCTCAGCATGGTCCTCCCATCGCGCCGCCTGGCGGCCACGACGGCCGGCCTGCTGCTGGTAGCCAGCTTCTTCATCACCGGCCTGGCGAAAATCAACCAGGACCTGGAGCCCGTCGCCAGGCTGTCCCCGCTCAACTACTATCAGGCTCAAGATGCCTTCCAGGGGCTAAACGGTGCGTGGCTCGCCGGTCTGTTTGGTTCGGCGGTGCTGTTCGCCGCCCTGGCCTGGTGGTGCTTCCTGCGGCGGGACATCCGCGTGGGTGGGGAGGGCGGCTGGCGGCTGCCTTCGCTGCCCTTCCGCCGCCGCGCTGGCGCCGGGCGGGAGACATAGCTAAATAGCACGGCTTGGCGGCCCAGTTGGGCGAGGTGTACCTCTGTCCACCGAGCCGCGTGGTTTTTCAAGCAAAGCATCATTGAGGAGGGGAAAATGAACGCCAACACATCTCCGATTCAGCCAGATGAGCAATCTGACACTCGCCGCGGGATTACGAAGTGGCTGATAAGGGAGGTAATGGGTGTGCTGCTTGTAGCAGCGACTCTGTTCATTCCCGCGGGCCGCCTGGATTGGTGGCAGGGGTGGGCCGTGGTCGGCATCTATGTGGTCTGGAGTGCTGCCAATGCGCTGATCTTGATACCCAGGGACCCAGAGTTGTTGATCGAACGTGCCTCGCGCAGGAGGGATGCTGCAACCTGGGACACCCTGATTCTCAGTATCATCGGCCTGGCCACGATAGCCAAGCACATCGTGGCTGGGCTGGATGTGCGCTGGGAATGGACGGCGCAGATGCCGCTTGCTCTTCATATCAGCGCGTTGGTTATCGCCGCGCTGGGCTATGCTCTGGGGACCTGGGCCATGGCCTCGAACCCCTTCTTCTCGCTGGTCGGTCGCATCCAGGAAGACCGGGGGCACGCCGTCGCCACCAGTGGCCCCTACCAGGTTGTGCGTCACCCGGCTTACATCGGGACGATTGTCTTCGAGCTTGCCACGCCGATCCTGCTCGGCTCGCTGTGGGCGCTCATCCCCGGCGGGCTGGTAGCCCTGCTCACTCTCATCCGAACTGCACTCGAAGATAAGATGTTGCATCAGGGACTTTCGGGCTACGCCGAGTATGCCCAGCGGGTGCGCTATCGCCTGCTGCCGGGTGTCTGGTAGTCGCCAGTCAGTGAGACACTGGGGGGGTGAGAAAATGGAGGACGAGAAACAACTTCAGCTTTCCTACTTTGAATTGCAGGCTTACGTTGGCACCACCAAACACATGGGAGGCTTCGAGACCACAAAGTCGCTCATCGAGTTGTGCCACATCAGCCAGGATACAGACGTTTTGGAAGTCGGTTGCGGCGTCGGTGCAACGGCCTGCTACCTCGCCAAAGAGTATGGCTGCAGAGTGGTCGGTGTAGACGTTAGTGAGGCGATGGTTGCCAGGTCAAATGAGAGGGCGCAAAGAGAAGGTGTTGCGGATCGCGTTGAGTTCAGGGTGGCTGATGCGCAAGACCTCCCCTTCGAGGACGCGAATTTCGACGTCGTTATTGCCGAGTCTGTGCTCACATTCATAAGAGACAAGCAGAGCGTGGTCGGCGAGTGTGTGCGCATGGCCAGGCCAGGTAGCTGCGTGGGGCTGAACGAGGAACTCTGGATCGAGACACCGCCCGCACGGGTGGTCGAGCGGGTAAGACACACCTGGGACATCAAGCCGGAGATTCTAACTCTTGAGGACTGGATGGGTTTGTTGAAAAGCGCTGGACTGAGCGACATCGTCGTGCGACCCTACAAATTCGACGTGCGACGCGAGTCCACTCAAATCCAGCGGTATCGTTTCCAGGATATGTGGAGGATGTTCTATCGAACGCTGTTCCTGTACATCAAGAAGCCGTCTTTCAGAAAATACATGGCAGAGAGGCAATATCTTCCGAAGGATCTGTTCGAATATCTGGGATACGCGATATTCGTTGGACGGAGATAGCAATGAGCACCAAAACGTCGGTCAAAAGGAGGGACAAATGAACACCAATGTTGAGCAACCAAAAAGGGCATCTGAGATAATCAGGGCGGTGGGCTGGAAAGCCTGGCTCAGGCTTGCCGCATTCACGTTGCTGCTGCCAATGGTCTTGTTCATTGCCGCTGGCCGCCTGGATTGGGTGTGGGGTTGGGTCTATGTCGGCATAGTTGTTTTTTTTACATTGATCAGCCGCATTGCCGTCATACGCACCAACCCGGATCTGATAGCCGAACGCGCCCGATCCCTTGATCGGGAGGACGTCAAAGGCTGGGATCGGCTGATTCTCTTTTTCCTGCTTCTGATTGGCCCGTTAGCCATGATGATCGTGGCTGGGCTGGATGAGCGCTTCGGGTGGTCGCCACAGATACTACTCACTCCCCGGCTGGTTGCGTTAGCCGTCATGGTGCTAGGCTACATTGTGAGTACCTGGGCGATGGCAG
>VGOG01000246.1 GCA_016875995.1 Chloroflexota bacterium
TTCGTGGTAGAGTCGCTTGAAATCCTCGTCGGCCAGGCCAAAGCCCAGGAAGAGGATGGTCCTGGTGGCGAAGTAGGCACCGATCACCTTGGCGATCTCCGGCAGGCGATAGAACACGTCGTAGTAATCGTCGCCGGTGACGACGATGGTGTCCTTCTGCTCGATTGAACCGTGCAGCTTGATGAGCAGCACCTTCTCCTCGTCGGCGAAGGCGATGTCGGGGTCGCGGACCACTTTCACGAAGGGCTGGTGAGCCTGCCGCAGGGCTTCTTCCAGCAGGTTGTCCCAGTTGGTGGTGATGACCTTGTTGAAGGGCAAGGCGGCGATGAGCTGGTGGGTGCGCAGGGGCGAGTACTTTGGGTCGTCAATGCGGCTGATCACGTATTGAACGAGGCTCTGGTAGCCCAGCTTCGACTCGTAATCCTGGGCCACCTTGGGCAGCCCCATCCCGCTCACGTCCCCCAATCCGGCTCGCTCGGCCAGTTCCTGGGTCAACTGCCAGCCACTGGGCAGCCCTCCTGGGCCCATGGATATGCCCGCCCCGCAGAACAGGACCACGTTACCCTTCCTGGTCTGTTCAATCAGTTCGAGGGGAATCTGCATTGTCGTTCTCCATTTGGCTCCTCACTATCAGCGCCGCTCGATCAGCAAACCGTTTGTCCCGCCAGCAATCCTATCGGCCAGGGTGGTGCGAGCGTAGGCTGGATCCACCCCGATGCGCTGAGTGCGGATATTGATCGCCTGAAGGTAGTCGGCGATCTCTCTGGCCAGTTTCGTGGCCAATTCATCGCCTGAATCATACAGCAGCACTGTGTCCAAGCGGCTATGGCCAGCTTCAGCCAGAAGCCTCCTGGCCAGGGTCGAGTCGTAGGCCGGTTTGGTGGGACCAGCCAGGGTCTCTCCCGACGAGAAGTCCACCAGCACCACCTCGCCTGTTTCCTCTCGGAGGGCGGCCCAATCTATGCCGAATCCCAGGGCATCCTGTACCCACTTGTCGGTGAAGGGCTCACCACCAATCGAAAGGGAAAACCGCGCTGTAACTTTAAGCAGTACCGTGAGGGTTGTGCTGCTGCGGGATAACTGGCCAGCCGTATCTTGAGCCTCAACGTAGATGGTGAACTGGCCAGCCTTGCCTGCCCAGGGCCGGGTCCAGCTCTTGTCGTACGATGTTCTTCCCCCACAATCAAACCTGCCCCCAAGGTCAAAGTACCCATCCCCTGTGTCCTGGCTCCACCATCGAACGAACTGCAAGCCGAAATCGTCGCTGGCCGCCATCTCTATCTTCACCGCAGCCCCCTGGTAGATCGTTGACGGCTCTACGGATATGTGCACCTTCGGCGGGTTATCTGGGAGGACGGTGATTTCCACACGGTCAATGTAGCCATCGGCCGGTATACCAAGCCAGTTGACACCATCCGGGCTGTAGTACGGTGTGAACCAATGGCGCCCCGCTTTGGAAAAGGTCCTCTTGCTGGTATAAGTGTACTCCCCTCCAGGAGGCAGTGTTGGGGGATCATCCATGTAGAAATCCTGGATGGAATCATCGGGACCTCGGCCCTTGACGCCGAACTTCTTGGCGGTGAAGGTTTGCTCCCCAGAGTTGCGCACTTCAAAAGTGGCATACACCATCTCCCCCACCCGTGGGCTGTGGTGGGAGATCCGCAGATCAGAGACCAGGCGCACGTCCGCTGGCCTGGGAGTGGGCGTGGTGGTCGGAGTGTGGGTGGGGGTATGGGTCGGCGTCGCTGTGGGGGTGGATGTCGGAGTGCGGGTGGGCATCGGAGTCGCTGTAGGCGTGCTGGTCGGGGTCGGCGCGGCGGTGGGCGTATCGGTGGGCATCGGTGTATCTGTGGGAATCAACTCGATTTGCTGACATCCTGCCACAGCCAGCGCCAACGACACCAGACAAATAACTTGCACCATACGTTTGCCAGTCATGATTCACCTCCTGCAATTTTACCAGGTTATCGTCGCTCGATGAGCAAACCGCTTTCACCAGCAGAAGTCATATCAGCAAAGTGAGTGCGAGCATCGGCCGGGGCAACCCAAAGGTACTTGGCGTAGATGTCCACCACGTAAAGATAACTGGTCACCAACTCAGCCAGATCAACAGCCAACTCGTCATTCGGGTTAAACAGCAGCTTGGTGTCGAATTTGTAGTAGCCGGCTCCGGCCATCAGTTCCTTGGCCCGCGCCGGATCGTATGCCGGTTCGGTGGGACCAGCCAGAGTCTCTCCCGACAGGAAGTCCACCAACACTGCTCCCCCTACTTTGTCTCGGAGCGCGGTCCATTTGATAGCTAATCCCACTGCCTTTTGCACCGACTTGTTATTGAAAGGCCCACCACCGATCGAAAGAGAGAATGTTGCTACGGGCAGTACGGTTATGGATGTGCTCCCTATACGGGATAGCTGATCGGCGGTATCGCGGGCCTGAGCGTAGATGGTGAACTTGCCATCCTTGCCTTCCCATTTCAGGCTCCAGTTTAGCTCACACCACGTTATCCCGCCACAATTGGCCTCGTCTCCCTCATCAAGGTACGCATCCCCTGTGCCCTCCATCCGCCACCTTATGGACTCCAGGCCGACGTCGTCGCTAGCAATCGTTTTTATCCTGAACTCCCCGCCCTGATAGATGGTTGTCGGCTCCACGTATACCCCCTCCAGTACCGGCCGGTAGTCTGGGACGACGGTGGTGTATACATAGCTAACCCGATCATCGGGCCAGGCTATATCGAGCCAGTTGACGCCATCCGGGCTATAGCACGGCGTGAACCAGTACTCGCCGGGGGCGGTGAAATTCCTGTCATGGGAATAGGTGTACTCAGCTCCAGAAACCAGGGAGAAGTCCTCTATCATGGGGAAGTCCTGTACGGAATCACCAGGGCCACGGCCCTTGACGCCGAAGTACCTGGCAGTGAAGGTCTGCTCTCCGTGGTTACGCACCCCAAAAGTCGCATCTACCTTCTCTCTAACAAATGGGCTGAGGTTGGAGAGCTTCAGGGCAGACACCAAACGCACATTGGCTGGCCTGGGAGTTGGCGTTATCGTGGGGGTGGATGTGGGAGTGCGGGTCGGCGTTCGAGTCGCTGTGGGCGTGCTGGTAGGGATTAGGGCATCTACCGAGGGGAAGATAACTGGCTTGATAGACCCCACCTCCTCAGGCTTGCGTACTGCACTCACCCAGTCATCCACCGCCCCCATCTCAACGTCACTGGGAGGCCGGGGCGCCTGGCGAGGTTCCACCAGGGTTGCCTGGCCGGGCCGAACGGTTACCGTCCGCTGCTGGGCCTCTACCCTCGCCTCCCCTTCGTACACCACCACCGAGGTGACGCCATCTTCGTCCACGGAGATCAGATATTTGGTGGCTACACTCGTGATCGTCGCCCAATCGGTCTCGGTGGTGACGACTACCCGCTCCCCCGCTCGCTTGTGCAACTCCTGCAGCGTCGTCCCCAGGGCGAGATAGAGCTTCACGATGGGAGGGGCATCGGGGTCGGGCGCGGCCCTCACCTGGAGTCCTGTCTGGCGAAAGATTTCCACCCGCAAGAAGTCAGCAAAGGTCAGGATGCCCCGGCCGGTTTGGTCGGTGTTGATCTCATCGCCGGTACCCACTGGCTCGTGCTGGCCGATGGGCAGCTCTTTCTCCGCCTCGCCCGGATGGCGGCACTGCACCAGGGAACGCTCGCTCAAAAGATCGGCCGCGCGGCCGGGGGTGGGAGTCGGCGTGACGGTCACTACTGTTGGTGTCGGCGTAGTCGCCACTGGTGTAGGAGTCGGGGTGTCCGTGGCTGGTGTCGGTGTGGCCGTTGGGGTTGGGGTCGGCGTGCCTCTACAGCCCCCCACAGTCAAAATCAACAGCACCAGACAAATAATCCACGTTATGCGTTTGATAGTCATGGCAGTCCTCTGAGCTCGCTACCGCCGCTGAATGAGCATACCGCTTTCACCAGCCTCAATCATAACAGCTAACTTAGCACGGGCATCGGCCGGGGCAACTCCAATGAACTCAGTGTTCATGTTCACTCTTCCAAGGTAGCTGGTTACCCATTCGGCCAGTTTAGTAGCCAGTTCATCGCCCTGGTCAAACAGTAGCATCGTACTAAACCCGTCAGGGTAGCCAGCTTCAGCCAAGAGCTGCCTGGCCCGCTCCGGGTCGTATGACGGTTCTGTGGGACCAGCCAAGGTCTCTCCTGAGAGGAAGTCCACCAGCACCACTTCCCCGATTTCGTCTCGAAGCGCGGCCCAGTTGATAGCGAATCCCACAGCCTTTTGCACTGATTTATTATCGAATGGTCCACCACCAAGGGAAAGGGAAAACCTGTCTGCGATGGACAGCACAGTGATCGTCGCACTCGCCAAACTGGACAATTGACCGGCCACGTCGCGGGCTTGAGCGTAGATGGCGAACTGGCCATCCCTGCCCGTCCACTTCAGGCCCAACCAGTTTGACTCACACCACGTTATCCCGCCGCAGACAGCCTCATCCCCCCTATCAAGGCTATCATCCCCTGAGCCCTTGATCCACCACCACATGGATTGCAGGCCGGTGTCGTCGCTGGCGCTCAGCTTTATGCGAAACATCCCCCGCTCATAGATGGTTGCTGGCTCTACGTACACCTCCTCCACCACCGGCGGGTTGTCCTGGACGACGATGACCGCAACAGCAAAATGGCCCTGTCGGTAGGCCGCGTTGCCCGCCTCATCAAAGGCCCAAACCTCGTAACCGTGCTCGCCCGCAGGGTATGGCCCACCCGTGGCCTCACAGTACGACTCCCAACAGGTTACCAGCGGCTGGCCCGGCATTTGAATCTCAATGCGGTCCAGCCCGCTCTCGTCATCTCCCGCTTCGGCGACGACAGTCACCGCTTGCTCTTCGTTGGGCTCTCCTAGCGAGTGCCAGACCTCCAGCCAGGGCTCCGTCCCATCCTCCTCCTCAGGTTCAGGCAGCACGATCACAGGCCGAATCGGCCCCACTTCCCTGCTCTCTCGTAGTCCATTCACCCACTCCTCTACAGCCCTTGGGTCAACGTCAATCGGGGCGCGCGGCGGTCGGCCGGGTTCCACCCACGTCGCCTGGCCAGCTCGGACGACCACCGTCTGCCCTTGAGCTTCCACTTCTATCTGGCCATCAAACACCACTACCCAGGTGATCTCACCATCGTCCACGGAGATCAGATATGTGGTGGCCACGGCCCGGATCGTCGCCCAGTCCGTATCCGTGGTCACATCCACCCGCTGCCCTGCCTTGCGGTGCAACCCTTGGAGCGTCGTCCCCAGGGCGAGATAAAGCTTCACGATGGGAGGGGCATTGGGGTCAGGTGCTGCCTTCACTTGCAGC
>VGOG01000247.1 GCA_016875995.1 Chloroflexota bacterium
CTGCAGCTCCTTTCTGCCAGGCATGGCGTGGCCGAGCAGGTTAATCGGAAACATCACCACCTCGATCTGCCCGCTTTCTACTGCTTTTCTCACCACTTCCACGTAGTGCGCGCTGATCCCCAGGAAGCGGGCCTTGCCCTCCTCTCGGAGACGGCAGGCCAGATCCATCACGCCGCCGGGCCTGGTCACGGCATCAAAGTCCTTGACGGAATTGAAGTTGTGCAAGAACAGGACGTCTACATGATCCATGCCCAGTCTAGAAAGAAGGTCGAGGAAAAACCTTTCACACGTTTTCGCGCTCCGTGTTTTACAGTACTGCCCATTCTTTTCCGTGGAGCCCAGATGCCCGGTCAGGATGACACGCTCCCTGTGTCCCTGAAACGCCACGCGCAGGTTATCCAGGTATTCGGGGAAGGAAAAGACCAGGTCGAAGTAATTGACCCCGCGTTCGATGGCCTGGCGGATGACCGAGACCACCGTATCACGGGGCTGTCCATTCAGGTGTTCGGTTCCCAGCCCGATGACGCCGACATCCAGACCTGTTTTGCCCAGTTTGCGAAACTCCATGCTATCGCTCCTTAATTCGCCTCTGCACCCTGAGCACCAGGAAGTGAGCCAGGGTGACAAATTCTTCTTGTCGGCGAAGGACCAGCCCTTTCAGCGCGGGCTGGCGTGCAGAGTGGGGAAATGCTTGAGGGTGTGAGCGGGGGAAGATGTCGCCCAAGACATCTACAGGAACCAGACCTGGTTCTTAACCTGGTTGGCTTGGTGCTGCTTCAGAAATGCCTCCACCCGTCGCAGGAGTTCGCCACGACGAAGCTGATCAATCGCTGAATTAGGCGAAGCAGGTTGTTTTTTCATTTTTCATCAATCATCTGCCCATACTTCTTTCGTGACTCCAAGAGTTGAAGCTGCATAGGCAGCGATGACCGATACTGAGTCACTGTTTCGGAGCTCAACAGCGTATCAATCAGGGCATCGATCTCTCTAACTAATACAGTGGCATCCCGATGACGATAGAAATCGTCAATCGTCCCTTTTATGCTTTGTCTGTATTCGACGGGTAGTGCCAATGGGTTGATGACAGGCAGATTATCCAACTCGCGCGGCTCGACCTTGAGTGTATTTCCCCCATAAGTTCGGCTGACAGAGTGAAGCCGCGAAAGCGAGAACGTGCTGTTCAAGAGTGCCCATAAGTGCTCTATACAATCGGCTTTGACAACGTAACTGTTGGGGTAGATGAGCGAGAACATATTGAGCGGTCGCACACCAGCCTGGTTCAAGATGAAGCGAGGATTGCCCCTCGTGAGAATAGTGAAAAAGATGGGCGGAATATCGCGCTGTTCCATAAAATACCATTGTTTTCGCGTCTGCACCAGACCACGACGATGATAACCTTTTGCTTCGCCTTCGGAAAGATAGCTGGAGATCTCGGGATGACGATTCATGGCTTCTCCGTTTAGATAGAGTAGCCACACCCGCTTTCCCTGGTTTGAGAGAACCTGCCATGCCGCTTCGTCGAGCACGATGTCTTGTATCTCTCGATTTCGTTGTATCGTTCGAACGACGTAAGGCTCAAGTGATCTCCGCCTGACCTCCTGTGTAGATAAGGCAAAGAACTCGTTTGCGCCAGTGGCAATGCCGCGCATGACTTTCGCCAGGGCCTTAAGAGGGACGACCAGACCAGTTTGCTCCCACCTTTTGGTTTCGGGCGTAAATGTAGCAATGCCGGACCATTTCGGTATTTCCAGGAGCTCGCTTTGTGATTGGATGACGAGAGAGCCATAAGGCAACTCCCGGCTTTCGGGAGAGTCCAGACACGATAAGAGTTCCTCAGTGGTCGGCACATTTTTCAGCGTCACGTGGCGGACTATGTTGTCCTTCTCGTGTCCTTTTCTGAATAGTAAAATGGATGCTCCCACATCCACCTTGTGAAAGGCATTCATCTCTTGTGAGAAATGAATGATTGCCGAGAGAACAGTTTGACGACAGAGCACGCGTTTGGCCGCACTCCCATAGCGGGCATCCAATACTTCCATTGGGACGATTATCGCAGCGTGGGCGCCTTCGGGCATTTCGGCAACGAGTTTCATGAGGAAGTGGAAAGCCATCGTGGCCTTACGGGAAATGACGACATTAAACATACTCTTGAAAAACCCCTGGAGGCGGTCTTTCACGTCTGGCGCGATGTGGTGGTGTCTGGTATAGGGCGGGTTGCAGATTATCGCATCGGCATCTGTTGGAAGTGAAGATTCGAGGTAGTTCTTCACAGCCAGCTCAGGCAATGGCAAGTGATAGGTGGAGAAAGCGGCTTGTGTGACATTAAGCAATAACGGGCTCACATCAAAGCCGTAGAGTCGTGCAGCGTGATGGCCTCCTCGAAGGAACTGCGCCGCTTTGAGAAGGAAGTTCCCTGCACCACAGCCTATGTCGGCCAGATTATGTATCCGAAACTTAAGGAGCCACGCCACCATCCACTCAGCGATACATTCGTCTGTCCAGAATTGTCCCACCCGACGACGATGAGGTTGAGGAATCAGGGCACTGTACAGTTCTCCCCAGAAATTGAACGACTGTGCACGCTGTGCCATTTCGTAGATTTTGCTCACCAGCATAGAGGGTGCGCTCACAAAATCAATTGGAGTCTCGTAGAATGATAGATCTGGAAAGGTCTGGCGAATCACGGCATTGAGTAACGCCTGTCGGGCGAGCAAGAGATGGGTCTCCACATCTGAAGGATCCCAGCCATGGAGCTCAGACCAGGCAATGACCTCTGCATCATCTGAATGCTGCTGAAGGATCGGAAGGTAATCCCTGGCCATGGTATCCAGTTGCTCGATCAGTGCTTTCATGTTCTACGTCCCCACACCTCGAAAACGTCTGGCGATAGTTGAATATCACCACCCGAGAAGGTCACGTAGGTCATCACCTTCCCATTCTTGTCCACGAATGTTTTGGGGAGCAATGACTGCCCAGAGACCGTACCGAACTCCTTACATACGATGTATGGTACTTTGACGATGGATTTGGGTGAAGCTGCTGTCCCATCGGGGTTTGTATATCTCTGTATTTCCATCCCTAGTTCGCCAGACTCCAGCATGTCTACCACATCATTGAACTTGATGAAGTAACCCCGGTCATAGAAGATGTGAACGACGTAAACAGGGATGCCAAAGACGGATTCCCACTGTTGCAGACGGGGTATATCCTCTTGTTTCACGATGATTGTTGGGATAATGCCCGCAGGTTTGAGCCTCCCTTTGTTCTTACCACGACTGTAACGCGAAAACGGTTTGCCGAAACCTGGCATTTTCTCCGTCACCCACAGGCTATTCTCGACCTCAAGGGCGGCATTCGCTTTTGAAATGACATCCTCTAATACCGAAGACGACGTCTCTGCCACCTTTTCAACATTGCCGAAGCGACGGTTCACTTCGTTTCGGACCCAATTATACGTTGCCTTGTCATATAGGAGTAAGTCCGGGCGTTTGCCTTCTTGATTGACCACGTCCATTTTTTGGAAGAACAATTCGAGTTCGTTTGGGTCTTCTGGCGCGACGGTGGATGGTCCGTAGGGAATGATGCCAAATTGCTCTGTCTGATTGAGAGTACGGATGACAATTTCTTCAGACCAGCGGCCTTGTGCCCAGCGCATCAAAAAGTCGCTACCGCGTAGTCTTCGAGGGTTGATGAGGAAACCAATCTCGTCTGGCGAGAGATGGACTGCAACGCCAATCTCCCATATCAGTTCGCATGTAGGCAGTTGGAGATAGAGATTGAAAGAATCCAGATGAGTTGGTTTGGAAGTTTTAGGACAATGAGTTTTGATCTCTTTTAGCATTTCGCTTTCAACCATCGGTCAGGGCTACGTTGCTCCTACCAGCGTCTGGTAGGCTTCCTCTCCCACCAGCTCCCTGAGCCGCGCTTGCCAGACCTCCTTTGTGTCCGCAGTCATCTCAGCTTCTATCGCTTCCTGGTGCTCGAAGTAATAGGCCAGCGCACTGTGAACCTGGGCCGGCGTCAAGTGGGGCAGGATCTCCGTGGCGATGGTCTGGGCATCATATCCCATTTGCACATACCGCACGACAGTGGCGACACTCGTGCGCGTGCCAGCGATGACAGCGTATTCCCCCCAGCGATCACGCTTGACCTGCACATGGGGGTAGGACGGGAGATGCTCCCATAAGATGGTCTCGACCACACGCTCAGGTGGTTGATTGGTTTGACGCGCCAGGTGAAGGATGCGTTCGTACAGGGGATCAGGTAGAACGATTGCATTTGTGCTCATATCCTTAGTTCCTCTCAATCGGCCGGGATCTGGTTTGCATTATAACATTGATGGGCAGAATGGTCAACTGGGCGATGGCCTCAAGCCATCTGTCCCATCCGCCTTTGTACTCGTAGCGCCAGGAAGGTGAGCCAGGGCGAGGGGTGCTTCTTGTCGGCGAAGGACCAGCCCTTCCAGGCGCGGTACATCGAGCCCGCAGTGTAGCGTCCGTTCTCATCGGCCTGAGAGGTGATCGCTTCCACCATCTCATGGAAGCGGGGGTCAGTGTGAACGAAGGGGAAGCGGCTGAGCACGTCCACCACGTGCAGGATGTCGTACCAGACGAACGGGTACTTGAGCTTGCGGAAGTCGCTGCCGATGCCGAACAGGTAGAGCTTGCGCTCGGTGCGGTGCCCCCAGTGCCAGAGGAGCATCTCCGCGCCGGCGCGCGTGGCCGGGCTGTCCAGCAATTCCGGCACCTGAGCCAGTGCTTTCAGCGCGTAGACGTTGACGATGGGGCAAGGGTCATCCTTGCGCCCCGGCCCCCGGAATTTGCCCCGCTCCGGCGCGGCGACGCAACGCCAGCCGTTCTCGTCCACCAGGCCAACCAGATGGTCCACCGCCCGCTTCACGCGCGGGTCGTCGCCCAGGCCCAAGGCCAGCAGCGCGTAGAGCAGCGTCGGCGCGTCGCACAGCATCCAGGTCCACGTGTCCTCGCCCGTCCCACCGAACGCCTGAGGGACGTTCACCAGGCTCTGGAAAGCCCCCTCCGGCGACTGGTGGGCCATCACCGCCTCGATGCCGGCGGCCATACCAGGATCGTCGGCCCGCACGCCGAAATCGGCCAGGGTGCTGGACTTGTAGAGGGGATGGCTGGCATCGTTGTGCCGCTGGAGGGCATAGCCGGGCCAGGCGGCGGCCTCGGCGATGAGCGCCTGCACCTGGGGATGGGCCAGCATCTTGGCGCGGGTGGCCTGCACGTCGGGGTCACTTTCGGGCCAGTCGAGCAGGTCCACCAGCGTGCGGTAACTGGTCCAGGGCTCGTTGGATTCCAGCAGCC
>VGOG01000248.1 GCA_016875995.1 Chloroflexota bacterium
CTCAGGCGGCCAGATGGGCAGCAAGCTTCCACCACCAAGCGACTGTACGTATAGGCAGGCCCCCTCCAGCCGCAGCCTGCCGACTAACTGGGCGCACATGCTCTCCCTGAACCCCTCGGCCGGTTTTTGATGCGGAAAGGCGATGCCCGGCACAGGCGGGGTCAGCAGCAGGTCCTTGTCCCGGGCCGTCGAGCCACCTTCGACCACGACCAGCTCTACCCCATCGGGCAACTGCGCGCCCACCCGGCGCAGCTCGCCCTCAAACCACGCCCGATCGGACACATGCACCTCGACGCGGTTGTCCTGCACAGAAAGAAAGACGCCCACCTCAAAATCCAGTTTGTCCAGCTCGCGCCTGGCCTGGGCCTGGATCATCTCCAGCTTGGCCAGAGAGGTCCGGGCCGTCCGTACCTCAAGCCCGGGAATCGTCCGATTCTTGAGGTATGGCTCAAGGGTCTTCTCCCCATCCCGAGTGAACGCCACGACGACGCGATAGGAGGGCTCATTCTCTATCCACAATCCTGCAAACGTTTCTGCCTCGCGTTCCGCCAGTTCCGCCTGTAGTGTCCCGATGGGGTCCTCTGCACGGAGTCGTTCATAGGCTTCTTCGACCGAGACGCCCCACACCCCGGCCATTTCTTCGGCAAGTGGCCGTAACGAACTGACGATCTCCGGTGTTGCTGTGGGTTCGGCGGACTTGCCCACGCCTGGTGCACAGCCGACCAGCAGTGCGCCTAGAAGAAGCGAACATAGAACTATGGTACAAATGTTGATCCGTTTCATCATCTGACTCTCCTCCTTCTCTCTGCCTTGGATCAGTTTTCCAGTGTGAATGATGTCACGACAACGGTCAAGGTTGGGTGGCCGGCGTTACGCACCGAAAGCCGGTGAAAAAGGCGTCGGGTTCCCACCCATCGCGGTGAAAGCAGCTTACCCAGTCGGGAATGGAGTCCCAGGTGCCACCCCGAATCACGCGGCTGGTCCCAGAGTCCGGCCCCGCTGGATTCCGTTCCGGCGACCGAGAGTAGTATTCATAGTCGAACCAGTCGTTCACCCACTCGGCTGCGTTGCCGGCCATGTCCAGCGCTCCGTAGGGGCTGGCCCCGGCCGGGGTCGAGCCCACGGGCACTGTCCCTTCGGCACAGGGGCCATCCTTTCCGAAAGCAGTTGCCAGGCTGCAATCCGGTCGGGCGTTGCCCCACGGGTAGGTGCGCCCGTCGGTGCCCCGGGCGGCCTTCTCCCATTCGGCCTCGGTCGGCAGCCGGGCGCCAGCCCACTGGCAGTAGGCCTGGGCATCATTCCAGGTTGCCTCGACGGGATGGTTTGGCTTGCCCTGGGTATTCATGTCCGCCACCACCCGGCACACCCCGGCCTGAGCGCATCTCTGGTATTGCGCGTTAGTCACTTCGGTCTGGTCGATCCAGAAGGCATCCAGATAGACGGTGTGCTGGGGCTGTTGGCCCTGGTCCCATGGGTCCCACCCGCTGCCCATGTGGAACCCGCCGGCCGGGACGTAGAGCATGACCATGCCGTCCTTCTCCCGCGTTTGTGCCGCGCCCGCCTGCGGCGTCTTGGGGTTGTCCAGCGGGGTGGGGACCGGCGTTACGGTTGGCGCTGGCGTGGGTGTGGGCGGACACAGGGACGCTTCCTGCTCTTCGGTGAGCGGGACATAGGCCTCCACGTAGTACCATTGCTCACCGCGACGGCCAAAGAACCAGACCATGTATGGGCAGGTGGTGGGGTTCATCGCACCAGCGCTGCAGCACAGATAATGGGGAATCTCGTCGTAGCCCTGTGGCATCTCCTGCCCGTCGTAAAAGATTCCAGATTGCCCTCCTCTTTGGTAGAAGTAGAAGGGCCTGCCGCTCAACAGGGCAAAGTTAAAGCTTTCTTCGTAACCACAGATCACATTCAGGTCCTGCCCGTCCTCGACAATCTGTCCCTTGGTAGGGAAGAGATCCGTTCCTTGGGGGAGCGCCAGTTCCATGACCCAATGGCCCTCATAGCTCCAAAGGCCCTGCACAAAGGTCATACCGCATGGCTTGATGAGGACGTCATAGACAAGCTGGTTGCCCAGCGCGACCTGAATCTCGTCTCCCAGGTCACCCGAGGTCGTGTACGCCAGCGGTTCGCCGCCCACCGATGCAGGCCCGGAATCCGACACACCTGCGGTATCCCGATAGCATTGGTGTGCCGCCAGGATGTCCGCCGTGTCCCCGTCGGCGGTCTCGAAATAGGGCCCTTCCACCTGCGGGATCATGGGCCCCAATTTGAGAGGATACTCTTCCACGATCAGCCGCGAAGGCGACTGTCCGGCCCGACCGCAGGGCGGAATAGGGGTAGGCGTCGGCGTGGCGCCTGGCACCACAGTCGGCGGAATCAGCCGCCTGTAGGATGGCACCACATCCGACAGATCTACACCCGGCAGCCAGGGGGCCAGGTAGACCCTGTAGACCTGATCCGCGTCCGCGTGATGGAAGTAAAAGTCCCCCATGTTCCGCCCGGTCTCAGCCAGCAGTGCCTGGAGGTTGCTTCCGGCCAGCGTCCGTGCCCACTCTCCGGTCACCGCCTCAGGTGGGGTCAGCCACGCCGGATCGAGCGGCCAATCCACGATGGGGACGTCCGAGGGGGTGGGTACCAGTTGGATGAAAATGGCCGCCTTCTCTGGGGTATAGGGCCTGGCGTCGGGATGCCGGTAGTCCTGGAGCAACGTGCGGATGGCCTGGAGCGCGTTTGGATCGTTGGCGAAATCGGCATAGTTGCAGACCTGGAGCCACGCGTCCGGCAGTTGGTTCAGCTGCAGGATCGAATACGCTGCATCTGGGACGCATTGAGTAGTGCCATCGGCCGCTTGCCAGCACTCATCGGTGTAGCTTTCTAGCCGCCCGAGGCCCAGGTCCAGCACGCGCTGAACCAAGTCCTGCGTCTCAGCCGGCGTCAGGTGGGCCACCATCAACTGTGGCCGATCGGGCTGCGGGAGTTCTCCATAATCTACGTAGAACACGCTGCCGTTGGCCTGGAGGGTGAATTCCGGGACGCGGCCAAAGCGAACGTAGGCTTCTGGCCGAGTCCGCCCCCACTCGAGCTGGCCCAGGATGTCGGCAGGGGCCTCCGGGACCGGTGATGGACTGGGGGCAGTCGGTGAGGGACTGGGCACGGTCGTGGCGGGTGGGCTTGGGACAGCAGGCAACGGTGTGGGGTTGACGGACACGCTACACGCGGTCAACAAAGTGGCCGCCAGAATCCAAGGGGTAACACTGTGGAGCAAACGTCTGGGCATCGCACCCTCCTCCTAGTATAATTGATTTGTGGGAAGGGCCAGTTTGCGGTACACTTAGTGTGGGCCAAGCACCGACCACAAAGAGGCCATTGCCTTGTGGTCACCGCTGGAGCCAGGGTAGACTCGGGATTCCTCCTGTGGATCAGCCCCGTCCGAAAGACTGAGGCCTTGCACTGTCTGGCTGGACCCGGATAAAGGACGCTGCTTCCGAATCGTATCTGCCACTAGGCTGCGTCGCCGGCAGTGTCGAGGGGAACTGTCCCCTGGCTCCTGGCCCAACTCCAAATCACAATGGGAGGTGTAAAATGTACCGCGAACTGCAACCCTTACGCCGAGCCCTCAGTGCTGAACTGAAGGCTTACCTGCCCCCGGTTGAACCGGGGATCGAACCGGAGCACTTGCTCCAGACCTATCTCGACCACCTGACGATGTACGTTGGCTGTGACGGGGCTGATCAGACTTTCACCCTCTTGGCCCTTGACGCCACTGGCGAGGAACTGGGGTATCTCCTGAATGCCCCCAACAACCCCTTGGGCTTCGAGCGTGCCTGGGATTGGCTGGAGGGCCTGCGCTGCCACCATCGCTTGCGCCTTACCCTCCTGGCCATGGAAACCAGCGGCGTCTACTACTGGGCCTGGTGGGACTTCCTGGCCGACCGTCCCAATCTGGCCCGTGTGCTCTACAACCCTCGTACCACCGAGCACATGACCGAGGTGCTCTCCAAGAGGGTGCGCAATGAACTGGTAGACGCCTACGCTTTGGCCGAACAGGTCCGGTTGGGCGGCACCCCGGAGGTGGTGTTGATCGAAGACGCCGACCTGCTCACTGCTCGGTTCTGTTCCCGCGCTGCACGGGACTTGGCCCAGCAGATCAACCGCAAGAAGAACCAGTTGCGCTCCTTGCTTCGGGCCTACAACCCTGCTCTCAGCCAGGTCTTCCCCAGGGCCAAGCTTCACCATCCGGCAGTCTATGCCTTGCTGCAACACTACCTCTTCCCCGACGAGTTAGTTGCTGCTGGCGTGGAGCCGATCACAGCCATCTTGAGGGCTCATTGTCGCGCGGCCTTCGGTCAAAAGCAGGCACAACAATTGGTCGTCCTATGCAGCCAGACCTTTACCCGTGAGATCGGCCGCGAGGTAATCCGCCAGCGCGTCCACTATCTCATCGAGGACATCCTGACCGCCCAGACGCGCAAAAGGCAATTCCTCAACACCGGTTACAGCCTGATCCAGGACCGACCGGAGACCAAACTGCTCCGTGGCGTCCCTGGAGCCGGTATTAGCAACACCCTGGCCTTGGTAAGCGAGATGGGCGACATCGGCCGCTTCCCTGCTGGCGAAAACATGGCCAGCTTCCTGGGCCTCACCACCAGCAAGCACATCTCGGGCACCACCCTCTTCCAGTCCAAGCGCATCACCAAGCAAGGCCCGCCCAATGGCCGCTATGGCGCCGTCAACCTGGCCCAGCATCTGAGCCAGCGCGTCCCCAAATACCAGCAGATGTACCAGCACATCAAGAACCGCAAGCCACCGCATGAAGGCCACTTCATCGCTCTCGTCGCCATCGCTCGTGACTTTGTCACTAATGTGCTCTACGATATGTGGCGCTACCAGCGCCCCTTCTTTCGGGAGGTCGAAGACTATCGCGCCTATCGCCGAGAACATCCACGTTCCCATGATTGACCTGCGCCTGTAGCAGACCGCCGAGCCGATGAGCGCCACCTAGTGTTGGAGGTCGGATAGGTCTGTTATTAAGGTGCTAACCGATACTGCTCTACCAGAGGCTTCGAAAGTACCTGCCGAAGCACCCTAGATACAATGCGCCTACTTGCCAAAACTCACGTGCCCCTGGTATCAGAATTGGGACTTGACAAAATATAGGACGTCTTTCGTACCACTGTGGGGGATGTCTACTATCTAGCATGACCTTTGAACGCTCGTTAACAACTGCATAGCTGGAATTTGACCTGCGGGTCGAAAGGTGGTACACTATGGGCCATTTTGCAACTCGTGACGACAGGAGGTGTGCCCATGGATCAC
>VGOG01000249.1 GCA_016875995.1 Chloroflexota bacterium
GTCCGCACCCGGCAGAGCTTCGAGTGCGCGGCCACCGAACTGGGGGGCCACGCCCAGTTCCTGGAGCCGGGGGCCATGCGGCTCAAGACGGCCACCACGGCCGGCGAGACCATCGAGGACGCGGCGAAGGTGATGTCGCGTTACGCCGCCGGCCTGGGCATCCGCATCCTGGAAGACAAAGTACCCTACTACGGCGCCGGTGACGAGCTACTCCGCGAGTACGCCCACTGGTGCTCCATCCCCGTCATCTCCATGGCCCACGACAAGTACCACCCCTGCCAGGGCCTGGCCGACGTGATGGGCTGGCGCGAGCACCTGGGCGACGTGCGAGGTAAGAAGCTGCTCGTCACCTGGGGCCACGGGGCGCTGGCCCGCTCCTGGTGCAGCATCCAGGAGGCGCTGCTCATCGGCTCCCGCTTCGGGATGGATGTGACCCTGGCCCATCCTGAGGGATACGACCTGGACCCCCAGGTCATCGCCTGGACCAAAGAGAACTGTGCCGCCCATGGCCGGACGTTCGAGATCGTCCACGACGTGACCTCAGGCTACGAGGGGGCTCACGTGGTCTACTCCCGCCACTGGATGAGTCCCCAGGCCTACCGCGACGGCGAGTTCCACAAGCAAGAGGAAATTGAGAAGGCGCTGCAGTACCCGGCGTGGGTCTGCGACGCCGCGAAGATGGCCCTCACCGACGACGCTCTGTTCACCCATCCCATGCCCGTGGACCGGGGCCACGAGGTCACCGACGAGGTCGCCTCCGGCCCCCGCTCAGTGATCTACGACGTGGCCGAGAACCGCCTGCACGTGCAGAAGGCGCTAATGGCTCTGACGATGGGCAACTTATCAAATCAGCAAATCAACAAATCAACATTGGGCTTGACCTGTAGACGAGATTCGGAGGGATGATGCGTATCATCCTTTACACGGGCAAAGGTGGGGTGGGCAAAACGAGCGTAGCGGCAGCTACGGCCTTGCGCTGCGCCGATCTTGGCTATCGCACCATCGTCATCAGTACCGACGCGGCCCACAGCCTGGCCGATAGCTTCGACCTCCCTCTGGGCCCAGAGCCAACCCTGGTAACTGACAACCTCTGGGGCCAGGAGCTCGATGTCCTCTACCAGATGGATAAGTATTGGGGCAACGTCCAGAAATACCTGGCTACGGTCTTAGCCTGGAGGGGACTGGATGATCTGATCGCCGAGGAGCTGGCTGTCTTGCCCGGCATGGAGGAGTTAGCCAGCCTCCTGCAGATCGTCCACCTGCACGACGACTGCGATTTCGAGGTCATCATCGTGGATTGCGCCCCCACCGGCGCCACTTTGCAATTGCTCTCCTTCCCCGAAGTGGCTCGCTGGTATCTGGAAAAGATCTTCCCCATCGAGCGCAAAGCAGTGCAGCTCAGTCGTCCCCTCATTCGGGCGGTAACCGACCTGCCCATCCCTGACGACGAGCTGTTTGACACCATCGCCGATCTGATCACCCAACTGACCCGCATGCACGATCTTCTCTCCGACCCCCAGAAGGCTTCGGTGCGTTTGGTGCTGAATCCGGAGAAGATGGTCATCAAAGAGGCGCAGCGTACCTTCGCCTATCTCAATCTCTACGGTTACCTCACCGATGCGGTGATCTCCAACCGCCTGATCCCGGCCCGGGTGCACGATAGCTACTTCGACTCCTGGAAAGTGAGCCACGAGAAATACAGCCAGATGATCGAGGAGGCTTTCTCGCCCTTGCCCATCCTCAAAGCGCCTCTCTTCGGCCAGGAGGTGATAGGGCTGGACATGCTCAGGCGCATGGCCGAGAGCATCTACGGCGATGACGATCCCACCAAGATGTATTTCGTTGGCCGGACGCACAGCGTGGAAAAGAAAGACGAGGGCTACATCTTGAGCTTGCCGCTTCCTTTCGTGGAGAAGCAAGATCTGCAACTGACCCGTTCCGGCGATGAGCTCGTCGTGCACATCGGCAACCGCAAGCGCAACCTGATCCTGCCTCGCGTCCTGGCCAGCCTGGAGGTGCAAAGCGCCAGGTTCGATGAGGATACGCTGGTGATCACCTTCGGCGCGGATGAGGAGTAGTCAGCGGACTCAAGAGACAAGGGTAACAATAAAGGCCCTCCTTGAAACCTGGAGGGCCTTTTTGCTTGCTGTCGGACGATGACTCCACCGACGTGGCTTGAAGTGTGATGGTTATAATAAATCACCGCGCACAATGTAAAGAAAGTGGAGTCCGTCAAGGATTTTCAACCTTGATCCCCTTGGCCGTAACCTCCGCCTCCAGGGCCTCCAACAATGCTTGGTATTGGGCTTCTACCACAGGGCGAGGTTGCCGGCGCAGCTCCTTGGCCCGTTCAGTTGCCAAAGTCAGAATCTCCTCAGTGCTCAGTGGTTTTTTCGGTTTCTCTGTCTCCTGTTTGATTCTGCGAGCATAGTAGATGATCTCTGCTACCTTTTCCTCTGGAAGCCCGACGATGATCTCCGAGAGCTGCCTGATATGAGCCTTCATTGCCTGAGCACACATTCTTCTCCTTCTTCCTGCCATTAGCTGCTCATATTATACTCCAACTCATTGCAAAAGGCAATGATGACGTTGCCAGGTGATGGGGGCAAATTCTAGACAGTGAAACCCTAAGGGTCACAGAGATCCTTAGGGTTTGCTGCGCCGCCGCGCCCGCAGCAACAGCACCCCTCCGACCGCAGCCAGCGCCACCAGCCCCAGCCACGGAACAAGAAGCCCCAGCCTGTTCACCGGCACAATGACCCCGCCAATGGGCTGTGGAGATGGAGGCCTAAACTCGGTGACGACGTTGTACGCAATGGCTCCCGTGCCCTTGAAGTGAATCCACCCCACGTTTTCCGCCCAGGCGTAGCCGTCAAAGCTGCCCGTGGCCGGGTCTATGGTAACGCCGCCGTGGGTGGGGTGGAAGTTGATCCAGCCCACGTTCGTACCCCAGGCGTAGCCGGACAGATTGCCGTTGGCGTCCCTGTTCACCCCATAGTTGTCCTTGGTGGTGTTGGCGTAGGTGTGGGGACTGCCGCCGGTGTAGGTGCCCAGCCTGATCCAGCCGACGTTCTCCGCCCAGGCGTAGCCTTCCAAATGGTCGGAGTAGACCGTCACCCCGCCGTGGGTGGGGTTGAAGTTGATCCAGCCGACGTTGGTGCCCCAGGCCCATTTGTACGTCGAGTCAATGTTGCCCGCTGCATAAGCCACTCCGACCAGACCTAACACGAGCCCGGCAATCAATGCGGGATACCCGATGTAGGTGATCACTTTTCTTAGCATGTCAGTTCCTCCTTTTTTGATTCGTGAAGTTGATTAAAAGCGTTGCTATACACAACGCAGCGAAGATAGCGGACGCTGATCTGAGGCACCCGGCCAACGATGGACAAGAAGCCGCTCGCTGATACGAGTGATACGCCGGCCCGTTTCCCCGATCCAGGCCACGGGCAGGCCGCTCTCCCACAGTGTGCCTTTGACGGTTGGCAGACGGTTCTCGGGAAAACGCGGCCAGCCTTTGGGCAGCAGGTTCTCTGGGTAGCCGCCCCACAACTCCCACCACTTGCCCATCTGAACCACCAGGACGTGACCCGGCAGGCGGTCGCACAGTTGGGCCCTCTGCTGTGAAATCCGCAACCCCGGCCGTGGCCGCGAGAACGTATACGCCACCCGCTCGCCGTCCCACAGGAAGTACTCTTCCAGCCAGGGGAAACGCCGCCGCAGTCGCTCCACCAGGTGGTAGCTCGCCGCCTTGCGGAAGTGCCCCAGGTAGGAGTTTAGCCACTGATAAACCGCTTCCACCACCGGCCAGGGCCAGGGATATACCCGCCGGGCGCCATCGTCCATGGTCAGCCCCTGTTCGATGAGCGCACTCTCCGCACGGGCCAGGCGTTCGTAACACGCCCCCACCACCCGCCGGCGTACCAGCAGGTAGTTCGGCCTGACGATGTACCCCAGGAAGTCAATCCCGTCCGACACGGGTCGCAGCCGCTTCCTGTCGTTGAGGGTTAGACGCAGTTCGTTGAGCAGAAACTCCCTGATCTCGCCCTCCCACTTTTCCAGGATAGCCCTGTCCTCAGACAAAAGGACGAAGTCGTCGCAGTAGCGCACGTAGTAGCGGGCTTTGAGACGGTGCTTGACGAACTGGTCCAGGGCATCCAGGTAGACGTTGGCGAAGAACTGGCTGGTCAGGTTGCCAATGGGCAGCCCGCAGTTGGGCGCAGCCTTGAACAGGGTTTGGTGCGCTGGCAAGCTATCGAAGTCCGCCCGGCACACCCGCCGCATGAGACAGTTCTCGGTGGGGTCGTTAAAGACCAGGGTGCGGACAAGCCAGAGCACCGCCGGATCACTTTCTTTGGCCGCCAGCCGTTGGTACAGGATGTTGCGGTCTATGCTGTTGAAGAAGCCGCGAATATCGAGCTGCAGGTACCAGGCGCGGCGCGTGCCGTTGGCCGTCGCCTGGCGGGTGAAGGCGCGCAGCCGCTCCACGCCCTTGTGGGTGCCCTTGCCTTGGCGGCAGGCGTAGGAATCGTGGATGAAGCGGCGTTCCCAACGGGGCTCCAGGTAGCCGACCAGGACGTGGTGCACCACCCGGTCCCGGAAGTCGGCGGCGAAGATCTCCCGCCGCTTGGGTTTTTCGATCAGAAAGGCGATGGAGCGGCCAGGCCGGTAGCTGCCGCTGGTCAGTTCCTCGTGCAGGGCCACCAGGTTCTCTTCCAGGTTCTGCTCGAACTTCATGGCGTTGACCGTGCCCCGCTTGTGCCTGCGGCACTGGCGATAGGCGCGGTAGATGTTTTCCAGGGTGAACAGCGGATGATTCTTGAACATTTCTCTTTCTACGAGTCACATCCTGGGGCGGTGAGGCCATCATTCTCCGCCGCGAACGGGCCATACGTAGTTGGTGTTCGTCTTATCGTCGTTGTTCACGTTGCCGTCGTTCAGGTTCACGTTCCAGGCGTTGGACGTGTTGTTCGCGTTGGTAGTACTCGACCAGTAGTTGTTCGACTGGACGCCGGAAGATCCGTCCACTTCTCCCGCCAGACCGCCCCCCCTCAGTCCCCCCCAACCCTGGGGGGGAGGAAGCGCCCCCCCCTCAGTCCCCCCCAACCCTGGGGGGGAAGGCTTCTGCTCCCCTCCCCTAGAGTTGGGGGAGGGGCCGGGGGTGGGGGCTGTTGGCCTACCGGGACCACCGGCCGCCGATCCCCAACCAG
>VGOG01000250.1 GCA_016875995.1 Chloroflexota bacterium
ACTGGCCCGCATCGTCTATCACTTGTTAAAGTATCGCGAACCCTATCAGGAGATGGGACGGGAAGATTATGAACGGCAGGTGCGTGAGCGTGAGGTCACCCAGTTGACGCGCAAAGCCGCCAAACTCGGCTTCACACTCACGCCACAAGCCGCTTGACTCCTTATACATCAAGTTTCTGGGTAGCGGAGCGAAGCAATCTCCTGCTTCCAATTGCAGGCAACGGTGGAGATTGCTTCGTCGCTTCGCTCCTCGCAATGACACTTCCGATTAGGTTGAGGCCCACTCGTCGTATTTGGCCATCATCTCATCGGTGATGTTCAGGTTGGAGTAAACTTGCTGGACGTCTTCCAGCTCCTCCAGGGCTTCGATGAGGATCATGGCCTTCATGGTGTCCTTCTCATCCAGCTCCGTCAGGCTCTTGGGGACCTTGTAGATTTCCGCCGAATCCAGAGTGATGCCGTTCTTCTCCAATGCCTCTTTGACCCTTTGGAAGTCATTCGCCAGGGTGAAGACCTCCACCAGGTCGCGTCCGACGGTGACATCGTCGGCCCCGGCGTCTATGGCCATTAGCGCCAACTCGTCGGGATCGTGATCGTTGGGGTAGATGGTGATGTAGCCTTTGGACTCGAAGAGCCAGGCCACACAGCCGGTCTCACCCAGGCTGCCACCGTGGCGAGAGAAGGCGCGACGGACATCGGACACTGCCCGGTTGCGATTGTCCGTCAGCACCTGCACCAGCAGCGCCACCCCGTGAGGCCCGTAGCCCTCGTAGTTGACCTCTTCAAGCTCTTCGCCCTTCTCGGCGCCTGTACCTCGTCTGATGGCTCGCTGGATGTTGTCCTTGGGCATGCTGGCCGCCCTGGCCTTTTCTACAGCCAGGCGCAGCTTGAAGTTCGTAGCGGGGTCGCCCCCCTCCCGCGCCGCTATGGTGATCTCGCGCCCCAGCTTGGTGAAGAGCTGGCCTCGCTTGGCGTCTGCTGCTCCCTTCTTGCGCTTGATCGTTGACCACTTGGAATGTCCTGACATAGTCACACCTCCTTACAAACTCGCCCCTTCGGCGGGGCTGAAAGGTCATGTGATACACTTTAATTATACTACTGAAAGCCAAAAAAGGCTAACGCCAAACACCGTGTTTCATGGCTCGATTGATGATCTAACCGTAGACCTCGACAGCTTCCAGGAAAGCGGCGATGTTCTCCCACGGGATGTCGGGCTCGTCAATGTCGTAGGCGGGGCAGAGGATGAGGCCGGCGCGGCCCAGGGTCTCGATGCGGTGCCTGACCTCTTGCCGGATCGTGTCGGGCCTGGCAAAGCTGAAGGTGGTGTGGTGGCCCACCGTACCCCACAAGGCCAGCCGGGGGCCGAACCGCTGGCGGATGCGGGCGGCGTCCATGTGATCCGGCTGCAGTGGGTTGATGGCGTTCACGCCGATCTCCATCAGGTCGCCCACGATGGGCTCGAAGTAGCCGTCGCTGTGGTAGAGGATACGGAGGTCGGGCTTGATGGCCCGTGCTGCCTGAATGATCGTCGTCATGCGTGGCCTGAAGAACTCGCGCCAGGTGGCCGGGCTGATGATCATCGTCCCTGGCATCCCCACGTCATCGTCCAGGGCCAGCACGTCCACGCCGGCCCGGGCCAGCGTTTCCGCGTTGCGGCGGGCCAGGTCGGCCAGGCGGTCGAGGAGAAAGTGCGCCCAGGTGGGACGCTCCAACAGGTCCAGGAGGAAATTCTCCAGACCGCGTAGCCGCCAGGCGGCCTCGAACAATTCGCCGCCCAGGTGGGGCAGGTTGCCGCCAGCGGCCAGGCCATGGGAGTGCAGGTCTCGCACCTGGCGGGCCAGGCCCTTAGCGTGATAGGGCGTGCTGATCTCAGGAAAGGGGAAGTTGCGCAGGTCGTCCAGCGAGCGAGCGTGGGCCAGGGGGCTGCGGTACTCAGGGGTTTGAGGGCGGTAGCCCCAACGGGCATAGGTTGCCACCTGAGCAGCACTGCCCAGCCGCGTGTCTGGAGAAAACGGGCTGGCCATGCGTTCCAGGGCTTTCTCCTCCGGTGAGAGGGGGAACTCAACAAAGTTCACGTCCACCAGATCGTGCCGATATTGGCCGGGTGGGGCCAGGCTCTCCAGGTCCACGTGGTAAAAGTTCAGCGCGCAGGGAATGCGGTCCGGTTCGCCACCATCCAGTGCGGTCAACAGTCGTTCGCAAGCGTTCATTTAGACGCCTCCAAAGCGTTCGAGATTGTGACAGCGTTGATGATCTGTTCACTGTTTTTTGGCCTCACGTCCAAAAAATCATCGCCACGCCCACCAGGGCCACCACCGTGCCGACGATGGCCCGCTGGGTGATGCGCTCTTTGAAAACCCAATGCACGAGCGGCAGCAGTATTACCGGACTCAACGACATCAACGTGGATGCAATGCCCACGTGGGTCAACTGGACCGCTGCCAGCGAAAGGGTCATGCCGACGAATGGCCCCGCTACCGTCCCACCCACGATAGCTCGTCTAGCACGCTTGTTGCGCAATCCCTGGATGGTGGGGCCAAGCTGTCCTTGTCCCAACGCCCACAGCCAGATCACTGCTGATGCCATCAGCAACCGCATCAGGCTCGCCGAAATAGCCGGGAAGTCGCCGGCCATCCCCCGTTTGGAGAGGATCAGCCCCACCGCCTGGCCGGACGCACCGCCGATCCCGCACAGCACACCGACGACATAGTTCCTGGGGTCGCCGTCCTCGGGGCCCGAGTTGCCCCGTTCCGAGACCACCCAGGCGATGCTGCTCAGCGTAACGATGACGGCGCCGATTTCCAACGGGCTCAGTGTTTCGCGCAAAAAGACCCAGGCCAGCAGCGTGCCGATCACTGGTGCCAACGTCATCAACAACATCGCCAGGCGCGTCCCGATCAGGACGAAGGCCTGGAACAACATGGCATCGCCCAGCACCAGCCCGCTGATGGCCGACAATGCTAACCATCCCCAGCGGAATGGTTCGGCGTGGATGGGCAGCACCCGGCCTTGCCACAGTAGATGGGTGACCGCCAGGAACAAAGTCGCCAGCGGCAGCCGCACCCGGTTGACGAGCTGAGAACCGACCTGCTTACCGGCAATGGTGAACAACAGGGAGGTGAATGCCCAGCATACGGCTGTGGTCAGGGCAATGATTTCACCCAGGTAAGCTTGCAAAGGTGGACCTCAACTTTGCCCTATTCGTCCCCGTCGGGATACTGTTCCGGCGCCTCGCCCACCGACTCGACGATGCAGGGATACTCAGCATCGGGGTCGGCGTTCTCGTTGATGGCGTGCACGCGCACCTTGAAGCGCCACTCGTCGCCGTAGTCAAAGAGATACATGAACTCCTGGTTGAGCTTCAAGCCCAACGATTCAAGAGTCGTGGTGCGCACGTCGCCCGGGCCGGCATACATCTTATCGAAGTTAACCAGGAATTTCCCGACCAACTCTTGTGGAAGGCCGAGTTGCTTATGCAATAGTTGAAGCACTTGGGCGCGTTGCTCTTCATCAAGCTCCGGCACAAGCGGTTCTTCAAATTCCTCATCGTACAGAGGCACTCCCCCCGGATCACAACCTTCGGGCAGGCAATACTCCGTGCCGCGATCCCATGCCTTCCCGCTCATGAAGAACGAGTAGAGGTGGTCGGCGTCCCACTCGTAGGCATCCTGGATGGCAAAGTGCAAATCCTCCAGGGTTTGATCGGCTTGCAGCTCGATTTTGCGCCACACCCGCCCTGTGCCGGGCAGGGATACGTGAAAGGTGTAGGTTTTCATCAAATTCCTCCTAAAACGAACATCTTGTGCATACAGTCATCTTCTGGAGCCATCCCCAACACTTGCATTTTTTCCCCTACTTTCAAGGGCGACGTGCGTCTTTCCACGATGCATCGTGCCCTGAAGGGAAAGCGAAGCTCGGCTTCGAGGTAGTAGTACCACCGGTTAGCAGACGGCTGCTTGCAGGGCACCCCAGAACGACGGGTTAGGTGGCCTCGCCCTACTCGAATAGAGCCAACTGTCTGTGGGGCGACGCGGAGGATTCCTCAGCCGACAAGAAGCCCTTCATTATGTCCTCAGTTCCTAACTCTCGGGCAAGGGCCATTAAGCTGAGTCTCTCCAGAACACTAATGGTAATGGGCCTTTTCGCGTCCCAGAAGATGAAGGATCTGAAGAACTCCTCAGCTATTTCCGAATTCAATAACCCTGATAGATATTGAGCTTCCTCTCCGCTCTGGCACGGGATGAAATAGCAGGTATCATCCAGGACGACAGGTTTCTCAGCATACGGCCCAACCACAGCGAAGTGCAATTTCTTGTACAGGCCGGATACAGCAACTTTCCAGGGCGCAAAAGTGTATTCACCCACACCGAAAATGGAGAAGCGAGGTTTGCCCTCGTAGACTGAGCTTTTCCTTCTGCCAAAAAACTCGCTATGGCTGGTGAGATAAGACCACGTCTTAGGTGCTATATACTTGATGGTAGCGGTGTCTTCCCCAACATTTCTCTGCGTGACTAACATCCACCTCGATGGCTGAGGAGTTTCTTTCCTCGCAATGTCGGAGCTCTTGAGCATGGGGTAGACATACGTGGCTTCTAAATCAAATAGCTCGCCCAATTTGTTACTGAAACCATGCTGCTCTTTCCTGAGTTCCATAACCTTCGAGCAGTCATGCTTTATCCCTGAACGCCACCTGTAAGCATTTCCATCCTCAAGATGTTTCCATCGTTCATAGCACTCGATATCCGCAATCAGTCGGTTGTTTCTATAGCCGAACGTGGTTTGGTACACATCCTCGGATATACCCTTGTAAACCTGACAGGTTTGATCTTGGCGCTCACTCGTCGTGGCATCGCAGAGCAAAAGACAAGCATCCACAGAAGCATCGAAGGCCTCCTTAGCATCAATGAGGTGGAGGCGCGAACGTCCCAGGGGAAGGTTGCGCTTCCAGGCATGAGCAAGCACCTTGCGTGCAACAATCGTCTTGCACAACATCGCCATTGTTGCCCTGCGACGATCCAGAGACTCCAAAATGTGGGTCAACATCCATTCCGATATGTCAAAATTGCGACCTGTGCAGTTAGAGTTTAGTGTTTCCAAGTTGTGAGCCATTGTGGTATCATTGTCCAGCAAAACGTGCTGGAGGTCGAAGATGGCTGACAACTATAAGATCAAAGTTCAGGTTGAGATTGTGA
>VGOG01000251.1 GCA_016875995.1 Chloroflexota bacterium
TCCACCCCATGCCTTGCAGACCTTCTGCTTCGTTTCTTGTGCCCATTTGAGGTCACATTATGTCTATCAACCCCACCCTGGCTCCATTTCTGCTCCCTCTATGTGCACCATTCTGCTACGAAGGCCCGTCCGCGTCAACCTGTTGTATCACAGGGCAGGGCGTGGTATAATAGCTGTGACAGGGGACACGCCGGATAACCACCAAGACACCAAGGACACAAAGGAATTTGAGACTTGGTGTTCTTGGTGACTTGGTGGTTATAAAAACTGTGGAGTGCTAACACGTGGGCTTGTTCATCACCTTTGAGGGGCCGGAGGGCAGCGGCAAGACGGTGCAGGCCCGCCTCCTGGCCGATTGGCTGCAGGCGCAGGGTCGCCCGGTGCTGCTCACCCGTGAGCCGGGTGGCACCAGCATCGGCGACCAGATTCGGGCTGTCCTGCACGACGTGGCCAACACGGCCATGCTGCCCAGCACGGAAATCCTGCTCTACTCCGCCTCCCGGGCGCAGCACGTGGGCGAGGTCATTCGCCCCGCCCTGGCCCGCGGCGAGATTGTGCTCTGTGACCGTTATGCCGATTCGACCCTGGCCTACCAGGGCTACGGCCACGGCCTCGATTTGGGCGTGCTGCGCGCCATCACCGCCTTCGCCACCGGCGGCCTGCTGCCTGACCTGACGATTTACCTGGACATCGCGGCCGAGGAGGGCCTGCGGCGCAAGTACAAGGCTTTCCAGGCGGGCGAGACGGAGTGGAATCGCATGGATCGCCAGGCCATTGACTTTCATCGCCGGGTGCGCAAAGGCTATCGAGCTATGGCCGCCGCCGAGCCGGGGCGCTGGCTGGTCCTGGACGCCCGGCGGTCCATCGAGGCCATCCAGGAGGACATCCGAGCACGGGTGCGCGGGTTGCTGGAGAATGTCTGAAACCGTCATCCTGAGCGAAGCGAAGGATCTCACTCCTTGCGCCGAGACCCCTTCGCTGCGGCTCAGGGCAGGTTCTTCGCTGTGCTCAGAGTGACAAAGGAGAACTACCAAAATGGCCAATAGCCTGACATCGCTCAGCGGCCGCACGGTCTGCCAGATTGGGTTGGTGGTGCGAGATGTCGAGAAGTCGGCCCGGGCCTACGCGGCGCTGTTGGGCGTGGACGTGCCGGCTTGGGGGCTGACCGCCCCCGAAGAGAAGTCCCACATTCGCTACCGTGGCCAGCCCACCCAGGGCCGGGCTAAGATCGCCTTTTTCCAACTGGACAACATCGCTCTGGAGCTCATTGAACCGGTGGGCGGGCCGAGCGCCTGGCAGGAGTTTCTGCAAACCCAGGGCGAAGGCGTCCATCACATCGCCTTCCGCATCCAGGGTATAGACGAGCAGATAGCGTTACTGGAGGCGCAGGGCCTGCCCCTGTTGCAACGTGGCGACTTCACGGGCGGTCGCTACGCCTACGTGGACAGTGCCTCGCCGCTCGGCGTAGTCCTGGAACTGCTGGAGATCCAGCCTGTGCCTGGCGATAAATCACCAGGCTAAAAGCTAAAGCCCCCTGAAGGGGACTGCCGCAAGGTGCTTCCCCCTCCCCTGTCGGGGACGGGGGAAGGACGGGGTGGGGGTCACCCTCCCCTGTCGGCGACGGGGGAGGGCCAGGGTGGGGGTCCCCCTCCCCTGCTGGCGGGGGAGGTGACAGGGTGGGGGTCTCCCTCCCCTGCTGGCGGGGGAGGTGACAGGGTGGGGGTCTCCCTCCCCTGCTGGCGGGGGAGGTGACAGGGTGGGGGTCTCCCTCCCCTGCTGGCGGGGGAGGGCCAGGGTGGGGGTCTCCCTCCCCTGTCGGGGACGGGGGAGGGCCGGGGTGGTGGTCCCCCCGGCAATTCGCACAAGGAGGCTCGCAATGGCGCTGATGACCAAAGGCGACTATATCGCCAGCCTGCGCAAGCTGAAGAAGCGGGTGTTCATTATGGGCCAGGAGGTCGAGAACACAGTAGACCATCCGTTAGTCCGCCCGTCGCTCAACGCCTGCGCTATGACCTACGAGCTGGCCCAGCAGCCCGCTTACGCCGACCTGATGCTGGCCACCTCCAGCCTGACCGGCCAGAAGGTCAACCGCTTCACCCACCTGCACCAGAATACGGCCGATCTGGTGGCCAAGGTGAAGATGCAGCGCCTGCTGGGGCAAATGACGGGCTGCTGTTTCCAGCGCTGCGTGGGCCTGGACGCCCTGAACGCCGTAGATTCGGTGACCTATGAAATGGATCGGGCGCTGGGCACCGAGTATCACGCCCGCTTCCGCCGCTACCTGGCGTACGTGCAGGCGCACGACCTGGTGGTGGACGGGGCGATGACGGACGCCAAAGGCAACCGGCGGCTGAGGCCGGGGCAGCAGGCCGACCCGGACCTGTTCGTGCACATCGTGGACAAGAGGCTCGATGGTATTGTGGTGCGCGGGGCCAAGCTGCACCAAACCGGGGCGCTGAACGCGCACGAGATCATCGTCATGCCCACTCAGACGCTCTCGGCCGAGGATCAGGACTACGCCGTCGCTTTTGCGCTGCCGGCGGACGCCGCGGGCGTTCTCATGATTTTCGGGCGGCAACCATCGGACACACGCCGGCTGGAAGGCGGCCAGCTCGACGTGGGCAATCGCGAGTTCGGGGGGCATGAGGCCGTGCTCATCCTGGACGACGTGTTCGTCCCCTGGGAGCGGGTGTTTATGGCCGGTGAATACGCCTTCAGCGGGCTGCTCGTGGAGCGTTTTGCCGCCTATCATCGCCAGAGCTACGGCGGCTGCAAGTCCGGCGTAGGCGACGTGGTGATCGGGGCGGCACAATCGCTGGCCCAATACCAGGGCACGGACCAGGCGGCGCACACCAGGGACAAAATCGTGGAGATGATCCACCTTAACGAGACGATCTACGCCGGCGGTATCGCCTGCTCGGTGGAAGGCCAGGCGACGGCCTCGGGCACCTACCTGGTGGATCTGCTGCTGGCGAACGTGTGCAAGCTGAACGTGACGCGCTTCCCGTACGAGATCGCCCGGCTGGCCCAGGATATTGCCGGCGGCTTGCTGGTTACGTTGCCGTCGGAGAAGGACCTCCGCCACCCCGAGATCGGGCCTTATCTGGAGAAGTACCTGCGCAGCGTGGCCCAGTACACGACCGAGGAGCGCTGCCGGATGCTGCGGCTGCTGGAGAATCTCACGCTGGGGCCGGGAGCGGCGGCCTACCTGGCCGAGTCCATGCATGGGGCCGGGTCGCCGCAGGCGCAGCGGATCATGCTGGCGCGGCTGGCCGACCTGGAGGGGAGGATGCGCTTGGCGCGGCGGCTGGCGGGCATCCTCTAAACTTATAGAAGAATAGCGGCAAAGGGTATAGGTGTTGGATGGATATTTGACAGTTTCTAATAGGTGCGGTATAATACTATCGGTGTCGCAGGCGCTGCATAATCTGCAATAATCTCTTAAAAACAGGGGGGCTGATATGAAGTTTTGCTATTTGGATGAAAGCGGCATCGGCAACGAGCCTTACGCAGTCATGGTTGGCGTCATTGTTGACGCGCAACGAATGCACGTAACAAAGAAGAACTGGGCAGATTTGCTGGGCTTGTTGTCAAAGATTGTTGGACAACCAATTTCGGAGATTCACACGCGCGAATTTTACTCAGGAAACAGTCCGTGGCGAGGCCTTACCGGGGAAGTTCGAGCGCAAATAATATCGGCAATATTCGATTGGCTCAGAAAGCGGAAGCATCATATTGTCTATTCTGCTGTTGATAAGGCAAAATTTTCCCGCGAGTTTGCCCAGGAGCCCCACGCAGATGAGATTGGCACCCTGTGGCGTTTCATGGCCCTTCATGTTTGCCTAGCCATTCAGAAGCACTTTCAAAGCGAAGAGCGAAACAAGGGCCACACTGTCTTTATATTCGACAATGAAGAGCGAGAAGCAAGTAATCTCATTACGCTCATAAAAAATCCGCCCGTCTGGACAGACACCTATTACAGCCGCGCTCCACAGCAGGAACAACTCGACCAGATGGTGGACGTTCCATATTTTGGAGATTCTCGCCATGTCGGTCTCATTCAACTGGCGGACTTTGTGAGTTTCTTTCTCCGCAGATTCATTGAGATAAAAGAAGGCGTGATTCCGCCCACTTACTCCGACGAACGCACGCGTGTCGAAGGGTGGGCAAAAATAGCGCTCGCCCAGTCCATTCCAAAGTCGGCAATTTATCTGTCAAAGGGACGCTGTGAATGTGCCGACCTTTTCTGTCGTTATGCACCCGCGTGCATGCTGTAACGTGGCCCAACAAGTCACTGTACCCAATGCGCTTCGCTTCACTCCGCGCGGGTGAGCTCCACCGCCATAGCGCAGGTGTAGCGTAACTATTAGTCTAGGCAGCCGCAGCTTGCTGCCGAGGAGGATTGCCAATGCCAGCTCAACCAACCGTAATCAAGTTCTTCGCCCCTGTCATCGATGTCACGACAAATGCCCTTATGAACGCTGTCGACCAAAAGATGAAACAGGGTCAGCGGAACTTCATTCTACTCGTCTCATCCCCTGGGGGCACAGTCTTCCATGGTCTGAGCGCCTACAATTACCTCAAAGGACTTCCCGTCAACATCACTACCCACAACTTTGGCAGTGTAGACTCCATCGGTGTCGTGCTCTACTGCGGTGGAGGTAAGCGTATGTCCGTCCCTCAAGCCAGGTTCCTCCTCCATGGCGTAAGCGCCAGCTTTCCACAAAACACTAGCCTCGAGGAAAAACAACTCGAGGAAAGGCTCAAGTCATTGAGAATAGACATCGAGAACATCGCCAAGGTAATCGCGGCAAACACCGGTAAACCATCCGAAGCAGTCATGCAAGCAATGCTCGATAGGACCACCCTCAACCCCGAAGAAGCTCAAGCATGGGGTCTTGTCCATGAGATCAAGGTAGAGCTGTTTCCACCAGGTGCTGAGGTCATCTCCATACAGTACCAAGAGCCACCCAAGTGACTTCTAAATCTTTCTACGCTACCGGCCAGGATGCGCGGCTACCTTACACCTCGCGCTGGTGTCCCTGAAAGCAATTGTCTGCTTACCTGTGCAAGTCTGGTCGTAATAGCTACAAGGCCATTCAGTTTTCAGCGTCCGAATTTGCCCGGACGTTAATCAAGAGAGGATGACAACCATGACTAAAGAGCAGAATTTTCTCAGTGCCTTGCGT
>VGOG01000252.1 GCA_016875995.1 Chloroflexota bacterium
GAGCGCCTTCAAGTACACCACTTCACAACGTTGTCGAACGCGCGGGTGAGAGTTGTGAAGATGTTCATAGTGCAGCTTTTCAATCTCTTCCTCAGTGAACTCGATTTCTATCACCTGTCGCCTCCCAGCTATTGCATGTTGACAGGCTCTGATTATATTCACTGAAGACAAAGCTGCAAATCTGCCTTACCCCGCTCAATTGCTAATGAAACTTTATGACCGTGGAAAGTATAGTTGCCACATTTCACCCCCTTTTGCAACAGCAAAAAAGCCACCTGCACGGTTAATGCAGGAGGTGGCTTTCTTCCGTTCAGCATCTTGAACTGCTTCTTGAGCACTGAGCAATGGTGCGTTTGGTTGGTCAGCACCCTGAACACACTGCCCACCAGCGGTGTATTGATGGGCTTCTTGCCCTGTACTTCCTTGTGCACGATGGCGTTGACGAATTCGATGGGGAAGTCGCGGGTGATGTAAGACAAAATTCGAGAACCTCTCTTGACAAAAAGACAAAAAAGTGGTATGATAGTGTTAAACCGGGTGCCTTAGTGACCCCTATCCTTGACCGGACGGCTGAGCTAAGGTCTGGTCCTGATACGGCGATGATCCGCGGTGAGCGGGGAGCCGCCAGGATCCCCCGGTTGTTTTATTTCAACAGTCGCAAAATGTCCCTTGTTTTGATCTTTCGGTCTGCCTTGACATCACCACGATAGACCGCCAGAGCCTTGCGATGGGCTGGTGACTTCTTGCCGATCTGCCGGAAAACTATCCTCACTCGTGGAAAAGACGGGGCCACTTTCCAGATATGGTTGAGGAGCAGCTCTCGGATTTGCGCTTCTTTTCCTGGATATTCCGGATCAATCACGACTTCATCGAGTTGATCCAGATGGTCTTCCAGCAGTAAGAACAGGGCTGCAGCAAAGATCTTCAGATACAGTGTTTTCCCGCTTTCTCCCCTCTGACGTAGTTGCGTGACGGTTTTCCTCTTCTCCACCGCCAGAAAGAGCACAGTGTATTGGATCTCGTTTGAAAGAGCCAGGGCAGTGTTCCGCTGTGTTCTCTCGATCTTGCCGCTCTGGTCAACTTTGATTTGCATCGTGGTGCTTCGATGTCCTTTCGATGTTCCACGTTGTTGGAGCCATTGTCTGGCCTACTGAAGGTGCGAGCCATAGATGGGCTTCTTGCCCTGTACTTCCTTGTGCACGATTAGAAGAAGCCCATGGCGCAACCCCTTAGCGACGGCTCTCAAGGATGATTTGCGATAACGGCGGGTCCAGACGCAAGGTTCTCAATTCAGCCTGAATTCTCCGGCGTTCTTCTTCAGGAATCCGGCGCCATTCCTCTGCTGCAGCCAGGATGTGGGGTGGGGGATCTACCAGTAACCCGGCCCGGCGCAGCGCAGCTAACCCCCGCTCCTTCTCGCTCAGTCCTTCCAGCGAGACTTCGGACGCTGGGGCAACAAGTGGCTCCAGCGCAATCTCCAGCCGATGAAGCCCTCTCTCCAGATATTCTACCCGTTTGACCAGTTCTTTGAGTTGTACCTCTGAAACAGCCATGTCACTCCCTCCTCCTTCACCGTACAATGGTTCCCATCAAACCCGCCGGGGCTTTTCTTCCTGATTGTTGCTCCCAATTTCCCAATTATACTACGCCATCCCAGTTTCGTCAATGCTGAAAACAAAAAACTCCCCGCCGGCACCTGCCAAGGCCGGCGGGGAGATGGCCACCAGAGCAGATGATGGATCGCTACTCGTCCGCGAAACTCAGGGAGAAGGTGTGCACGATGATCACCATCTCGCCCTCATAGAACTCCACCAGAAGCGAGCGGCCTGACGAGTCGGCGATCAGGTAATGGAGGGGCGGGCCGCCCTCAAAATCAATGTTGTAGCTTTGCAGGATGGCGAGGGCCTGGTCTACGTTGCTGGAGATTGCTTCGGCGCAAACGGCGCGCCTCGCAATGACACAAACAGCCTGTCTTAGGGTAGCAACACTCTAGAGGGAGACTACCAGGTGTTCAATCAACGGGGGTAATTGGCCCAGGTGCTCTAGCTCATAGAATCTATCGTGCCCGACGTGCTGGCTATCTACCGTCTCGTGGGCCCAGATGATGTGATATGGGATGTACACAGCGTACCCACCCAGGGCCAGCACAGGCAAGATGTCCGATTTCAACGAATTGCCCACCATGAGGAATCGCTGTGGCTCAATCCTGTACTTTGCCAGCAGCGTCTCGTAAGTCCTCTGGGTCTTCTGACTCACAACTTCAACGTATCGAAAGCTGTCGCCGAGGCCCGACCGCGAGAGCTTCGACTGCTGATCGAGGAGGTCACCTTTGGTGATCATCATTAGCTCGTACGATTTGGCTAATTCGCGAATCGTTTCCGCCGCGTGCTCAACCAGTTGCACTTCGGACGTGAGCATCTCTTTCGCAAAGCCAATGATCTGCAGGATCTCGGCCGCCTGTATCTTCCCCCTCGTCAACTCGACGGCGGTTTGGATCATGGAAAGGGTAAAGCTCTTGATGCCGTAGCCATAGTACTGGAGATTGCTCATCTCCGTCTGATAGAGCCGCTGAGCAACTGTCTCCCCATCGGCATAGCTCGACAGCAATTCCTTGAGCTTGTCTTGAGCTTCCGCATACAGGATCTCGTTGTGCCACAGGGTATCGTCGCCGTCGAAAGCGATTAGGTCAAACTTCAAAGTTGGCCACCTCGATCACGAACGCAAACCCCGGCCGCGCGGCACCCACTCCGTCGGATGGCCCCAGTCGGTCGCTTTCCAGCGCATCTTCTCTGGCCGCACCAGCGGGATGATGTCCCTGAAGAAGGCCAATCGCTCTTCATCGGTCATCGGCTGGAAGGCCTCGGCAATGGCCAGGTTCTGCTCCAGTTGGGCCATGCTCTCCATCCCCACGACGACGGTGCTGACCGGCAGGGTGAAGGCGTAGCGCAGGGAACGCTCCACTTCGTGGGTCAGGCTGCCCAGCCCCAGCACCTTCATCCCGATGGTAGCGACCCCCCTGGCGTTGGCCACAGGCAGGAACTCCTCGGCGAAGCTGAGGATGAAGTGATCCAGCGCGGAGAGGGCGATGAGCGCGCTGTCAAAGGGGAAGCGGTTGAGGGCCTCGATCAGGATTTGCGGGTCGGTGTGGCAACTGATGCTGATGTGGCGCACCAGGCCCTCATCGCGGGCCTGCACCGCCGCCTCCAGCGCGCCGCCCTGGCCGGTGAATTCGTCCAGTCGGGCATAGTCCCACACGTTGTGCAGCCGCCACTCGTTGACGTAGTCGGTTTGCAGCCGCGTCAGGCTCTGCTCCAGTTGGCGGCGGGCCCCATCGCGGGTGGTGTCCCAGGTCTTGGTAGCGATCCACATCTCATGCCGCCGGTGTTTGACTACCTTGCCCAGGCGCGTCTCCGCCTGCCCATCGGAGTAGATCCAGGCGGCGTCGAAGTAGCGGATGCCTCGGTCAATGGCGGTGTTGACGATGGCGATGGCCTCTTCTTCCGTGCAGTAGTGCTCGTCCACAATCCGTTGCCCGCCAAAGCTCAGGATGGGGAACGACTCCCCGGTTTTGCCGAACGGTCTGGTTTCCATATTTTTCTCCTGATGATAGTGTGATCTTCAGGGTGCAACGCGCTTCGAAAGGGGGTTGCAACTGGTTGGGTGAATAGCAATTCAGTCTAGCTCGCCCTCCATCAACCCCAACGGCAGGGGGACGGGTCCTGGGCAACGGCTGGTGATCTCGATGTGCTTACCCGTGTCCGAAGATTCCCCAAAGGCCTGCATGACGTCGAGCACGTGATAGGCCAGCTCGCCGCTGGCCCGATGGGGGCGACCGGAGGCGATGGCGTGGGCCAGGTCCGCCACGCCGATTCCCCTTTCCACCTCGGTGCTGTGGGTGAGGGGCACCTCGCTCCATTCGTCGCCCCCGGCCCGACGAATCCAGACCGAGCCGCGAAAAGCGGTGGGGTCGGTGGCGCTGAGGGTGCCCTCCGACCCGTAGACCTCGATGTAAGGCAACCTGGCGGCCCAGATGTCGAAGCTGGTGATAACCGTGGCCAGGGGTCCGCTGACAAATTCGAGCGCTCCGGTGACGTGCGTGGGCACCTCGACCGCTATTCTCCGCCCGCGATGCCACTGGCTGGTAGCGATGCGTTCGGGAAAGGAGATGCGGGCCAGGCCGGTCACCCGCTGGACGGGTCCCAGCAGGTGAACCAAGGCGGTGATGTAATACGGCCCCACGTCCAGCATGGGGCCTGCCCCTACCTGGTAGAAAAAGTCCGGGTTCGGATGCCAGGACTCGGGGCCGTGTCCGTGGCCGGGCAAAAACGCCACCGCCGCCACCGGCTGGCCAATCCAGCCGTCGTCAATCAGCTTGCGACACGTCTGCTGAGCCCCGCCCAGAAAGGTGTCCGGCGCACAGCCAACCCGCACGCCCTTCTCCTGGGCAGCGGCGAGCACCTGTTGCCCGTCTCGGCGGGTCACGGCCAGGGGCTTCTCGGAATAGACGTGCTTGCCGGCGCTGATGGCCGCCAGGCTGACCTCGGCGTGGGCTTTGGGCACGGTGAGGTTGACGGCGATCTGGATCTCCGGATCGGCCAGCAGGTCCTCGACCGAGCAAACGCGAGGGACGCCGAATTCCTCGGCTTTGGCCTCCGCTTTGCGGCGGTCAATGTCGGCACAGGCGGCGATGTCGAGGACGTCGAAGACGCGGCAGCCCTTCACGTAGGCTTGGAAAATGTCCCCCGTGCCTATAATACCGATCTTAACTTTTGTTTCCATGGGCTAAACCTCCTTTTACGAGGTATTGATAGCTTTTCTCCACCGCTTCCAGCATGTCGGTGGCGCAGTGGTCCAGCTCGACGATCAGCCACTCCACCGCACCCTCGGCGGCCTGGACGATGGAGGGGAAATCCAGCCCGCCATCACCGATGGCGACGTGCGGTTCGTCTCTGACGGCCGGGCCGTCTTTGAGGTGCAGCAAGGGGGCGCGCGGGCCGAGTTCGCTCACCACTTTGGCCGGGTCCAGGCCCGCCGTCTTGACCCAGTAGGTGTCAATCTCGAAGAACACGCCCGGCTCCAGGTGCTCCAGCATCACCTGGTAGACGTAGCGGCCTTCGACCTGGGCAAACTCCCACCAGTGGTTGTGAATCCCGAACGCCAGGCCGTTTTCGGCG
>VGOG01000253.1 GCA_016875995.1 Chloroflexota bacterium
CCATCCTGATGGCCATCGCCCAGTTCATCTGATCGGAGGTAGACATTCGGCAGCTCCTCCGCTCCCTTGCTCCCGCGCTCAAGGCGGGGCTGGCGCCCTCACCGGTGTGGACGACAACGCCGATGGGCTGACGAATACCGAGGAGCAGTGGTGGTGTACTGGGTCCTGGAGCCCGATGCTCAAATTTTCTTGACAGGTGGGCGAAAAGGTGATAGAATGGTAAAAAGTGGAGCCAGCGTACCGCATACTCCTTTTTTGTGACGCTTGCTATGGAGGTTTCCATGGAGGTCAAAGAGTTGCCCTATCTATATCCAAACGAGATGATGAAGAGAGTATTGATGACCATTCCTGCTCACTTCGATGGCACCCAAATCCAGTTCGATGTGGGGATTGAACTAAAACCCGGCACACACCTGCTGGTCACGATCCTGGGTGAGGAACCATCCCATGAGATGCTGGTCTGGAATGCGATGAAGCTTTCGGAAGCAGCATTCGCCCGCGTGTGGGACAATGAGGAAGATGCCATCTATGACAGCTTATAAGCAAGGCGATGTGCTCCTCGTTCCATACCCATTCACTGACCAGAGCGGAAGCAAGCAACGTCCATCGGTTGTGGTCAGTGGCGATGTGTACAATCAGACCCATCCCGATGTGATCCTCGCCCCGATCACGAGTCGGGTCATGCGCACTCCCGACGAAGTCAACCTGGTGGATTGGCAAGCCGCCGGGTTGCTGAAGCCCAGCGTCGTCAAACCCATTCTTTCGTCTTTCGACGTCCGGTTGGTGCGACGCAAGCTGGGAGCACTATCCGTCTCCGATCGGACACGGGTGCGTGACCTGTTCGCCCGCGTCCTCGACCTGCCATAGGCGCAGAGGAGCAGGGGAAATGTAGATACCTGGTTATTTGGACAGGCTCAATCAAAGGATTTGGCCGATGTGGGGTGCAAGAGTGCGCCCTCGGCGGTGCCAGGCCAACCCATCCGACAT
This sequence comes from Chloroflexota bacterium, assembly GCA_016875995.1. GTDB lineage: Bacteria > Chloroflexota > Anaerolineae > VGOG01 > VGOG01 > VGOG01. The sequence continues at coordinate 988 of VGOG01000253.1, forward strand.
ATCTCCCAACCCCGACGCCAGCCAAGGCCGTGCCCTTGCGTGCCCTGAGGCTGGCGTTTTGTTTAGGGGTACAGACGGAGGCAGCGGATGGGATAGCAGATAAGCGGATGCAATAACACGGGGGCGTGTGCTCTACCTGCTGGTGGGAGGCATCTATGGCAACAAGGGATACAGCATGGGGCAGAGAATGCAAAAAGGGGCTGTAAGCATCATCGCCCACAGCCCCGGCAATCACACATCCTGGGGAAGCCAACTATTGGCCAGTCGAGGCCCGCAGCTCGCCGGCCACTTCACGCAGTTCGGGCAGGTCAAACAAATCGGCCAAGTCTGTCAATCCATCGAGGAACTGCTCCGGCGAAACGATCTCGACATCCCGACGCTTCAATTCATCCAGCATCTCGTAGATGCTGAGGCCGGCGTAGCGAGCTGCTCCCCGGATGTTTATTTCGCCTCGCGCATAAGCTGCGCAAGCCCAATCCAGCCGACGGTGGGCCAGTCCATCAAGCACCAGCTTTTTCAACAACGTGCTCTCTGGCAAATGTTCTTCGCGGCTGAGTTGTTCCAAGGCCATCCCCTCTTCAGGAGAGAGGCGAATTGTCTTAGTAACAGTTTGTGTAGTCATCATCGTTCTCCTTTTCGTTGCGCCAACATACCCAATGCAGCCAGGGCAGTGCGAGATAAGTGTTTGCCAAGACCCAATCGGCTGATGGTGGACTCGGCAATAGGATAGCTCAGCTTACCAACGTAATACAACAAGACTACAAAGTCGGCGCTATTCACTACTCTGAGGCCCTTTGAGCGGGCGTAATGGTACGGGTTTTGGTCGTCAATCAACAGCACATAGTTACCATCAATGGCCAAAGCAATGGCCGCATTCTCGCCCACGTGATACCAATCTACCGGTCGGGCTGGCTCCTGTCGGGCGATGATCTTTGCTTCACACCATTCCTGGAATTGCAGAGCAGCAGCCACTGGCAGGCCCTTCGTAGTCAGAGGGTGTAGGATTTCCCTTTCCACTTCGGAGCATACGAAGAGTTGGAAGTACTCAGGCAGAAAGGAGGTCAAACCAACTTGATGGGCGTTGATCCAGAATGAGGCATCCAGGGATGCCTTCGGAAGGGTCATTGAGAGCTTTTCTCCAGCAGCAATGTTTATAAGATCCATCCACATATGATTATACCACGTTTCATTTCTATTGGCAACAGCGAGCAAAAAGAAAGGAGTTGAGAAAATGAAAGCCAAGACGTACATTCGCATCCCCCTCTGGTGGCCCAGCCTGTCAGGCCATTGGCGGGCCTGGCTGCCGAGTCGGGGGAACGTCCTCTTCACCCTGCTGGTGGTGGCTGGCCTGCTCTGGGCCAACAGTGTCGGTGCCCTGCCCCTGCGTGCCCCGGCTGCGGCTGGCACCTCCACCGGCACCATCGCCTACCAGGGCCGCCTGGCCGACGCCGACGGCAACCCCATCACCAACACCGTCAACATGATCTTCCGTCTGTACGACGTGGCCTCTGGCGGCGTGCCCTTGTGGGAGGAGCAGTGGACCGGCTCCAACGGCGTGCAGGTGAGTGATGGCCTGTTCAACGTCATGCTGGGAAGCCTGACACCCATCCCGCAAAGTGTGATCACAGGCCACGATTCGCTATTCCTGGGCATCACCGTGGGCACGGACGACGAGATGACGCCGCGGGTGCAGTTGGGGAGCGTGCCCTTTGCGGTGCAGGCGGTGACCGTGCCGGACGGATCAATTACCGAGGACAAGCTCGCACCCGGTCTAAGTCTGATTCCGCCTGGGACAATCGTTATGTGGAGCGGCTCACTCTCCGAGATTCCAGATGGTTGGGCGTTGTGTGATGGAACGAACGGCACACCGGACTTAACAGACCGATTTATTCTGAGTGTGAGTGCGAGTGAGGACCCCGGAGAGACAGGCGGTTCGCACACCAAGACCCTTTCCGTTTCCAACCTGCCATCGCATACCCACAGCTTTACAACTGATTCGGCTGGTGCACACAGCCACTCGCTTTACATCTCGGGTATGGCACCTGAGCATCCTACCGGTGCCAAGATGGAGGCTAACGGCGACGACTACGGTGGGCACATTGGTTCGGCTGGGGCACACACCCACTCCGGTACAACCGATGCAACCGGTAGCGGTTCGTCTTTTGACATCCGGCCAGCGTATTACAAGTTGGCGTTCATCATGAAGCTACCGTGATTGCTACGAACGAGTAAGTCGTAGCGGGAGAAGGTGATGGGTGCGTCAATGCTGTTGTCGTCGGTTGGTGGGAGGCGGCTCATCAGTAGTTGGTGAGATAATCAATCACGTGGGGTGGACATTGAGCCGTGTGGGGGGAATTGCCTGTGGACAGGCAGACTTTTGCTACCAGAGCGGCTGAGTGCGCACCGGAAGGGATACAGCGAAGTGCGGCTGGAGCGGATAGAGGAACCGTGAGCGGAGGGGGCAGACGAGCAGAAGGGCGAGAAGCAGAGGAGCCAGGGCGATGGTTTCTCAGCACCTCCGCACCGCTGCCGATTACGGCTACTTCCGCAAGAACCGGAGGTTGCGGCTGACCACGTCCAGAGCTTCGTCAAAGGGCGGACATTCGCCCATCAGCACACCGCTCAGGTGGGCTTCCCACAGGGCCTCAGTCTCCCGGACGTGCTGAAACAGATCAACCCGTCGCCAACCGCCAGCCACTAACTTGAACTTGACCGGGACAAGCTCGTTGATGACTTCAGGGTGAAAGGATAGAGCTGCAGACGTTCACGAACAGTTTCCAACGCTCACTGAAAGACGACGGCGTGCGGGGGAGCAACGTGGAGAGATAGACGACGGCGGTTCGCCCCAGGTGGGGAAGCAGTCCCGAGGCTTCCGGCCATCCCAGCGTTTCCATGAGGTAGCCCAGGCGGCGGCATAAGGCAGCGCTGTCCATGCGTACGGCATAGGCTATGAGCCTGGCAGGGTCGGCGACGCCGTGGGCATGGTGCAGACATTTGGCGATCTCGATGATCCCGCCGCCGTATCGCTCCTGGTACAGGGCGTCCACCAGGGCCTTCTCCACCTGGGCGATGCGGAAGGCATGGTCTCCGATACGCTCTTCGGTCCAGCCGAAGAAGCGGCGCGGCGGCACGGTCACGAACTGATAGCGCCGTTGGTGAAAGCTGAAAGACTTTTTCCGTTGCCCCGATACCGCCACGAACACGGTGGAGGGGAGTTGTTCCGTCAGGCCGTAGTGAGCCAACGCCGTCCAGTAGGAGACGTAATATTCGCCGGGCAGAAGGGCATCCACTACGAGGAACGGGTGCTCGTCCCAGCCGCTTACACCAGCGCGTGGCACCACCAGATACTTACCCCGTTCGATGGGGATAAGCCAGCCCTTACTTCGCAGGCGATACAAGGCGTCTGCCAGTTCGTCGTCGGAAAGGAAGGACAGCCGTGCCCGATCCCGATCCAGATTCAGCACTGAGATCCCTTCCAGATCCAGAACGGAGAGCAAGCGGCCTTCCTTGTCACCTGTTGTCGGTCTGAGTTGCATTTCTATGCGCTCCTGTACGTGTCATACACGGATATAGTAACACAGATGTGCAATACTGTCAAGCACAGCGGTGAGCTTGTGAGCTGCAAGCAGATAAGCAGAAAGGAGCACTCTCATGGAACCGAGTGACGGCAAATCAGCCGCCCCCGCAAGGGGCTACTCTAAACTCTAAACGAGGAGGAAAGTGAAATGAACGAGCAAAAGAGTCTTCTCACCTACCTGGTCGAAGCACTCGACCGATACTGCGCTGCGCGGCGTAGGACCGCGCAAGAACAGGCGTTTCCTAAACGCCCTGGCCGGCTGCGCGCCTGGCTGCCTTCACGCGGCAACGTCCTCTTCACCCTGCTGGTGGTAGGCGGCCTGCTCCGGGCCACAAGCGCCGGAGCCCTGCCCCTCAAGGCACCTGCGCTGGCTGGCGACTCCTCCACCATCAGCTACCAGGGCCGGCTGGCGGACGGCCCCTCTCTTGACCAAAAGCTCGCATTGTGCTAAAATGGTTGCAGTTGTTGAGGGCACCGCAGCCCGCCTTGGCCGTATTCGAGCGACACGGCAAACAACATCTCTTCGACCAGCTCACGACACCGCCCCGAACCCGATGCCAGCCAAGGCCGTGCTTTTGCGTGCCCTGAGGCTGGCGTTTT
>VGOG01000254.1 GCA_016875995.1 Chloroflexota bacterium
CGCAGGCGTCGGCGCCGTGTGCGCCGTAGCCCATCATGTAGCTGCCGCCGCCGATGATGAGGGTGTCGCCGCCGACGATGCGCGGCGTGCCGCCCGGTGGCAAGGCGCGGAAGGGGTGGTCCCAGGCGCAGGGCTGGTTGATGCCGCTGCCGGAGTACGGCGCGTCCACCAGGCCGGTGCACTCTTCGGGAGAGCCTCCGTCGGGGCGGACGTAGTAGGTGGTTGCGCTCTGGCTCGATTTCCAGCGGTGGTAGAAGATGTTCAGCAGGGGGACGAATTCGCCGCTGGCCTTCTGGTTGCCGGCTGCCGATGGATGGTTGTCGCTGCCGCCGTCGGGGTAGGCAGCGGTGTTGCCTCCCTGGTCGGTGATGTACTGGACGGCGCCGTCGTGGTAGCGATGGTGGTTTCCCGTGTCCCAGCCCAGGTCGTTGGTGTACCAGTTCCTCCCATTGGAGGTGAGGACGTTGTAGAAATCGAAGACGGCCACGTTGTCGTGTGGGTAGCCGTCCAGCCACTCCTCGACCAGCCAGGTGTTGAAGGCGCGGGCGTTGTCGGCGTAGGTACCGCTTTGAACGGGTGGGGCGGTGATGACCACGAACAGCTTGTCCTGCCGCGTCTCGAAGTACTCCAGGATGTCGTTGTAGATGCCCTTGGCGTTGGCCACGGTGTGGTGCTCTGACCAGCAGTCCTGACCGCGCAGGGGATTCGGATCGGTTGTCGGCGGATCGGTTGGGTTTCCCTTCAGATTTGAATTGGGATAGCAGGACTTGAACATGACGATCTGGTTCTCGCCGCCGGGATCGGTAGAAAGTCGGGAGTAGCTGGAGTGCTGGCCGCTCTCGGCGTAGAGAGCGCTCAGGTAGGTAGTGCTGTTGGGGCCACAGAACCAGTTCCACCAGTGGCCGATGTCGGTGTTATCGCCGATGCTGTCTGGTCCCCAGCCGTAGTTGGTGTCGCTGACGAAGTAGTTATTGTCGCGTAGGGCGATGCCCAGTCCGCCATTGCCGTCAGCCAGCCAGTTCGAGCCACACGAATGGTGGATGAAAATCAGCTTCACCGTCTCGCTGGGTGGATTGGGATCCGCAGCCTGAGCGTGCGCCTGCCAGAGCCCGCCGCCGTGGCTGCCCATCAGCAAAAGGCCGAGACAGACCAACGCTATGCAAGCAGTGGCGATGAGTTCCTTCACTCCTGGCTTTGGTGATAATGGGTTTTGCATTGCAAATCCTCCTTGGATCGGAACAACGGACGTTAGGATTTAACGGACAGACGGACGTTAGGATTTAACGGACAGAAGGTAAGCAGAACACAGGTTCCCTAATTCCCTGATCACTCATTCCCTGATCACTGATCACTGGTTACTGATCACTGATCACTGATCACTGATCACTGATTACTGGTCACAGCTTTCTCCCCAGTGAACGGCCACCAGCATGATGTCCACGATGTCAATGTCGCTGTCGTCGTCCAGATCGTACGGAGCACATGCCGGGTCGTTGCTCCGCCAGCAGGCGGCCACCAGCATGATGTCGGCGATGTCTACGACACAGTCGCAGTTGAGGTCGCCAGGGAGGTCACAGGTAGCAGCGGCCAGGCGGGCCACGGCGGCGTGCAGGCGGGAGAGGTAGAGCCCCTGCACTTTGCCCAGCGGCGAGCCGTCGTCCAGGGCGGCATCCAGTGCCAGATAGGTCAGGTCGGCACCCATCTGGGTCAGGGCTGTATCACCCGTTTGCTGGCCGGCCCGCAGCAGCAGGGCGGTCAGGTTGGCTTTGTTGGTATTCCACAGGTAGGGATCGCCCCCTTCGGTGTTGGCGGTGACCTCGATCAGGGCGCCACCGATGCGGTCACCCTCCCAGGTGAAGTACAGCGCGCTGGGCCACAGGCCGTTGGCCGTGCCATCGCCGGAGACGGTCGAGCCGAAGTCCACCAGGGTACGTGCCCAGGCCGCCAATACCTGATCGGGTGGGATGGCCGGGTTGCCGATGGTGGCATCGTTAGTATCACGCTGCAGGCGGTAGAGGTTGTTCATGTCGTAGAGCGACACCATCCAGAGCTGGTCAGTAGTATCTGTGCCTGGCCCATCTACCGGGTCACCGCCGTACAGCCAGAAGCCGTAGCCTGTGCTATTCTGCTGCGCTTCTACATAATGCTGGGTGACAGCCCGCGCCAGGCCCGACTGATGATCCTCCAGATAGCTGGGATCGTCGCTGGCCAGCCCCACGAAGCGGAAAACAGCGAACCACTGCGAGGCCACGCGGCCCGTGAGCTGTGCCCAGAAGTCGGTGGGTGGGTCGTCGGGGAGACAGGGAGCGCCCGGGCGCCTGCTGCACAGGTAATCACGCATAGAACTCGCGCCACGCTCTAGCATCTCCACCACGGTGTGGTCGCCGGTCAGCCAGTAGTACAGGAACAGGTTGTCAAAGTAGGCATGAGAACCGTTGAAGTCCGCGCGATAGCCACCGTAGCCGGCCGGAGCCTGGCCGCAGTAGAACCAGTCGTCGCCGGTGGCGCATTGCATGATTTGCGTGTGCAGGGTACGCAGCGCGCCGGGGAAGGCGATCTCGTCGAGCCACTCCACCTGGCCGCTGCGCATGGCCCAGATCGGCGCCGTGGCGACGGTGTTGTGGTAATCGGTCCAGGTCGCGCACCAGTAGGTGTTATCCCAGGTCTCGCCAGAGGTGGGATCGTTGCCGCCGCAGTCCAGTTCATCCCCGTAGAGGGGGGTGCCCCAGTAGCGGGGGTAGACGCCGAAGGTCATCAGCCCGGCCAGCCCCTTCTCATCCACTTTCTGGAGGGTGTTGGCCAGCGTCGTCGCCACCAGCGTGTCGTAATCGGCCAGGTCTGCGGGCAGCAAGCCCACAGGGAACTCGTCCACAGCATCCGATGCGGCAAACCAGGCCGGTTCGGGCCAGGCGCGCAGTGGGTGATTGAGGGGTGACCACAGCAGCCGATCAAGCTCGCTCCGCGCCCCCCGTTCCCCCGCCCCCCTCGCTCCCCCCAATGTTGGGGGGATGGGGGGGAGGGGGGCGGGCAGGGCACTGACGGCCAGGGTAGCGAACAGCCCCTGGCGTTGACCCAACCAGACCTGATCATCGGCCATGTCCACTGCCAGGCGACCGTCGTCCAGCAGGCGCAACGCTTGCGGCTCGTAGCGGTGCATGTGGTTCAGAGCCACGGCTACGGCACCCGATGTATCGCTGACGGCTAACATCGCTCCATCCGCTTTTGTGCCGGACGCGCCGCTCGTTCCTGGCACGTGCACATCAAAGGCCAGTGGGTCGGTGCGGGTTGTGCGGAGTTGCTGACACACCCAGGCGCTCTGCCCGGCAATGGCGCTGCCCTGCACAGCGGGTGTCTGAAAGTCGCCCACAGCCATCATCGTCAGGGGCCAGGTCAGGTCCAAAGTGAGGGTATCGCGCACCCGCTCAATGCGTAAGCCGTTCACGTCCAGGTCACCATCGCTGTCTGCGTCGCACGTCAGATCCCAACCGTTCGCAGGACAGCGGTCCCCTTCCCAGTTCACGGCCTGTCGCACGATGGCCGTGGGAGAGCCGGCGGTGAAGACGTAGCGGCGAAACGATGATAGCCCGCCACCACCCACGGGCGCCATGTCGTAGGCCCCTTCTACCACCACGATGGCGGTCAATGGCCCGGCATGCTCAATGGCGAGGCGTCGGGTGAAGACCTCCGAGGTTTCCAAAACCTCGGAGGTCTGAGCGTCTACCACGCGGGCTACAAGCGCACCTCCGCTGACCAGCCTGGTGCCGTCGGCCAGGCGGATTTCATCGAAGAGGGCACCAGGATCTCCACCCAGGCGGAAGATGGCGGCGCCGGTGTCCACCGTGATTTGGTCCCCGTCCTGAGCCAGGCTCACCGCCACGGCTGGCGGAGGGTTCGGGCCGGCTGATCCATCGGTAACCAGGCGATAGGTGGTGCTGCCATTAGCGGCCACGCTGGCGGGGAAGGTCACCAAAAGCCACTGGATGGGCACGTTCGTGTCCTCCCGGCCGGCGTGCCAGCGAGCCAGGACCTGGAACTCAGCGGGCACGGGTGTACCACCAGCATCCACCAGGGTCAGGGTGTTGGTGTCGCGCACGTCCAGGCTGTGGGGCAAGGGCACGCCAGAGCGTACTATCTCGCCACTGCGGGCGATGCCCGCTGTTTCGCGCACGGTGAGGATCAACTCGGCGGGGACCGGGGGTGGCCAGGAGTTGGAGGTGGTGGTTGGCGTGGGCGTGCTCGTAGGCGTCGCGGTGGGCGTTGGTGTGTTGGTGGGACTGGGTGTGGCCGTCGGCGTGCCAGTGGGTGTTGACGTGGCAGTTGGCGTCGGCGTTGGGAGGAGAGAGTCGAGCACCTCAAACCAGTTTTCGGCCATCACCACGTATCCTTCGACATTGGGATGCACGAGGTCAGCCATCAATGAGGCATCCGCCTGGCCTGTAGCTGGATCGTAGAAATCGTCCCAGTTGCTGGTAAACCACAGGTCCATCCCGGTGAGATTGCTTTCCAGACTGTCGTTGTAAACCGACACCCACCACGTTGCCAGTTCAGAAATGAGATTCGGAGGGATGGCCGAAACGATGATCTGGGGGTGAGAATCGTCCGGATTGATGTGGGCAGTGACCACGTCCACGATGGCTTGCACTTCGGCGACGGTGCTCTCAATGGACTGCAGTTGGGCCAAATCGTTGCCCCCGACCAGCAACAACACAAAGTCGGGATTGTCTTGCGCCATCCAGTTCAAATTCTGAAGGTCGGCCAGCACCTGGTCGGCTCGATAACCGCCCACTCCATGGTTGATCACCTCGAAGCTGCCAGAACCGTAGGCCGCATCGAGCATCACTTGCAGGCGGGCCGGATAGGTGTTCTCCGTCCCGGAGTAGGGAATGCCTTCGGTGATGCTGTCCCCCAGGCAGGATACCACCCAGGTAGAGAGATCCTCATAGAAATAGATCGGCTGAAAGGCGCCTTCGCTAATGGTGTAGTAGCCCAGGCCGTCGGCGGCGAAAGCAAGAGCTTCGCCCTGGGGTTCTTCGACCAGTGGCACCAGGCAGGCGGGGTCTGAAA
>VGOG01000255.1 GCA_016875995.1 Chloroflexota bacterium
CGAAGGCGCGGAGGTCGTCCAGCAGGCGGGCCAGGGTGTAGTGGGCACCCCACTGCTCCGGCACGGCGCCGGCAACTTCGGCCAGGGAGAGTTGGCGAGTGGGCGGCTCGAAGCCAGGCAACTCCCGCTGCCGCCGGGCGTCCCAATCCCGTACTGCCGCGTGGCCGGCCCTGGCCAGGATGTCCTGCAGCCGCTCCTCTACCCGCAGCAGGCTGCCTACCTCAGCCACGTTCTCCATCTCCTCCAGCACCTGCCGCACGGCGTCCTGCACCACCTTGTCGTCTTTGTACTGATCCAGGAATCGCTGGCGGGCGCCGTCGGCGGGGAGCACGGCATCGGCCACCACCAGGTTGAGGTGGGAGATGTGGGCCTTGGGGTTGGCGGTCTTGGCCTTGATGAACAGGCTCAGTCCGGCCAGTTGCACGGCCCGCAGGTCAATGTCCACGCCGTAGAGGTTGTGGCGCAAGATCAGATTTGCGATTTCCGATTTGCGATTTTCGATTGGGACACCCGCTTCGTCATCCGCAATCGGCCAGCCGTGGTCGAGGGAATCCAGGTACATCTCCTGGAAGACCTCGAAGGCGTAGTGGCCGAAGTGCATGGTGCCGCAGGCGGGGTCAATGAGGCGAATCTCGGTCACAGGCTTCGGCTCGCGGCGGGGTGGGGCGTGAGGGTTGTTGATGGGCGAATCAGGGTCGAGGGCGATTTTCGATTGCCGATTTTCGATTTCCGATTCATTGGCTGGCAGCGGTTCAGGAACGAGATAATCGCATTTCGCTCGTACCCGCTCCGAATTCGGGTGCATTTCGAGCCAGAGGCGGCCCAGGGTGTTGTCCACCAGGAACTTGACGATCCAGCGGGGGGTGAAGAACTGGTTGATGACGGCCACCTCGGCCGGGCGGCGGGGCTTGCCTCGCTTGCGGATGGCCTCCTTGTGCTCGGCGTTATAGAACTGGTAGATCCAGCCGATGATCTCGTCCTCAGCCCAAAGGCTGGAAGTTGGAGGTTGGAGGTTGGAGGCATCGGGCGTGTTGCGTGCTGCGTGTTCCGTAAGGCCGGCTTCGGCGTCGAGGTCGTTGATGAGGGCTATGCACTCTTTGAGGACGGGGTAGCTGGGCCAGAGAATGGAGTTGGCTGGGGGGTGGCGGCCCACCGCTGGGTCGCCCACGTCGAAGAGGAACTTGAATTCGGCGTACACCCGCTGGCAGACTTGGCGGATGGCGTCGGGGAGGGCGTCGTCAGGCTGGCGGGCCTGGTCAGGGTGGGCGTTGCGATAGTCGTAGTGGGCGCGGGAGCGGCCGCCGTAGGCCTCGCGGGTGGTGATGATCTCAGGGATCAGATCTCGCACCTCCAGGCACTTGAGGGCCACCAGGCGATTGAGGTGAGTGAAGGCGATCTCGCGCACGAACCAGTCCACCGCCTCAGCGTGCTGCTGGGGCTTTGCCTTGGCTGGGTCCACCCCCATGCGGCGGAGTTGCTGCTCCAGGGCGGCCTTCAGCCGGTAGTGGTCACTCGCTGCCTGGTCGTCCCGCTCGATGTGGGGCAGTCGCTCCAGGGGCAGCCAGCGCTCGCCAGCGAAGCCGTAGCGCTTCAGTTGGATGGCGATGTCGTCCTCCAGCTTGTGGCGGAGGGTGAGGACTAGTGATTTGATGGCACGTTTGGATTGTTGGTTCATAGCTTGTCTATCTATGTACCTATCTGCCTGGGTCTGTTGCAACGTATAACAGATTTCTGAACATGCGCTCGATCTCAAGGGAGGTCCAAACCAGCAAACCGATCTCCAATATGATCAGGGCCAGGCAAATGAACAGTATGACTGCTGCTCTCGGTTTTACACCAAATATCAGTTGCCAGACCTGCGCAAACGCCCAAGCACCAATGAAAGCTACTGGCAGGAAGAAAAGCCCAATTGTCAGGGAGGAACGCAGAGCACTTGACAGGGAATAGAGAGCCCCCCCACTGGTTACAGTGATGTCCACACCTCGTATCCTAGCGATCACTCGGAACTGTGAAGGGATGAAGTTAAGACGCAGCAGTCTCTCAGTATCATAGGACATAATGAACTGAATAGCATTAAGAGTGAAAGAGTCGCCGGGATTGAGCAATAGAGGTTCCACGGTTAAGGTGTTGTTGTCAACTGACATGACCGGGCGTAGACCTGCGGGCTTACTGTCGCTGACGTACGCATACGCAGCGATCACGTCCTGCTCAAATTGAATACTGAGAGGGAATTCCCACTGTTCAGGGGTAATCTCTCTGTTGCCAGCGTTTTCAATTTGGATTGCTATCAACCCAGCGTAGCTGACAGGCTGAGAATCATAGTACATTTGAACCTTCTCATTCGCGTTCTCGCCAACATAGAATACCGGTAAGTCAATCAGTCGCCGAACAACAAGCTCGTGGTGTGGGATCTGTCTATTCCACGACACCACGGCGATGATCACCGTCACCACCAAGCCAACGATTGCGGCAATTGCACCAACCCATTGCCATGCAGGATCCCGGATGTCGAAGATCCAAAGGCGCTTGGTCGATCGGTTTGGCCGATCTGGGATTTTGTTGCCACTTGTCCTACTCATTGGCCCTCCTGACAAGATGATGGCCAGAGGTGTTTACTAGATTTCCTCCAAAAGACTCTGCCCTTCCGCTACCAAGATCATCGCCCCAAGTTACTCTAACTCGACAGCGTTGGCCTCACCCAGAGCTTCCGTGACCGCACTTCGTAGGGCCGTCAGCGCCTCCTCCAACTCAGCCTCGTTCTCAATGCGCAGCTTTGGCACTACTTGAGACACCCGTAGGCGCCTGACCTTGGGCACCTCATCGCCGTACCCTGTCTCGGCTTCGAGCCTCTCCCGCAACTGCCGAACCAGGTTCGGCACTGCCACGGCCTGCAGGTATAGCTCCTTGAGCGGCGCGCTACAGCGCTCGCATCCCAGACCATCTTCTGTCCACTTTAATCCCTGACACTCATAGACCAACAAGGCATTCGTAGGCACACCAGCCGTCTCCAACTCCTGTCGGGCTTGCGCCACAGCCTCGTCCCGCTGCTGATGCAGTGTTTGGTACACGCCACGATAGCGTTCCCGCAGCGGCGTGTAGGCCGCCATGAAGAGGTCCCAGTCATGGGCAGCTTGCCCGCTGTCCACAAGTGTCTGTAGCATCTCTTTCCATCCTTGGGCATCCTTCTCGGTCAACGGCTCGGTCCCAGCGATTCCCTCGGCCCGCTGGATCTCCTCCAGCATCCCGCGGGCTCGCTCGAACACTGGCAGCTTCTTGTCGCGAATGAACTCGTACAGGGCCTGTGCCTCCGCGTGCCAGGTTCGCACTTCGTCCAAATTCTCCAGAAATGCCTTGACGATCTTGCCCGGATTGCGGAAGCGGGTGACCCGGTTGGCCAGGTCACCGCTGCGCTCCAGAGCCTCCGGGATCGGGTAGCCGGCTGGGCGTAGCTGGAGCACTACCCGTTCGGTGCGATCACGCCAGCGCCCCATCTCCTCTCCGATCTGCTCGGCCAGGACGTTGGCTGTCTCCTCCCGGCGGGGTGCATCGAAGATCACTTTCAACTCGTCCTGAGTGCGGCGCAGCTCGTCTGGCGTGACCGCCTCGGCCTCCTCGTAGAAGAAGACGGCCCGGCGGAAAGGACGCACCTGAGTGAAGAGCACCTGGGCCGCCGGGACGGTGCAATCGGTGTAGTGTACGTTGTCCGCCTTGACCGTGACCATTCCGGCCCGGAACATGGATGCCAGAATCAGGCGAACGATGGTTGGATGCCAGCCGTAGTCTCCGCCTGTGAAATGCTCTTCCAGCGCCTTGCCGCTCAACTCCTCGCCTCGATTGGACCGCCGCTCCAACTCCCGCCTGACCTCGTCCACCACCGCGCTGTGCTGGTTCAGGTGGCCGTCGGCCCCGAAGAGGTCTAGCGCCGCCCCTACCGTAGGCAGGGCGTAAGGCGCTACGGTCAGTACGGCCTCGATCTCCTTCTCGTTGGGCTTGACCGCCGCCAGGGGGAACTTGGGGTAGACGTAGGGCACCACCTGGCTGACGTAGCGATTGAAGATAGGATTGAGGGTGGTGGTGCGCCCGTCCAGTTCCTCGGCCCGGCCGTTCCAGATGATGGTCCCGTTGTACAGGGCTACCCGCAGCGCCGTCTCGATCTTGCCTTGCAGGGTGCTTAGCTCCGTTCCCTTCTCGCGGATGATCTCCCGTTCCTCGTCGGTCTTGCTGTGCTTGGCCTGCCACTTCTCCAGTACCTCGCCCAGCTTGATCAGCCGGGTGAGATGCTGGGTTAACTCCGGGCTCTCGGCAGCCACCCAGTACACCGTGTTCACGTGGCCGAAGCTTTCGATCTGCTCCAGATCCTCAATGCTGAACCCGTCCTCCAGCTCCACGTGGAGCGGCGAGCAGACCTCCAGAACGATGTCCTGGCCTGATTGCAGTTCCTCCCTATCGCCCCGCACAATCACGTCGAAAGAACGCAGGCCATCCTTGTAGTTCAGCTTGCCCACTGGTCGCAGCACCTCGGCCAGCGCCTTGCGCACCTCCCGTCGCAGGTCAATCTGGCGCACGGTGACGCCGGCCACCTCCTCCTCGAAGCTCTTCTTGGTCCCGGTGAGGAACTCCCAGACGCCTTCTTCCTTGGGGACCACGTAGCGGGCGGTTCGCAGCCGCTCCAGGCTGACCTGGACTTCGTCCCTCAGGGTGTTGAGATCCTGTGTCCTCACATCTCGCAGGAGCGCGTGGGCCAGCGTCTCGGCCGTGACCGCGATCCAGGGGACAGCCTGCAACAGATAAAGGGCTTTCAGCACCCGCTGATCCAGCTCTCGGTAGCCGGGCAACTGCTCAGGAAGGCCCTCGATCTCCCGCTTATCCTGGGGCTGCAAATCCACGGCGATCTGATTGTACACCATGTCCATCGAGACCATACGCCCCAACTCGCCGCGGATGAAACCGTTGGCCGGGTTACTGAGCACGCCCTGGGCCATGCCGATCATGCTGCGCACCTCAGGATTGATCCCGAAACCAGT
>VGOG01000256.1 GCA_016875995.1 Chloroflexota bacterium
CAGCAAACAGTCGTTATCGGCACTGCCGAGGCTTATTTCACGCTCCCGCTGGCGGCATAGGCTCACTATTTGAGACTTACACCCTTTGAAGACGTTATCACCGACTGTTAGAACGTCCTCGGGGAAGTAGCCACTGATCTTTATAGTGTGGTCACCGTCTTTCCATTCTACGATTCCCTCCACAGAAAGTAGTTCTAAAATACGGCGTTTGTCCTCAAAGGTTACAAGCTCCAAACCCACGCTTATCTGTTGGCAGAAATCCTCCAGGCTCACTATCGTCTCCTCTGTGATCACCGCTGCGTTCAATCGGGTCTGGAGATCGCTTTGCCTCCGTTGCAAGCTGGCCTTTTGGCGCTCCAGATCATGACGTTTTTCAACCAGAAGTTCCTTGGGAAGCTTGTCCTCCAGGTAGTCGTCCAAAAGCTTCTTCAATTTCCTATCCTGATCCTGTATTGCCTCCTCCACCCCGACAAGTTCTCTCTTGAGGGGCTTAACGGCCTCTTCTGCCTCTTCCGCACGCGCTCGCAATCCTTCCAGGAGGCACCGGGGGTTGAGAAGCAGGGCCGACACGTGGTCCCACACAAGCCCATCTGCCGCTTCCGCCCGAATACTTGGCATCTCACAACGACGGTGGGCAAAATCGCTTCCTCGATCCAGAGCATTGCCCCGGCAGGTGTAATACTTGTATAACCGCCCATTGTTGCGATAGGTTTTGGAGGTTAGGGCGCAGCCACACTGCCCACACCGCAGCCGGCTTTGTAACAGATATTTGTATCTAGGATGAGGTTGTGTCATGTTCCTATTTCTGGCAAGCTGCTCCTGGGCCGCTTCCCAAAGCTCACGGCTCACAATGGCGGGCACCTCGACAGGGATCCATTCTTCCTTAGATCGCCTTTGCCTCGTGTTCTTGCCCGTCATCTCTCGGCGGTTATAGTACCACGTTCCTGCATAAGTTTCCCTCTTGAGCAGGTTGCGTACGGCGGAGGAATCCCAAATGCCTCTCTCCTTTTTTTTCACGTGCCCTGTTGCCCGCAGGTCTGTCCAGGTGGGGATGCGCAGTTTACTGAGGCGGCGCGCTATGGCATAGAGAGAAAGAGGGTCTTCTGAGTCATCGCCATAGACGTACCATTCAAAGATCATCCGCACAGTTGCGGCCTCTTCCTCAACGATTTGGAGATTTACAGTGCGGCCTTCTCCGTCCTGGGCAAAGCAATAACCGTAGGGCGGACAGGCACTACCCACGACTTGTCCCCGCCGCGCCTTACCACGTTTGCCTCGTCGGAGTCGTTCCACGATCATGGCTTTCTCAAACTCAGCGATACTGGCTTTCATTTGCTTGAGAAGCTTGCCTGAAGGGGTATTGTCGAATTGGGTCAACACGTAGTGGATTTCGACTCCCGCCTTTTGGAATTCCTTTTCCAGAAGGTATAGAAGGCCCGCTTCGCGAGCCAGACGGTCTAAATCGTAAATCACCACCACATCCAATAATCCATCAGTGACCAGATCTCGTAGGCGCTCAAGTCCTGGCCTGTCCAGATTGGCCCCGCTGGCTTGGTCACTGATTTCGATAGGTTTTCCGTCCAGATCGAGGGCCGGGGCCCATTCCTGCTCGGCTACATACCTTCGACACGCTTCCAATTGGGTGTCCAGGCTATAACCTTCCTCTCCCTGCTTCTCAGTTGAAACCCGGGTGTATATCCCTGCCCTTTTGCTCATCTGCTTCTCCTCTCTGCTAGTCCACTCACCCCAGCCCACCACCTGAGTGATGGGCTGAGGGTGAA
Organism: Chloroflexota bacterium; assembly: GCA_016875995.1. Classification (GTDB taxonomy): domain Bacteria; phylum Chloroflexota; class Anaerolineae; order VGOG01; family VGOG01; genus VGOG01. The sequence goes on from VGOG01000256.1 coordinate 1,782, forward strand.
GGGGCTAACCGTCATTGAATGACAGCCGCACGTGTTGGCAGTTCGTCATCCTCGCCAGTCGGCGCGGGCGCGTCGGTGTGGTGTACCCATCGGCAATCTCGGATTGGCGAACCACCAAACAGAGCGCGGGTCGCCCGTTGCTGGAGAGGTATCCCGTAGGGCACGAGGCCCTGCTCGAGCAGTTCGCCTACAAATAACTCGGCGGTCTTGCGTTCTTGCTCATTGCGGGCCGCCAAGATGAACGGCTCACCGATGGACGGCTGCGTCCAGACCAACCCCTCCGGGCCGACCAGGTAGCAGGTGTTCTCATCGGGCTCGATGAAATTGACGCTAATTTGCAATGCCATTTTGCTCTCCTCTCTGTTCTGTGATAGAATGTGGGTGGGAGCCCCCGGATCCCGCCAGGACACGCAGGGGCTCCCTTGGAAGCGGCTAGGCTCTTGCTTGGCCGCTCTCGCTGTTAATCTGCTCAGGATTTCCGCAACCGAGAGGAAACTCCTGGATTCGCCATCTTCCCACTTTGGCCCAGACCGGGGCGTCGTCAGGCTCGTCAAAGGCGCACGGCGTTCGCATGGCCAGCGCCGCCTCGAGTCCCCACGCCTCGACGCTGTAGCCGTTCAGCTTGCAGAACCCCCCCGGCGTGTGGGCGTCAACGCCGAACATGCTGCAGGTCTCAGGTCGTTCGCCTGCTATGGCATGTTTGCACCATTGGCGCACATCGGCCCACCGCACCGTCTTGGCTACTATACCGACGATTTGCACGTCGCCCATCGCCAGTACGAGGTCCTCGTAGGCCGGGTTGTCGGGTTTCAGGCGAACGTGACCATCGCCGTCAGGATAGAACCGCTTCACGATGGGGCCAGACCAGCCGCTGTCCATCCTCACCTTGGCGGCCACCAGGTCGCCGTTGGCGGGCTGCCCGTCGGGGCTTATGATCACGATGTCGCCATGCTTCAGGGTGGGGATCATGCTGGCACCCGTGACCTGTAGGCTGATCTGCCTTTCCGAGTCACAGAATAGACCTTTCACTTGGCACCTCCTTCCTCAACAGTTTCGCCAGCCAGCGGCGAAGCATACTCCAAAAAGTCTCGCACTTGGCCAGCTCAAACCTCTCGATCTCGACCTCAAAGCTCATGTATCAACCCCCTTCGTTTTGTGGGATAGGGAAGGCCGGAGCCCTCCCCTCCAAAAGGCTCAGTTTTGAGCCAACACCCTCGATTTGAACGTGATCACCGTCCAGGCGTCGAGGTGGGCCAGGACGGTGAAGGCCAGCCGACGGGCATCCCAGACGTTGAAGGGAACGTTGACCATCGCTTCGGGTTCACCCGCTGGCTTCACCGCCCCTTCGCCTATCACTTCGCCTGGGCCGTTCTCTAACGTGAACCAGGTCTTATCCCCGTTGGTCTTGATTTTCAAGACCCTGGAGACGGCCTGGCCGCCGTTGGTGCTGCCCTTATACTCTGTATAGTTTACCGGTTTGCCCCAGGCCAGGTCACTGAGTAAAACCCTGGCGTCTTCGATGTCCAGGTAGTGCCAGGCCAGCACCGTCGCCCCCTTGCCCTTGACGTACTCGCCGCCGAACAACCTCAGCTTGCCGATGTTCAGGGCGTCCTCGACGTGCAAAAAACGGCTCTTGGTCATGTGGGAGTAAATCCGATAGCGTTCCTCAGTCATCTTGCCCTCCTCTCAAACGAAAAGCGGCCTACCCATGCATCTCGCTGGCGCAGGTAGGCCGCTTGCTAAAAGTCAACGTTTGTGCTACAATTTATCGTAGCTCTCGCTGCAAGCCTATGATGACCAGCGAGGGTTAGGGGTCGTATGGTGTTATCGGCACCGTACGGCCCCGATCTGTTTATTTGGGTGGTGGCTTCTCTTTCTCCTCCTTAAGCCATTCCTGTAAAAGTCCACGAACAATTTCACTTACCGTCTTATCCTCTTTCGCCGCCTTCACCTTCACAGCAATGTGGAGTTCTTTGGGGATGAGAATCGTGAGTTTAGTATTCATCTTCTTTCCTCGCTGTTACGGTCTACTGTATATCTGTATTATACCATAAAACTAAAGGCTTGTCAAGCCCCAGTTTTGAGGTTGCGGGCCGTGCGGGATAATCTTTTGTTAACGTGCTTTGTCGCAAAACGCCGTTATGTGGCCTCACGATATGAAAAGGTTAGCCGGCTAACCTTGACCTCGCCAGCGATGTCTGCATCCAGATCAAGAGAGGCGAGGATTTCATCCAGGGTAGGTGTTTCCACGTTCATACCTGCGTTTTTTGTTTTGATCGCGCTCGTTCGTTTCACGTTTCACGCCGCCGCCAGGCAGACGTATTTTATTGCGTGCTTGAACACCGCGATCTCCAGGCCGCTCTCCTGTTTGATAAAGAGGGTGTAGGTGTCGTAGTCCACCAGTTCCCCCTTCAGTGCCTTGCCGTCCAGAAGGGTCACAGTCACCTGTTTGCCCCTCAGCCGCCCCAGGAACCGCGGCTGGGTCAGGCGATCCTCTCGCTCGTCGGTCTTTTCGTCGGTCACGGTCTCCTCCTTCGGTTCGTGTTAGGCAGCGTCCCTGGCCGCCAGCCGCTCCGCTTCTTCCGCCGCCAGGAGATGTTTACAGCGTAGCGGGAAGTCCGCTGTGTGTCGCTTCGTGAAGTCGGGGCAGGTACACCGCCCGGCGTGGACGTCCACCACGTAGACGCCGCCCACGCTGTACGCCCCATCGCCCAGGGGTTGCAGCCGGGGCAGCACCTCCGGCACCTTCGCCCACCGCTTCTCCTCCGCCTCGGCCAGGGCCTCAGCGCGGTAAGCTTTGCGGCTCAACGCATCCGCCGCTTCGTTCTGCTCCCTGGGGATCCACCGCGCCGCCCACTGGCAGCCGCGCAAGAGGTACAAACACCGCTCCCGATAGGGCCGCAGGTGCACCGCGTTCATTCGCCAGCTTCCCGTCAACTGGTTGATCACCAGTTGGGAATCGCCGCGAATCTCCAGGCTCTCAGGTCGCAGCGCAGCCGCAGCCCGCAGGCCGCGCTCCAGGGCCGCCCACTCCGCCACGTTGTTCGTGGCATCGGGGCCCCGCGCCTCCACGCCGTTGCCCTCCTGGACGACCTGGCCTCGCTCGTCGAGGAGCAGCCAGCCGAAGCAGGCGATCCCGCCAGGGTTGACCGGTTCGCACAGGCCGTCGAAATAGAGAGTTAGTGTCGTCACATCATCCTCCCCTGTTGGATACAGAGATACAGAGATAGAAC
>VGOG01000257.1 GCA_016875995.1 Chloroflexota bacterium
GGCAAGTATTGCTCGACTTATCCCTGGGGGTGTCCCATCCCCGCCTTTCGCTATAAAAAGACCCTTGAATGCTCCCTGAAGAGGAGTAAGAAAGGGTCAACGACGAAAGTTAACTAATGAAGAGTTTGTTAATAGACCCAGGGGCTCTACCGCAAAACCTCGACAGAGTCCACGAAGCCTCGTGTGGCATTTAGCGACATTTGACTTACTTATATGTTTGCGTAATTATAGCAGATTAAAACGGATCTGTCAAGAAAAAACCCCTTTTCTGGGCCAAAACGCGAAAATTTTAAGGTTCTCAAGAAAAAACCCCCTTTTCTGGGCCAAAACGCGAAAATTTTAAGGTTCGTAGCGTGTTGGCAATTCAACCGTTGTCCCCAAGTTCTCCCACCCTGGCCACAATCCCCAGGGTCAGGCAGAACACGAAGGCCAGGTCTACCAGGAAGTACGAATTGTCAATCAGGCCGTGGGCCAGGAAAGCAACCATGCTGGCCATGAGTCCCAGCAGCAAGGCCCTCAGATCGCGGTCTCCCAGTTGGCGATACAGGCGCAGGGCCTGCCTGAAGAAGGCGAACTGCAGCCACCCGATGGCGATCACTCCCAGGATGCCCAGGCGAGTCCAGTAGTCCAGGACGATGTTGTGGGGGTGGGAGAGGTCCAGCTCCTCCCAGGCCTCGGGCAGCACGTAGCGGGTGCGGTACTGGTACAGGAAGTTGTCCAGGCCCACGCCGAAGAGGGGGTGATCACGGATCATGTTGAGGCTTCCCTGCCAGAGCTTTAGACGTAGAAAGGTGGTGCCGCTTTGGGTGTTAAAGAGGGAAGCGAGACGCTCAGTGCCGATGAGAGGCAGCAGGCTCAGGGCGATAACCAGGATGACCAGTAATGCGATCAGCATGGCTCTCTTTCCCCGCATGAGGCCGAGAAAGAGGAAGGCGGCCGGCAGCCCCAGCAGCCATGCGCCGCGGGAATAGGTCAGATAAAGGCAGAGGGCGACTGGCAGGGCGATCGCACCGTAGATAGCTCGCCGCCGCAACGCGCCGCCAAACAGGACGATGGCCGCCAGGATGGGCACGATCCGCCCCAGGAATAGGCCCAGGTTGTTTGGTGAGCCGTAGACGGCGCGGATACGGTGCACCCCTTCGGCGGTGATGACATGGTCGGTGAAGAAGTACTGATAGAGACCGAGGAGGGAAACGATGGCCGCAGCCAGGACCAGCGCCTCGACGATGCGCCAAAGGTGGCGTGCCCCCCCTCTTTCCCCCCCAACTTCCCCCCTGGAGGGGGGACTGAGGGGGGTGGGGGGGAGGAAGGGGGGGCGCGGGCTCGCCCTCAGCAGGAAGTAGAACAGGGCCGATTCGAGGACGACCACCCGGAACTCCCGCATGGCCACGCCGAAGTTCTCGGCCCATAACAGAGATGCAGCGGCTATGGCGACGAAGAAAGCCACAGCCCAATCCAAACTAGACCAACGACTTACCCCTAGTCCCTTGCCCCTTATCCCTTGTCCCTTATCCCTTATCCCTTGTCCCTTATCCCTTGTCCCTTGTAACACCCAGGCAGCAAGGCAAAGGAGGGTCAGAATTTCCACCATCGAGGGAGCCAGGCCGAGAATTCGCTTGGGGTAGAGGTAGAAGGGGATGGAGAAGGCCACCAGGGCCAGGCCGATGTCCAGGCGCAGGAGGATCGAGATTACTAGGAGGGCTAACGCCAGAAGGCTTAGGAAAGGCCAGGGGGAGAGGTAGAAGGCCAGGGCAGCGGCGACGGTTATGGCTAACTGGAGGCCCTCGGGCAGATCGTGATAGTGGCCGGCGAATTGTTTCAGCAGGGAGCAGACGGCAGGGAGCAGTGCATTTCCCCTCCCTGGGAGGGAGGGGCCAGGGGAGGGTGGGCCTTCACTGACGGCCAACCTCTTGCCGCCGACTACCAGGAGCACAACAGCACAGATTCCCAGCAGCACCCACGCCAGCCGATAGGGCCGCAGGTTGGGCTCGCGGGCCACGGTCCAGCCGACGATGGCCCATTGACCCCAGCCGCCTTCGGCCACCAGCTCGGCCAGGTGCACCTGGTCGGCCAGGCCTGAGGCCAGGGGGACGGTGTCCGTACGGTAGAGGGGATCGTGGAGGACCAGGTAGGAACGGCCCTGGCTGTCCTGCGGCAAGCGATTGGCCGGCTTGCCATCAACGGTCACGTAGAGGATTGCCCAGAAGTCGCCCCGCCGCACGGTCAGATCGAGGCGGGTGCCCTTGAAGGGAATGACCAGGCTATCGCCGCTCTTGCCGATGTCGGCTCCCTGGGGGGAGAGCCGCCAATCGCCCAGGTAGCGGGCGGTGTAGTGATCGGCGGAGTAGCGGCCTGGGTAGGCTACGGGTAGGGCAGTGGCTACGTCCCGCAATCGTTGGTAAACGGGGCGCGGCTGCCACTGCTGATCCACCAGGGCAAAGCCCCAGTGGGGGTCATCGGTGGGCACATCGGGCTGGAAATGGGCTACAGCCAGAACCCCCAACCAGGGCCACTCGTCGCGGGCGCGCTCGATGGCCGCCACGGTGTAGTGAGCCTGTTCCTCCTCGCTCACCTGTCCCCAGATGGAGGGCTGGCCCTGCCAGCCTGGAGGCAAGGCGTTCCAGCCAAACTCCACCACCCACAGGGCCTTGTTCTCGTCGCCGTTGGCCACCATGACCTCCCGCACCAACTGGGCTCGCGAGAAGTTGAGAATCGTCAGGTCGCTTCGACGGTCGTCGGGCCCGGTGTCGAAGCCGTAGGGTTTCACGGCTGCGATGTCGAAGTAGTCACGGCCGCCGGCAGCGTATAAGCCTCGCAGGAAAGCCACCTCGTTCAGGTTGAGGGGGCCGCCTTCGCTGTTAGGGGCCAGGCCGGCCATCAAGACGAAGGCGGAAGGATCAGCACGCTTGACCTGGATGTAGCCCTCCCGCAGGAGGCGGGCGTAGCCGGCTGGGGCGACGTAGGCGTTACCCCAATGGGAACTCAGATTTGGCTCGTCCCAGATCTGGTAGTAAGCGATCTCGTCTCTAAAGCGCTGGGCAAAAGCCTGGGCGAAGCGGCCGAAGTCGGCCACCTCCTGCGGTGGCGAATAGCGGTAAGCGGTTGCGGGATTTCGTTGTGCCCAACCAGGGGAGGTGTCCAGCACGGCGATGAGGTTTAGATGGTGCGCCTGGACGGCGGTCACAATTCTATCCCAGGCCGCCCAATCGTATTGGCCGGGTTGGGCCTCAATGTCGGCCCAGGGGAAGGTTTGGCGAACCCACTGGAAGCCGCCAGCCTCGATCAGAGTGAGAGCCTGCTCCAATTCTGTTTCGTCGTACTGTTCCAAGGCAACATTTACCCCGAAGGGGTTCACGGCGGCCTGGGGTACGTCTGGGGGAAGGCCGTAGCCGTGGCTATGAATGGCGTCGTTTTGCTTGATCCATACGACCAAAGCCAGGAAAGCAACGATGATCAGACCCAGGGTGCAGAGAACTAAACCCAGGGCTGATTTCCAGCCCTGACCTGGGGAACGCGAACCTCGGTTGTTGCCTGTCTCGACCGGCGGAGTCCGGGCCATCTCTTCTATCCTCGTCCATAATCCTACCATAAACTGCCTTTATCTGCAAACGATGCTACTTGACGAGAAAAGAAAAATGCGCTACAATATCACCAACCAGGAAGCCGAAGGAAGAGAGGAAGAAAACATGGAACAGATTGAACTCCAAACGCAGAAAAGGGAGGTGTTGGGCAAGAAGGTGAAAAACTTGCGTCGTGAAGGGCTCATTCCCGCGGTGTTGTATGGTCACGACATTGAATCGCTGCCTCTTCAGATTGAGGAGCGGGAGTTGAATCGTGTCTTGACCCAGGCTGGAGGGCATCGGTTGATCGCCTTGAAAATCGGCCGGGCTAAAAACCCTCAGATGGCCTTGGCCAGGGAAGTGCAATGGGATGTAATCACCAGCAGGCCCCTTCACGTTGATTTCTACGCCGTGGTGATGACCGAGAAGATCACTACCGCAGTGCCATTGACCTTGGTCGGGGAAGCGCCTGCGGCAGATCAGGCAGGGGTCATCTTGTTGCAGGGCCTCGACGAGATAGAGATAGAGTGTCTGCCTGGCGACCTGATCGAGGCCATTGAGGTTGACCTGAGCGCCCTGAAGGAAATGGATCAGGCCATCTACGTCAAAGATCTTCGGGTGTCGCCTGCGGTAGAAATCCTGACTGACCCCGAGGAGCTGGTGGCCAAGGTTGCCTGGGCTGCCCCCGAAGAGGTAGAGGAGGAAGTGGTGCCAGTCGCGCCGGCGGAGGTGGAGGTCATCACCAAGGGCAAGAAGGAGGAGGCTGAAGAAGAGTAGTTGGAAGCGAAGCGACCAGCTTGGAGGTGTTTGATGGTGATACGATTTATCTTGAGTGGCTACGTAGAACAAGCAATGGCTCACGCTGTGTATGACAAATTGGAAGATGGCACATTTGCCGGGCGCATTCTGCCATGCAAGGGGGTAGTGGCGTTTGGATCCACTCTAAGCGAGTGTGAGGAGGAATTGCGTTCCACGCTGGAAGACTGGGTACTGGTCGGCCTCAAACTGAAGCACTCGCTGCCGGTGATTGCGGGCATTGATCTGAACAAGGAGCCGAGCTATGAGCCGGTGGGCGCCGTGTAAGCGTCGGGATTTCATCCGGCGATTGCGGGCAATCGGCTTTGAGGGCCCCTTCTCCGGCACTCGGCACCAATTTATGGTCTATGAGCAGCATCGCTTGGCAATCCCTTCCTACGTTGAGTATTCTGTGCATCAGCTTCGAATAATGATACGAGAAGTGGAAGAGATCATAGACCGCAAAATCACAGTTGACGAATGGAACAAGTTGTAACGGCCAATCGCTAACAGTTTGTAATCTTCGACGAAATGGCCGCTGGCATTATCCAGCCAGTGGCCATTTTCGTTCTATCCAGCGTCCACTCCTTCAGCCAAGCCAGGATACCGCCTCCCCGATCCGCTCCAGGGCCTTTTTTATATTATCCACCGA
>VGOG01000258.1 GCA_016875995.1 Chloroflexota bacterium
ACATTTCGCGTTGCATCGCCCTGAGCTGAACCTCGCGGGGATGATGAAGTTCCAGAAGATGATCAGGTCAGGTTATAAGACAGCGCTCTGGTAGGTGGCACTACATCATGAATGATGTAGTCTGGGCAGTAGATAGCCTGTTTGGCGATACGGACTGGCCCAATCTACACCTTTCCAAGGTGTAGTGCAGCAATAAGAATCACCTTGCGGTTACCCGAATGAACTCTCAAAATCTATCATCCCCGCGCGCCTGAAAAAGTTAGTGCCATTTCCTTTCCAAGGTGTAGTGCAGCAATAAGAATCACCCTGCGGTTACCCGAATGAACTCTCAAAATCTATCGTCCCCGCGCCCCTGAAAAAGTTAGTGCCATTTGGCTCCCATGCCCGCGAATCGGCGGCGTGGGAGCCGCCGCTGCTGGTAATTTTCCATCTACTGGGTCTATTCAAATCCGGTTGCAGGGGCGATCCCTAAAGCGGCCTACCTGCCGCCTGCGAAACGGCAGCCAGGCCGCTTTCTCGGTTTCGTCAACCCGATCCAGTGTCTGCTATGGCCCACCGATGCCCCAGCGACTCGACGAGAGTCGCGGCCAACCTGCCCTACGCAGGTCCGGGAAGTCACCGTAGCCCGCAACTTTAAGTTTTGGGGTAACTGCTCAGCCCGTGTCATTGCGAGGAGCGTTTTTTGCGACGAAGCAATCTCCTCCTTGCAGCTTGGGGATTGCTTCGCTTCGCTACTCAGAAACTTCCACCTGTCATTGCGAGCGAAGCGAAGCAATCCCCTACGTCGCAAGCTGGAGATTGCTTCAGGCGCAAACCCCGCGCCTTCGCAATGACAGGATGGGCGGTGGTTTCTGTCCCCTACGGATGGCGCGATGCGCCATGGAAAACTCGCAATGACAGCCTGAGTAGTTACGTTTTGGGGTCTTCAGGAGTTCGCGTGGATAGCGAGCCGGAGTCCCCAACTTGTTGGGGTTTGCTGCGCCGCCCCCTCAACAAGTTGAGGACTCCGATACTGTTACCCTGCGAATTCCCAAAGATCCAGGTTTTGCTATGAGGGCCATTTTATGTTATAATTGAACCGTCCACTTACCTAAACGGCAAGCGCTCAGGCGGGTGCGGGGAGTAGCCAACAAGGTGCCAGGCACTTGCCGATCAAAGTGCCTGGCACCTGAACGCTTAACCGAAACGAGCGGTGAAAAGGATGTCGCCAGAGTCTAGCGCTCCACTAACAGCAGAGGACCTGCTCCAGCAGGGCATAGCAGCAGCGCGAGAGAAGCGGCGCGGGGAGGCTCGCCGCTGTCTCCAGCAGGTTTTGGCCCTGGATTCCTCTAACGAAGAGGCCTGGCTTGGGTTGGCCAGAATCGCTACCGACCCTCGCTCTGCCCTGGCCTACTTCGCTCAGGTGCTGGACATCAATTCCCAGAACCAACAGGCCAGGGACGGGTTCAGCGCAGTCAGAGCTAAGTTGGCGGAAAAAGACAGCCCTTCCCCTCCCCCCTCAGCCACCGAGCCCGCCTCTGTCATTTCGTCGGCCTTCGCCAGCCTCTCTGCTTTTCTCGATAGCAACCGCCTTCTCTTCGGATGGGTCGGGCTGGCTTTGCTGGCTTTAGTTGTGGTGGCGAGCGGCTGGGCCGCGGGCTTAGGCCAGGCAGCCTGGGACCAGTGGATCGCTACCCCCACCCCCACGCCCACCTCCACGCCGGTGCCCACCCCTACGCCCACCAAAGAGCAGTTGATGGCCCCCCTGTGGTCAAAATTGCACCTCGCCTGGGAGAACCAGGCCTGGAGTTACGCTATCGAGCTGCTGGATCAGCTCAGGGACATTGACCCTGCCAACGCCGATGCCGAGGAGAAGCTCTTCGCCGCTCATTTCAACTTCGCTACGCAGCTCGTGGAAGACAGCCAACTGGAAGAGGCCGTGGCCCACTTCGACCAGGCGCTGCTGCTTCGTCCTGAGTATCTCCCGGCCCAGGAGGCACGAGAGCTGGCGGTGACCTACCTGAAGGGATTGGAAAGCCACGGCCAGGGAAACTGGGCGGAGGTCATCGCCTATCTGGAGAAGGTTTACCTGAGGGATTATAGCTACCAGCGCGTAGGGCCTTTGCTCTACGAGGCCCATTGGCGGCAAGGGGTGGTCCTCCAGGAAAGTGGCCGACTGACCGAGGCTCTCGCCGAATACCGACGGGCCTTGGACATCCAGCCCTACGGGGTAGAAGCCAGAACCAGGCGGGACGAAGTGGCGGCTCGCCTGAAACGCATTGAGGTTGACGTCTCAAGGCAGAGACTCACCGCCTGGGATGGCGAGAAGCTGATCTACAGCTTCGTCTGCTCCACGGGAAAGCCCGGAACCCCCACCAGGTACGGGAGATTCAGCGTCATAAGCAAGCTTCCCGAGGCCTACAGCAGTGCCTGGGGCCTGAGGATGCCTTACTGGCTGGGCATTTATTGGGCCGGCGGCACCGAGAACGGTATTCACGGCCTGCCCATTCTCAGCAGCGGCCAGACCCTGTGGGCGGGATACCTGGGCCAGCGAGTATCCTACGGCTGCATCGTCCTGGACACCCGGGCAGCCAGGCAACTGTACGATTGGGCGGAGATCGGCACGGAGGTGATCGTCCGAGAGTGACGTGACAAATCTGCAAGAATATGCTAGCTGCAAACCGATCGTTCACGGAGGGGAGGTGTAGCTCCGATGTCACCTGATACTGCTAATTTCATTGACGTCAACATCTTGCCAGAGCAATACCGACCGCGTCAACTACCCCGAAGCGCGATAATCTTGTCACTGGTAGCGGTGGTTTTGGCTGTCCTCATCCTGCCTCTCTACCTCGTCTCCGCCACTATGGGCGGCGATATCGCCATTCTAGAAGCCGAGGTACTGTCCGTTCGAGATGACCTGGCGAGGGTGAGCACCCCAGCACCCGAGGTCCAGGAGCTTATGAACACCCTGGCCCTGACCGAGGGGTTAGCCGGTGAGCTCGAGGCAGCACGTTCCACCATCGCCGCCGAGCACGTTGATTGGCCAGCGGTAATGGCTGCCATTGGCAACTACGACCCGGATCAGCTTGCTCTCGATTCCGTCACTCAGGCCGATAGCCAGATCACTCTCGAAGGGCGAGCCATTGACCGCTCGGTCGTGGTTGCCTACGCCGATGCTCTCCAGGCGTCTGATCTCTTCTCCACAGTAAATGTACAGTCCATAAGAGCCGCTGCTACCCCCTTCATCCCGGCAACGAGCACCCCGGAGATCACCCCGCCTGAGGTGACGATAACGCCCACGGTGACGATAACGCCTGGGGTGACGATAACGCCTACCGAGGCCGTTACCCCCGTTGGCCCCGATGAGTACGAAATAGACGACTTCCAGCCCAGGGATATCATCCTGGGCCAGACGCAGCGACACAACTTCTACCCCATCTACGACGTGGACAGGGTCAAGTTCCTGGCCAAAGCGGGGCGCTACTATCGGGTGTTCACCTCAGACCTGGCGCCGGCGGTGGACACCTACCTGGAAGTGAGCGTAGCCGGCGACCGTTATACCAACGACGATTGCTACCCCGGCACAGGTGATCTGAGTTCCTGTGTGGAGTTCCAGGTCCGGACTGGCTATGACGTGGAGGCCTCCGTCAAGATAACTAACCGGGGGCAATTTGGCCCGGAGATGTGGTACAGCATCACCGTGGAGGAGATTTCGCCGACGCCCACGCCCATCCCTACCGCTACCCCGATCCCCACCGCTACGCTGCCGCCGACCGCTACCCCAGTCCCCACCGCTACACCGGTCCCCACCGCTACGCCGGTCCCGACCGCTACGCCGGAGCCAACGGCCACGCGCACTCCAACTGTCACCCGCACGCCCACTCCGGACCTGCGCGACATCTACGAGCCAGACAATACTAACGAAACTGCCAAACCCATCGGTGTAGGAGAGACCCAGACGCGCAACTTCTATCCTGTTGGTGACATTGACAAGGTGACGTTTGGGGTTAAGAGCGGCCGCCTGTATGCTCTCACCACCTCCGATTTGGCCCCAGGCGTGGACACGAAAATCGTGGTGGAATTAAATGGAAATGTCTGCCCAACCTGCGTGAACGACGACCTTGCGCCCGGCTACTACGAATCTCAGGTACGCTTCGTGCCAACGATTGATGGCGTGGCAGTGGCTACCATCAGCAACGTCAAGCACAGCCAATACGGCCCTGATAAGGTCTACAACCTGACTCTCAGCCTGCTTTCGATCCTGGTTGATGATTATGAGCCCGATGATCCCTTTGCCAAGCCCATCGGCATTGAGGGGACACAGGAGCGCAATTTCTACCCTGAAGGCGACCGCGATTTAGTCAAGTTCATAGCCAAAGCGGGACGGCATTACGCCGTTCACACCTCTAATCTGGCGGTAGGGGTGGATACCAGCCTCAAGGTGGTGCTGGAAGACCAGGTGATGGGCGAGAACGACGACTACGCCCCGGGCACGGGCAACTTCGCCTCGGCGGTCTGCTTCCAGGCCCCCAGAGATGGCACAGTGGTGGCCATAATCACCAATCTGCAGCAGCAATACGGCGTTGATAAGACGTACGAGATCAGCGTCAACGAGGCCCCGATCATGCAAGTCAGTCCCCTGAGCCTTTTCTTCACCGCCGTGCAAGGGGGAGTTAATCCCCCGACACAACCGGTTAATATCATCAACAAAGGCGGGGGGGCGGTGAACTGGGTGGCTGTCAAGGACGCCGCCTGGTTGAGCATCAGTCCATCCTCGGGGACCGCCCCATCTACCATGAATGTGTCCGTGAACATCGTTGGCCTACCAGCCGGGACCTACATAGGGTACATTGACGTAGATGGCAGACATCCGAGGTCGTTGTGCTGTGCCGATCCCTGTTTGCAAACGGTCAGAGTAACTTTGCAGATCGTAGCTCCGACGCCCACGCCAGCGTCGTCCTACCTGAGGCCCCCTGGCCTGGCCTCGTTGGGGCCCGTTTTGGCCATGGCTGCTTCCCCCT
>VGOG01000259.1 GCA_016875995.1 Chloroflexota bacterium
GGGCCAACGGCCAGCACCTTGCCCTCCTGGGGCTTCTCCCTGGCCGTCTCCGGCAGGACGATGCCGCTGGCCGTCACCTCCTCCCTCTCGATGGGCTCCACGATCAAGCGGTCGCCCAGGGGCTTCAGATTAACCTTTGCTGCCATGTCAATACCTCCTTCAATCTGGGAAATCAGTGATCAGTGACCAGGGAATCAGGGAATCAGGGAACTGATTCCTGATCACTAATTCCCTGATCACTGATTCCTTCGCTTACGCTCAGGACAAGGTTACTTGGTTTTGACTTTGATGGTCTTGGGCTTGACTTCCTCCGACTTGGGGAGAGTCAGGGTCAACACGCCGTTCTCGAACTCGGCCTTGGCTTTCTCGGCCACGATGGTGGTTGGCAGGGCCACGGAGCGGGAGAAAGCTCCGTAGCGTCGCTCCTGGCGGATGTAGTTGGCTCTCTCGACTTTCTCTTCGGCCCTGGTCTCGCCCTTGATGGTCAGCGTATCGCCGGTGATGGTGATGTCAATGTCCTCAGGCTTGACCCCCGGCACAGAGCTCTTGACCACCACATCCTGGTCGGTTTCGTACATGTCCACCGCCAGGGCTTCGGCGCCCAGGGGAGCCAGCCAGCCAGCACGAGGACGGATAAAGCTCTCCTCAAACAGCCGATCCATCGCTTCCCTCAGGGAGATCAAATCCCGGAAGGGTTCCCAACGTACTATGTTAGCCATTTCTGTTCACCTCCTTGTAGATTTTTCAACCACTATTGTAACCCAATTGTGTTAGAACAACGCTAGAGAGATGTTAGAGTTTTGTTAGAATTTGGCGTTTGAGCTTTGGATTTTGATCATCTTCCTATCGTCTCTGGCCGTTCGTTCAGCTTGACCGTCAGTTGCGTTTCCTTGCCCTCGCGGATGATGGTTAGCTCCACCTCCTGGCCGGGCCTGGTCTCCCGCACCAGATAGACGATGAGGTCGTCGAACTTACGCACCGGATGGCCGTCAATGGCGATGATGAGATCGCCGCCGGTTTTCAAACCTTCGGTGCCAGGGTGCAAGTCCGTTTCTTTTGTCCCACTCCGCACTCCAGCTTTGTCAGCAGGGCCATCAGGGGTGACAGAGTTAACGTAAGCTCCCTGAGACGAGGTAAGGCCCAGCGCCTTCACCATCTCAGGCGTCAGCCTGGTGGGCCCGCTGATGCCCAGCCAGGGATAGGCATAGCGGCCTTCCGCGATGAGAACGGGCACGACCTGCCTGGCGATGTTAATGGGGACAGCGAAGCCTACACCGGCGCTGGAACCAGAGCGGGAGATGATCAAGGTGTTGACCCCTATGACCCGTCCCTGGGAGTCCAGCAGCGGCCCGCCGGAGTTGCCGGGGTTGATGGCCGCGTCGGTTTGAATCATCTCCGGTATGGCGAAGGGGCTGCCCCCTGGGCGGAAAGTGCGTCCCAAAGCGCTGATGATGCCCCGCGTCATGGTGCCCGCCTGGCCAAAAGGATTGCCGATAGCGATGGCCATCTGGCCTACCGTGAGCCCATCGGAATCGCCGAGTTCCACTGGAGTCACTCCAGGCGGAAGGTAATCAACCTTGATCACGGCCAGGTCGCTGTGGGGATCCTTGCCCACGACCTGGGCTTCGAGCACTGTGTCGTCGTAGAAGGTTACCTCCAGCTTGTCTGCTTCCTCCACCACGTGGTTGTTGGTGACGATGTGCCCGTGCTCGTCCCAGACGAAGCCGGAGCCCGCACCCTCCTGGAAGAACTCATCAGGCAGCTCTGGATAGGGAAAGCCAGGGATCTCTGGGAAGACGAAGCCTCGGCTGCCTACCCGTTTCACCATGCGGATATTGACTACCGAGGGGTTGACCCGCTGGTAGATTGCGATCAGCAGTTGTTCCTCGTCCAGGACCGAGGCTGGCCAGGGGACCGGCGTAGGGGTCGGCCAGGGTGTCGGAGTGGGTCTGGGAGTGACCTCTACGACTTCTGGAACCACCTTTGTTGCCAGCTCTTCAGCTTTACCGGCTAATTTCAGGGGTAAAGTGAAGAAGTTGCAACTCAGCAGGGTCAAGCTCAAAACTACCAGGGCCGATAGCAAGATGTAATGCAGACTTTGCTTACTTACTCTCATCGCACCTCTTTTCCTCTCTGCTGGATCACCGCTGTGAAACGTCAGCAGTTTGGGTTTCGCGTCTACTCGTTCGCCAGACTGCTTACGGGGCGGACTTGCGTCCGCACTCCAGTACTTAATCTACCTCAATGCGGGGATCGCTACCTCTACCTTGGCTGGTCGAAGGAGCTCTCCGCGATAGAGGTAGCCCTTTTGCCTTTCTCCTACCACTGTCTCCGGGTCGTCATCGCCAACTACCGTATCCACCGCTTCGTGATAGTAGGGATCGAAGGGCTGGCCAATGGCCTCCAGAGGCTCCACCCCCTCCAGGCTCAACAGGCGTTGCAGCTCTTGATAAGTGAGCTTTACCCCATCGCGGAGGCTTCCCCCCTGCGAAGCGGGGGGGACTAAGGGGGGGTAGTCGGAATGAGTCAACGCTCGTTCCAGATTATCGGCTACGGCCAGGAAGGTCCGCAGCAGGCGCTTTTTCTCTTCCTCAGCCTGGTCAGCGTAGCGACGCTCCAGCCGCTTCCTGGTGTTCTCCATCTCAGCCGCTGCCCGAAGGTACTTGTCCTTGTACTCAGCCACCTCCTGGCGGATGGCTTCCAGCTCGTCCTCCTCAGCCTTGCTCCCTTGCTCCCCTGCGACCTTGCTCCCCTGCGACGTGACCGGTATCCGCACTCTCTTTTCGTTTTTGTCAGTCATAGCTTTGTGACCTCGATACGTGGTGCGTAGTGCGTGTTGCGTGACCTCGATACGGAATACGCAACACGCAATACGTTTTACATCTCGCGGAATTCGCCTTCCACCACGCCCTCGTCCGCAGGGCCAGCCGCACCCGGGCCATACTGAGCCTGGGGCTGGCCATACATCTGCTGGGACATAGCGTAGCTGGCTTGCTTCAGTTCTTCCATGACCCTGCGGATGCGAGCCACGTCGTCACCCTTCATGGCCTGGCGCACCTCTTCGATCTTGCTCTCGATAGCCCGACGGTCAGCATCTGAGACCTTGCCGCCGAATTCTCGCAGGGTCTTTTCCATCTGGTAAGCCAGGCTGTCGGCCTGGTTGCGGGTATCGGCCAGCTCGCGCCGCCGTCGGTCCTCGGCTTCGTGCTTGCGAGCCTCTCCCACCAGGCGCTCCACATCGCCCTTGGAAAGGTTAGTGGAGGCGGTGATGGCTATCTTCTGTTCCCTGCCCGTGGCCTTGTCCTGCGCGGTGACGTTGAGGATGCCGTTGGCATCAATGTCGAAGGTCACCTCGATCTGCGGCATGCCCCGCGGCGCGGGGGGGATACCCTCCAGCCGGAAGCGGCCCAGGGTGATGTTGTCCGCAGCCATAGGCCGTTCGCCCTGCAGCACGTGGATGTCCACCGCGGTCTGACCGTCCTCGGCGGTGGAGAAGATCTCGCCCTTTCGCACGGGGATGGTGGTGTTGCGCTCAATAAGCGGGGTCAACACGCCGCCCAGGGTCTCCAGGCCCAGCGTCAGTGGCGTCACGTCCAGCAGCAGCACGTCCCTGACCTCGCCGCCCAGCACGCCCGCCTGCAACGCCGCGCCTACGGCCACCACCTCGTCGGGGTTGACCCCCTTGTGGGGCTCCTTGCCGCCGGTGAGTTCCCGCACCAGGTCCTGGATCATGGGCATGCGGGTAGCGCCGCCCACCAGTACGACCTCTTTGAGGTCACTGGCGCGGAGGCCGGCATCGGCCAGAGCCTGCTCGAAGGGGCCACGGCAGCGCTGCACCAGGTCCTCGGTGAGCTGCTCCAGCTTGGCGCGGGTCAGCTTCGTGGTCAGGTGTTTAGGCCCCGAGGCATCGGCGGTGATGAAGGGCAGGTTGATCTCCGTCTCCGTCACCGTAGAAAGCTCGATCTTGGCTTTTTCCGCCGCTTCCTTCAGCCGCTGCAGGGCCTGGCGGTCCTGGCGCAGGTCTATGCCCTGATCCTTCCTGAACTCATTGGCGACGTAATCCACTACTCGCTGGTCCCAGTCATCGCCACCTAAGAAGGTGTCGCCGCTGGTGGACTTGACCTCCACCACCCCTTCGCCCACCTCCAGGATGGAGACGTCGAAGGTGCCGCCGCCCAGGTCGAACACCAGGATGGTTTCCAGCTCTTTCTTGTCCAGCCCGTAGGCCAGGGACGAAGCGGTAGGCTCGTTAATGATACGCAGTACCTCCAGCCCGGCGATCTTCCCCGCGTCCTTGGTAGCCTGGCGCTGGGAGTCGTTGAAGTAGGCCGGCACGGTGATAACCGCCTCCCTGACCGGCTCGCCCAGGTAGGCCTCGGCGTCCGTCTTCAGTTTCTGCAGGATCATGGCCGAGATTTCCTGGGGGGTATAGGTCTTGCCTGTGACCGGGATGTGGACGCGGGCGTCGCCCGCTGGCCCTTCCACGATCTGGTAGGGCAGTATCTTTTTGGCTTTGGTCACCTCTGGGTCGTCGTAGCGCCGCCCCATCAGCCGCTTGATGGAGAAGATGGTGTTATCGGGGTTAACCACGGCCTGGCGCCTGGCCACCTGGCCCACCAGGCGTTCGCCCGTCTTGGTGAAAGCCACCACCGAGGGGCAAAGTCGTCCGCCCTCGGCGGTGGGGATAACTGTCGCATCGCCGCCTTCCAACACCGCGATGACCGAGAACGTCGTTCCTAAATCAATACCAACAATCTTGCTCATATCTTACACTCCTCTTTTGAGTATCATCCTGGGGAAAAGAAGCCAGCGCGGTGTGATCGTCTGGCTGCGGCAAGTTGTCGTAGTCGCAGTCACAGGGGCCGCCCTGGCTGCAGCCGAGGCAGCAATAGGTCATCCCATCCACGATCGTCGGTTGCCAGTTGAACTCGATCCCGCAATTGGCGCAAATCGTCTTCATCCTTGCCGCTCCTTCCCCTGATGGTTT
>VGOG01000260.1 GCA_016875995.1 Chloroflexota bacterium
CCTGTTCAGATCAGCGCTTGACGAAGTGTGGTCATCATCTGGTTTATAGCGAAGGGTTGTGATGCTATAAGCCATTGTGTTTATTTGAGGAAAGCCACCTGCGTCAACTGCGCAGGAGGCTTTTTTCTCCCTGAGATTATTGACAAAACTATAGTAATGTGGTATGATATGTTCAAGAACAGCACCGCAGTAAGAAAAATAGATAAGAAGGAGTCAGAATGAATATCTACGTAGGCAATTTGCCACAGGAGCTCACCGAAGGAGAGTTGCGACAGGTCTTCGAAACCTTCGGGGAGGTCACATCCGCCAAAATCATCACGGACAAATTCAGCGGCGTATCGAGAGGGTTCGGATTCGTGGAGATGCCCACCAAAGCTGAAGCCCAGGCCGCGATCACCGGCCTGAACGGCACGGAGTTGAAAGGCGAAACGCTTAACGTTAACGAGGCTCGCCCTCGCTCCGAAAGCCGTCAAGGTGGAAGAAGACAAGGTGGTGGACGGCGCCCCCGGTAAACAGTCCTCAGACGTAACAGGTTCATAACAGAACTTCGCCTAACCATGGTGTCTGTGACCCACTCGTTCGCCCAAACCAGCCAACGGCTGGCTTCGCGAAGCCTGAGGACGTTACAGTATTGCCAATATTGCTACAAGCAAGAGCCATCCTGGGAACCGGGACGGCTCTTTGCGTTTTATGCCTATTGCCAATCGAGCCGAAATCTGGTATACTATGCCTGGTGTTATCATTGAGGCGGGCTACCATCCACGGCGACGCTGGCGGAGATAGGTGAGTATGGATAAGCAAAAGAGTGTACACGAGCCAAACGCACAGTTGCTCAGCGCTCAAGACGCCATTCAAGATGCTGAACGATTGCGGGCACTATTGTGGCGTAATAGGCAGCAGGCGGAGCGGGAGGTGCAATTACTGAGGTTATGACACAGAAACTGATCGGCGAGATGAGTGACGCGGAGTTCAGGGCACTGGTGGAGCAATTCATCGAACGTGAAACGCAGGGTACTGCCGAGGTGCCAGCCGACGTGTTGTTTGAAGCCCTGCCAGATTTCTTTGTGGCGGCGGAGATTCAGCGCATTGAGGAGGACGGAGAGCTTCAGGGTAATCGGCTGGTACTCTCCATTCCAGGCGAACTACCAACCGAGGTACGGGAGGTTGAACTCCACTTCCCCGCGATGCAGGTGGTGGTGAGTATGATACCGCAGACGTAGCCTGCGCCCCGAGGACGTGATTGTAGGCAAACTCAGTAGATCACAATCGGGGGTAGAAGTTGGGCGTCAAAGGCTGCCGAGGGCTCAAAACGGCGAATCGTGGCTCGCGCATTGTGCCCATCAGCGAATTCATCGAGAGCGAGCTGGCGCGGCTGGAGAACAAGCGATTTGAGCGAGAGTATCATAGGCCCACAGCGCCAGTTGACGAGTTCAACGAGCTGTTTAGATCGGCGCTTGACGAAGTGTGGTCGTCGTGATGAGCCGAGGCAGGAGGCCAGTGCAAGAGGATTGCGCAACAAGAATCAAGGAGACGAATCAGGTCTGGAAAGATAAGGTGCGTCGTAAACAGATGCAAGGAGGAAGCGAATAGCTGATGCAAGGCGGGGAAGAGGAATTTGAACGCCGCCGAGAGAGGTACGGCTGTTGATGATTGGAGGAGGAAAGAAAGATGACCGAGATCGAATTGCTGAGTCTGATCGCCGCGGGCGAATCGGAGACAGTAGAGTTCAAGCGGGAGATGGATAGGGCCGAGCGATTGGCGAAGGAGTTCGTGGCGTTAGCCAACCGACAGGGCGGGGTTGTGCTCATCGGCGTGGATGACGACCACACTGTCTACGGTGTGACACTACAACCGGGCTACGAGGAATGGATCGCTGATGTGAGCGCGCAGACGATTGACCCGCCACTTCCATTGGCCTGCGAAGAGGGAACTGTGCAAGACAAGACCGTGCTGGTGGTGCGCGTACCCCGCGGCCCGCACAAGCCCCATTGCGTTCGCGAGGGCGAGCACAGATGCACTGTTTACATCCGTCATGGCACAACCAGCCGCCTTGCTACCCGCGAAGAGATTGGCAGCCTCTATCAAGAAGGGGCGGTACTCGATTTTGACCTCTCGCCCGTACCCAGGGCCACGCTGGCTGATCTAAACACGGACCTCATCGAGGAATATGTACACAACAAACTGGGCATCAGCCCGGACAAACTTCCTGTTGACCTGACTCAGCAGTTGATCAGTTGGAAAATCCTCGTTGAGCAAGTGGGAGAGCGCAGGGTGACCTTCACTGGAATGCTCTTTTTCGGCGATCGGCCCGGCGACTTTCTGCCCCAGGCGCGTTTGTGGCTTAAACGTTTTAAGGGGCTTACTACCGACGAGTGGTACCCTGGTAAGGAGATTGACGCACCCGTTCCCCAGGCCATCGAAGAAGCAGTGGAATACATCAAGTCCTACACCGTGGTCGAGGAGGTAAGAGGACTCAGGCGTGTGCAGAAGGCCGAGTACATCGAGGAAGTGGTGCGAGAGGCATTGGTGAACGCCATTGCCCACCGCAACTATGTGCGCCGTGGGTCACGCATTCACATCGCGATATTCAACGACCGCATTGAGATCCGCAATCCTGGCCCGTTGCCCAATGGCGTGACGGTGGAGAACATGCGCTACGGCGTCCAGGTCACCCGTAACCCCAACATCGTGCGCTATCTGCAGGCTTATGGCTACTGGGAAGGTGACGGCCTGGGAGTTCCTCGCATGATTCGCCACTGCCGGGAGAATGGTATCCGTGAACCTGATTTCACCCTGGTAGGCGATGATCTGGTGGTGACCATCTACTCGCGCCGGCACGAGACACCTACACCAACGGCAGGAGAGTCACAATAAGCACTTCTACCGCCCGGCCACCTACGTCCACATTTGGCAGACTCATTAAAGCCAGACGCAGGGGGAAGAACTGGATCGTGGCTCACGCATTGTGGCAATCAGCGAGTTCATCGAGAGCGAGCTGGCGCGGCTGGAGAACAAGCGATTTGAGCGAGAGTATCATAGGCCCCCAGCGCCGGTTGACGAATTCAACGCCCTGTTCAGATCGGCGCTTGACGAAGTGTGGTCATCGTCATGAGCCGAGGCAGGAGGCCGGTGTGAGGTCAGGGGTTCGAGGCCCTCCGGCCCCACTCATTGGCGCTATGAAGGGAGGTAAAGCATGATTCGAGCGTTTGAAGCTATGATTGATGAGCGAGGCGATATACACCTGCTGGAGTCCATCCATTTACCAGCAGTACGGCGGGCGCTCGTGATCATCCTGGAGGAGGAGCCGGCACTTAGCGTTTCTGAAACAGCGTTGCTGAGCGAACCGGCCCTGGCCGAGGACTGGAACCGACCGGAGGAAGATGAGGCGTGGTCACACCTGCAGCAGGTGCCGTGGTCCTAGTGCAGTTTCCATTCTCCGACCTGTCACAGGCGAAGCTACGGCCTGCTGTGGTGCTCGCAGATGCTGGTCGAGGCGATTGGATTCTGTGCCAGATCACCAGCAAACCATATGCCGACCCTCGGGCGATTACGCTTGTTGATGCCAGCTTTGCCAGTGGGTCTCTACGTGTCACCAGCTATGCGCGACCCGCGAAGCTATTCACCGCTAATCGCAACCTGATGGTAGCGCAAGTCGGCAAGCTGAAGGCGGACCCATTCAGGCAGATTGTTGAGGCGGTCATAGGCATACTGCGCGCTAGCCTCACGCCGTAAGTTGGCTATCACTGGTGAAAGTCCGGTCGTGGTAACTGCCAGGAGGCCACATAGCAGGCATCCAGCGCATCAAAAGTTTCGTATAAGCACTTCAGATCGGCGCTCGACGAAGTGTGGTCATCGTCATGAGCCGAGGCAGGAGGCCGGTGTGAGGTCAGGGGTTCGAGTCCCCTCAGTTCCACTCGTGGGGCCGTGGCGAAGCTGGGATCGCGTCTCAATGGCATTGAGAAGGTCAAGGGTTCGAGTCCCTCCGGCTCCACTTTCTGAGAGGGAAGCCACCTGCGTGAACCACGCAGGTGGTTTTTGTGTTGCCCAAGGAGGCGAAATGTGGTATACTATGCTTGGCCAAACAATCTGCTATTGTGACCCAATGCATAACGCGATTACTGATTTTCTACGCACATCTCATACCTGCCTTCTTCTCGTGCACCCGGCGGTTAGCAAGCTGGAGGGTGCGGCTGCCCAACTGCTATCGGTGTATAGCTGGCCACGCCTTTCCGTGGGCGGGGAGCTTAGCGCCGTACTGTTCTCTGAGACATCCCAACGTCGCTCGCGAGCAGCCCGCCAGTGGATGAAGATCCATCTCAGGGAGATGTCGCCCGGCCCAGTCTTGTGTACTGAGATAGACTTGCTCTTTGATCCGACGCTCAAATTAGATCCTCTGAGACTGGTGCGCGATGTCAGTCGAATGACGCGACTGGTGGTCACCTGGCCCGGCAGCTATGTAGATAACGTGCTGGCTTATGCTGCGCCTGGGCATAGCCACTACCGTACCTGGCGTAGGCCAGAAGTGTTTATTAAGGTTCTCGAATGAGACGACTTCGAGGAGGAAGTCCCTATGCGCTACCGTGATCTGTTTGAGTTCGAACCGATTGAGACCGTCATTCAATTGCGTGATGCGGATCGCGAGGACGCCGCCCGCCACCTGGCCCAAACCTATGTGATCTCCGACCGCATGGCGGACCAGCTCGCCAACGTGGTCATTCCTCAACTCCAGTTCCTGACCCCGCGCGATAACAAAGGCGTGCTCATCGTCGGCAACTACGGTACGGGCAAATCGCACTTGATGGCGGCCATTTCAGCCGTAGCCGAACACTCCGATCTCGTGTCGGCCTTGGACCATCCCCAGGTGCAGGAGGCTGCCCAGGCCATTGCTGGTCGCTTTAAGGTGGCGCGGGTAGAGATCGGGAGCGTGACACGCAGCCTGCGGGACATTCTGCTGGAGGAACTGGAGATCGCAT
>VGOG01000261.1 GCA_016875995.1 Chloroflexota bacterium
CCACCCCTGCGTTGAGGCCCAGGCCGGCGACGCCGACGAAGTTCACCGCCGGGTGGGCGGCGATAGCCGCAGCATACCTGGGCGCGTGGAGGTGAGCATAACTGATGATCCCCAAACTGACCTTCCGCATCTTAACCCTCTCGTTGGTGCCCGTCACTTTGGGAGTGACGGGCACCTGGTTCGTTTGATTCCTTCAACGGCAGCGAGACCGGCTGGCCAATGTCGGCTGACCGCTGGGCAGCCAGAGCCATCTCCAGGGCGGCGCGGGCATCTTGAAGGCTGATGGCCGGCGGACGCTCATCCAGGATGCAATGCACGAAGTGCCGCACCTCGGCCTGGAAAGCGTACTCGGTAGTGGACATGAAGCGGAAATAACGGGGCAATTCAGGGCCGCCGTCAGGGGTGTAGATCAGCAGGGGGTTGGTGTCCCGATCGGAGTAGACCACCTTGCCGGCCCGGCCCACCACGTCCAGTTCGCCGTAGAGAGCTGCGCCGTAGTCGCCAGGGTAGGCCCAACTGGCCTCGATCAGCCCGGTTCCGCCCCCCGCGAAGCGGCAGGTGATGAAAGCGTGGTCGAAACTCCCCGTCTGGCGGGCCGGCTCCCGCACGCGACGGCCCACGGCGTAGACCTCCGTGGCCTCCCGGCCGAAGTACCAGCGCAACAGGTCGGTGCCGTGCACCCCGATGTCGAGGATCACCCCACCACCCCGCTCCCGTTGCCAATACCAGGCTTCGGCGGGGAAGGGGAGGCGCTGCCGCTCGGCGCGGCGGATGAAAACGGGCTCTCCCACCTGCCCCGCGTCCAGAAGGGCTTTGATCTCGGCGTAGCGGTGGTCGAAACGGCGCACGTGGCCGATCATCAGCGTGCGGCCGGCCCGTGCGGCGGCGGCGATCATGGCGTCAGCTTCGGCCAGAGTGCGGGCGATGGGCTTTTCGCACAACACGTGCTTGCCGGCGTCCAGGGCAGCGATGGCCAGATGGGCGTGCTCTTCGGTGGGCACGCAGAGGTCCACCGCATCAATGTCGGCCCGGTCCAGCAGGTGGCGGTAATCGCCATAAGGCGCGGCCCCGCAGGCGGCCGCCGCCTGCTCCGCCTGCTCCGGACGCACATCGCAGACGGCCACCAATTGCGTTTCACTTGTCTTGAGGTAGGCAGGAAGGTGGCCGTTGATCCCAATGTTGCCGCAGCCGATGAGACCTATGCGAAGCACCTCAGAAGATGGCCTCCTCCGTCTGCGGGTCGAAGAGGTGCACCCGATTGACGTCAACCACCAGCTCCAGCGGTTGATCCACCTGGGCCCTGGTATCGGCGGGGAGAGTGATCTGGAGAGATCCTTCGCCGGTCACGACTGTGACCACTACGGCATCACCCAGTGGTTCTATTACGTCCACCGTGGCGCGGATCCTGTTGTCACCCTCGGTCCAGCCCACCCGCGCCAGCTCGTGCACGTCCTGAGGACGGATGCCCAGCACCACGTCGTTGGACCTGGCCGATTCCCGGGCCCTGGCAGCCCTGTCCGGTGGAAGCTGGAGGGCGAAGTCCTGGGTTGCCACGAAGAGGTCCCCATCCTTTTCCATCAGTCTAGCCTTCAGGAAGTTGATAGGCGGGCTGCCAATGAAGCCAGCCACGAACACGTTCTGCGGCCGGTTGTAGATCTCCAGAGGGGCCCCCTCCTGGATCAGCACACCCTGATTCATGACCGCCATCCGATCGGCCAGGCTCATGGCCTCCACCTGGTCATGGGTGACGTAGACGATGGTGTATTCCACCATCTTATGCAGGCGCTTCAGTTCGGTACGCATGCGCAGGCGTAGCTTCGCATCCAGGTTGGACAGAGGCTCATCCAGCAGGAGCACGGCGGGCTCCATCACCAGCGCCCGGGCCACGGCCACGCGCTGGCGCTGTCCACCGCTCAACTGGGCCGGGTAACGGTCCAGCAAGGTCTCGATCTGCAATAACCCGGCGGCGGCCTGCACCCGTCTTTTGATCTCGGCACTGGGTTGTTTCTGCATGTGCAACCCGAAGGCAATGTTGTCGAAGACGGTCATGTGGGGGAAGACGGCGTAGCTCTGGAAGACCATGGCGATGTCCCGGCTGCGGGGCGCCAGGCCGGTCACATCTCGTCCGCCGATGAACACCCGTCCATGGTCCACCTGCTCCAGGCCGGCGATGCAGCGCAACAGGGTGGTCTTGCCGCAGCCGCTGGGCCCTAGCAGGACGATGAACTCCCCATCGGGCACCGTCAGACTGATGTCCTGCACGGCAACGACTTTGCCGAAGGTCTTGCGGATATTGTCCAGTCGAATCTCGGCCATTGATACCTCTGCGTTATTTAACGACGCGTCCCCACAGGTTGAACAGGTAGCGCCGAATGATGAAGATGAAAACCAGCGCTGGCGCCAGCATGAAGAAACCGCCGGCGAAGCGGAACGGGATGGGCGACTCGTTGAGCACGGTCAGCACCTGGGCCGGCAGGGTGCGGTTGCGCAGGGTCAGGATGACGGCGGCGAAGACCTCGTTCCACGACAGGACGAAGGTGAAGATGGCCGCTGCCGCCAGCCCCGGCAGCGTCAGCGGCAGCGCCACGCGCAGGAAGGCCTGCAGGCGGTTGCAGCCCAGGGTCATGGCCGCCTCTTCCAGGTCGTACGGCACGCCGGCGAACACGCTGCTGGTGACCAGGATGGTGAAGGGCAGGGCCAGGGCGGTGTGCATCAGGGCTACGCTGAGCAGCGAGTCGTACATCCCCCACTGGATGAAGCTCACGGCCAGGGGAATGGACAGGATGACGATAGGGAAGGCGCGGGTGGATAGGACCAGGATGCGGAAGGTATCCCGCCCGCGAAAGGGGAAGCGGGCCAGGGCGTAGCCAGCCGGCGCGCCCAAGACAAGCGAAATGGCCAAGGTAATCAGCGCCACCAGCACGCTGTTGCGGGTCGAGGCCAGCACGCCGTGTGAATTCAGGAAGAACAACATGGTTTCCAGGGACCAGGTCCTCGGCACGATGGCTTTAGGCCACTCGTAGATCACCTGGCGTGGGCTGAAGGCGGCAACCCCGACCAGGTAAATTGGGAAGAGCACCCATAGGGCCATCAGCGTGGCCAGCAGGTAGACCAGCGCCCGGCTGGCTCCAGGAGCCAGGTTAATCCGCTTCATAGCTTCATCGCCTCCTCACGGGTATACAGCGCCCGCAGGTACAGCACCGTGGTGATGATGGACAAGAACATGATCAGTGCGGCGTAGGCAGCCGCCACGTTGGGGTTGCGATAGGAGTTATACCAGCGGTAGGCTTCGCTGGCCAGCACCGACATCCCGCGGCCAGCCAGGGCCAGCACCACGGCGAAGACCTGAAAGGCCAGGATCGTGCGCAGGATGAGGGCCACCTGCAGGCTGGGGCGCAGCAGGGGCAGGATCACCCGCCGCACTTTATCGAACAGTCCGGCGCCAAAGACCTCCGCCGCTTCCAGGTAGTCGCGGGGGATGGATTGCAAGCCAGCCACCAGAATGACCATAATGATAGCCGTGGCTCGCCACACCTCGGCCAGCACCACCGCCAGGTACAGCCAGCCAGGGGTCTGGTAGTTGAGAAAAATGAAGGGTTTGTCTATCAGGCCCAGGCTATGAAGGATGCTTGTCAGGTAGCCGCGCTCGGTGAAGATGGAGAACCAGATGATGCCCGCCGCCAGATCGGAGATGCCCAGAGGGATGGCGAAGACGTACAGAAACAGGCCAGCGCCCCGCAGCCGCGCCTGCACCAGGAGGGCCATGATCAGCGCCAGGATGAATTGCAGGGGCAAAATAGCGACGATCAGAATGAGCGTGGTGCGCAGGGCATCGTCGAAGGCCACGTCCTGCACCATACGTTGCACGTGGGCCAGCGTCCACTGACCGTCGCCGCTCTGAAAGGCCAGCGTGAAGGCCTGGATCATGGGCCAGGCGAAGAAAAAGGCCAGAAAGATTAACGAAGGCAACAGCAGCAGGTAAGGCGTCAGGTTGATGCGCTTCAGGTTCATTGGAACCTCTTCAATGGAGCAAGGTCGCAAGGTCGCAGGGGAGCAGGCTCCCTTGTTCCTTGCTCCCTTGCTCCTTGCTCCCTTGCTCCTTGCTCCCTTGTTCCTACTTCACCGGACAGGGGCCAACGCTGGGTGGGTCAGGCGGCCAGCAGGGAGCGCCGGTCTCGTTCATGAGGGTCTGCAAGTTGGCGCCCTCGGCCTGCACCACGGTCTGGATGTCCTCGCCGTTGATGACGATGCGGGTGAAGGCATCGCGGTAGATCTTGTTGATCTCGCCCGAGCGCCCACCCAGGCCCACGGGCAGCAGGGCGGGCAGGGCGTTGGGTGCGCCGGCCTGCTTGGCGACGGCGTCACCCTCCATGCGGATGCCCACCGTCACGTAGCCGGGGAAGTCGGTCTGGACCACCGGGAAGAAGCCAATCTCCCGCAGAGTGGTGATCTGCACCTCGGGACGGGTCAGGTACTCGATCAACGCTTCGGCGCCGGCCTTGTTGGGGGCGGTCTTGGGGATGGCCAGCCCGGCGATGACGGGCATGAACCCCAGCCCCTTGGGCCCCGCGGGGGACGGCAGGGCCAGGAAGTCATTGGGCCGATCCTTGAAGGCGTTGATCAGCCGGGCGGTGTGGTCAAAGGCCACCCAGACCTCCTCGGCCAACAGCGGCTCCTGCATGAACTCGTAGGCTACCGACTGGGGGTGGACGTACTGCCACAGGTCGTTGACGAACTCCCACATGGCCACCGCCTCCGGGCTGCGGAAGCCGCTGACCATGCCGCCGGTGTAGGAGGGGTAGATGTAGCCCTGCAGGAAGCGGTGCATGAGCCCCTTCTCGCCAGCCGGGAAGCCGAATTTCTTGTCGCCGGTGGCCTCGAAGACGTTCCTGGCCCAGTCACGGTACTGCTCCCAGG
>VGOG01000262.1 GCA_016875995.1 Chloroflexota bacterium
ACCCCTACGGCCTCGAGCATCCCTATGAGCAGCAGCCCACCGAACGCTTCCCACGCCACCCGTTGGCCGGAGAGCCAGTGACGCTGGGCGTGGCAACCTGGCCGGCCAGAACCGCTGAGGCGGTGTGGGCTACCTGGCAAAGGAGTGGATCGCCTGAAGAAGGCCGGGCTGAAGGTTGCTGGGAGCGGGATGCCCAGGGCCAGAGCTATTGGCGCGTCGAACTGCCCTCTTTTGGCTATCGGGAGCGCGTTACCTACCAGTTGCACGCTTCGCAGGACAGACGCCATCTCTCTACCGTGGAGTTCTCCTTCGTCGCCGCCGGCTGGTCCCCTGCTAAAGACGTGATCCACTACCGCATTGTACCACGGCACCTGGTGCTGGAATGTGAAGCCAGCGATTCAGGCCTACGGCCTGGGGTGGTGATATGCTTTCCCGCGTCCTATGTGCTGCACGTACGACTGGCTGCTCCAGGTCCGAGTCTCAGTACACCGCAACAGCGTGATGTGAGGGAGTTGAACTCCCGAACGGAGGGCTCGGAGTACAACTCCTCGCCATCGAATTGGGGCCTACTGAGCCTCCCGGAAGACGCTGATCGCTGTGTTCCCTTGCGGGTGACAGAGGAGACGGATGAGCACATCGCCCTGGCCACAGATAGGCTGGAGTGCCGGATTTGCCTCCATCCTTTCCGCCTTGAGGTTTACAAGGACGGGACATCCCTTCTTCTCGAGGCGGAGGCGATGACGTGGCTGATGGGGGAATTAGACCGCCCACTGAGAATGCGTCACACCTTCGCCAGCCCCTCCGATGAGGGATTCTATGGCTTCGGTGAGCGCTACAACGCCCTCGACCAGAGGGGAAACACTTTGGATGTGCGGGTCTTCGATCAGTACAAGAACCAGGGCAAGCGAACCTACCTTCCGCTGCCTTTTTTCCTCTCATCTCGAGGGTATGGCCTCTATCTGGCTACGAATCGCCAGGTAACCTATGACCTGGCTGCCTCCCGCTCAGATCGCTGGTCCTTCGACGCCGAACTGGGAGCGGACGCAGCTCTGGAATACTATCTCATCGCCGACGATGATCCCAGACGGATCATCGCTGGCTTCACCGACCTGGTCGGCAAACCCACGTTGCCGCCTGAATGGGCCTTCGGGCCCTGGATGAGTGGCAATGAATGGAACAGCCAGGCGGTGGTGATGGAGCAGGTACAGAAGACCCTGGAGCATCGCATCCCCGCCACAGTGCTGGCTATCGAGGCCTGGAGCGATGAAGCCACTTTCTACATCTGGAACGACGCCCGCTACGAGCCGAAGCCGGGAAGCGATACTTTCTCCTACCAGGACTTCAGCTTCCCGCCCGATGGCCGCTGGCCCGACCCCAAGGGCATGATAAACGAATTGCACCGCCTGGGGATCCGAGTGTTGCTGTGGCAGATCCCGGTGATGAAGAAGCTGGACGAACCCCATGCCCAGCACGACGCGGACGAGGCCTACATGGTCGAGAAAGGGTACTGCGTGCACGAGGCCGACGGCCGGCCTTACCGGGTGCGCCCTCCCTGGTTCCGTGACGGCCTGGTATTGGACGTGACCAACCCCGCTGCCGTGCGCTGGTGGCTGAGCAAACGCGCTTACCTGCTGGATGAGTTGGGCATAGATGGATTCAAGACCGACGGCGGAGAGCACCTTTGGGGACGAGACCTCCGCTTCGCCGATGGCCGGCGGGGGGATGAGCTGTGGAACCTCTACCCGAACCTGTACGTAGACGCTTATCACCGCTTTGTCCAGGAGAAGCGCCAGGGCGATGGCATCACTTTCAGTCGGGCCGGGTTCACTGGAGCCCAGGCCCATCCCTGCCACTGGGCCGGGGATGAGAACTCCACCTGGGAGGCCTTTCGCCATTCCCTCCTGGCCGGGCTGAGCGCGGGCCTCTCGGGCCTCCCCTTCTGGGGCTGGGACCTGGCCGGCTTCAGCGGGGAGGTGCCCTCAGCCGAGCTCTATCTCCGGGCAGCAGCCATGGCCGTTTTCTGCCCCATTATGCAGTATCACTCAGAGTACAACGATCACCGCCAGCCCTGCCGCGACCGCACCCCCTGGAATATCGCCGAGCGCACGGGCGAACCGAGGGTGATCGAGATCTATCGCCGCTTCGCCCAACTCCACCTGCGATTGCTGCCCTACATCCAGGCCGAGGCAACCCACTGCAGCGTTACAGGCGAACCCCTGATGCGGGCCTTATTCTTGGATCACCCCAAGGACCCGCTGGCCTGGAAGATCCCCGACCAGTATTGCTTCGGGCGGGCGTTGCTGGTGGCTCCGGTGCTTGAACCCGGCACTACTCAGCGATACCTTTACTTGCCAGCGGGGGAGTGGGAAGATTTCTGGGACGGGACTCGCCTGACCGGTGGCCGATGGATCACCCGATCAGTTCCACTGGACATCATTCCGGTCTACCGGCGTCTGGTTGCTCCCTGGCCTGGCCTCGCGCCCTGGCCCGATTGAGATAAGTGTGCTAGAAGATGAACGTCTTATGACCGATCTCTTTCACCACAGCATTGAGGTCATTCTGACCAACCAAGCCCCTTCTGGGGCCTATATCGCTTCCCCCAATTTCCCCGCCTACCGTTACTCCTGGTTTCGGGACGGGGCCTTCATCGCCTACGCCATGGATCTGGTAGGAGAGCACGACAGCGCCCGCCGCTTCCACGACTGGGCCGCCAGTACAGTTTTGCGCCACGCCGAGAAGGCCGAGCGCGCCATCGAGAGAATCCAACGAAGCAAGCCCCTGGGAGATGACTACCTGCACACCCGCTACACCCTGGACGGACACGAAGGCAGCGACGATTGGCCCAACTTCCAATTGGACGGCTTCGGAACCTGGCTGTGGACCCTGGCCGAACACCTCCGCCTGATAGCCGACCCACTCCCTTTCCTCTGGCAGGAGGTCATCAACCTCACCAGCTCCTATCTGGCCGCTCTCTGGCGCATCCCCTGTTTAGACCTCTGGGAAGAGCATCTGGACAAAATCCACCCCTACACCCTGGCAGCCGTCTATGCGGGCCTGCGGGCTGTCGGTGAGCTAACCGGCGACGCAGGCTGGCTCGTCACCGCCGAAGAGATTCGCCGCTTCGTGCTGGAGCACGGCGTGCAGGGCGGCCATCTGGTGAAATACGTGGGCAGCGAAGCCACGGATGCCAGCCTTGTCGGCGCCGCTACCCCCTACCGCCTGCTGCCGCCTGACGACCCAATCATGCGCGCCACCGTAGCCAGGATCGAGGCCAACCTGCGCCATCAAGCTGGAGGGTTGCACCGTTATGCGGATGACACCTACTACGGCGGCGGGGAATGGGTGCTGCTGGCTGCCTGGCTGGGCTGGTACTACGCCGAGGTCGGGGAACGAGCCAGGGCGCGAGAGCTACTGGCCTGGGCGGAGACCCAAGCCGACGAGGAGGGGAACCTCCCCGAGCAGATCCCTCACACCCTCAACGATCCCCGCATGTTTCAGCCCTGGGTCGAGAGGTGGGGCCCCATCGCCTGCCCCCTGCTCTGGTCCCACGCCATGTACCTCATCCTTCTGCACGCTCTTCATCCAGCACCCTGAAGGACCTGACCGGCAGGCTCCTTTGCTGCCCAGACAGGCCCTCGCCACCGACAACTGCAACGACAACGGAGCCAAGCGAGAAGGGAAAGGAGCCTGAGAAAGAAGAAGCCACCGACTGAGCGCGAAAGTCGGCGGTTTTGTTCTGCCCCTTCGTCAACCGCACAGGTGGTTTCGTTGGCTACTTCCAAACGAACAGAGCACTGGCCTGAACTTGCCTTTTTCGGAATTATGTGGTATTGCTTTTGGTGCAGGGACGATGAAACTATCAACGGGAACCAAATCTGGAACTGGGGTAGCAGTGGATCAAGAGCTGATTTTTACTGTCTTCCACTGTCACAAAAATAGACAGGGCCATCCACCTCTTGAAAAAAGCACGTTAGTCAGAGCCGAGGTTTATGTGTACTTTGACGAGGGAGACAACTTTCTCTGCTTTGCCAAAGGAGACAAAGTCTGATATACTATCTTGGGAACAAAAAGCTGAAGTTGACCTGGGGGCAAACATGGACATCACGACGTTGGAGAACTGGCTTTGGGAGGCAGCGTGCAGCATCCGTGGGCCGCTGGACGCGCCCAAGTACAAGGATTACATCCTGCCGCTGCTGTTCTACAAGCGGCTGTCCGATGTCTACGAAGATGAGCTGCAGAAGCTCAGCCAGGAGTTCGGCGACGCAGACCTGGCCCGCCAACTGGCCCAGGAAGACCGCGCCCTGATCCGCTTTTATATTCCCAACGGCTACACCTGGCCTGAGGTGCGCAAAAGCCCTGTCCGCCTGGGAGAGCGCCTCACCGATGCCATGAAGGCCATCGCCAGAGAGAACCCCAAGCTGGTGGGCGTCATTGACATCGTGGACTTCAATGCCACGGCTGCTGGACAGCGCATCCTGGACGACGACACTCTGGCGCGGCTGATGGAGATTCTCAACCGCCAGCGGCTGGGCTTGCGCGACGTGGACCCCGACATCCTGGGGCGGGCCTACGAGTATTTGCTGCGCAAGTTCGCCGAGGGCTCCGGCCAGAGCGCGGGCGAGTTCTACACGCCTATGGAGGTGGCGACGCTGATGGCCTTCATCCTCGACCCCGAAGAGGGTGAAACCATCTACGACCCCGCCTGCGGCTCCGGCGGCCTGCTCATCAAGTCCCAGTTGCGCTTGAGAGATAAGGCAGCGCAGCGTCTGGGCAAGGACGCGCACGACCTCAAGGCCGGCGACGTGCAGCGTCCGCTCCAGCTCTTCGGCCAGGAGATCAACCACGTCACCTACGCCATGGCCAAGATGAACGCCTTCGTGCACGACATGGA
>VGOG01000263.1 GCA_016875995.1 Chloroflexota bacterium
CATTGTCGATCTCTTCGACCAGGCGAAACAGCAACTGGCGTTGACTGGCCGTCGTCGGGCGAAAGTAGGTGCGCGACGCCGTCTGAGAAGTAGTATTTGTGTCCATGCCCGCATTATACACCTTCGCCTGGTCAAAATCTACTCCTCAGCGGCACAGCAACCACTCAGTGTTCAAGATGTTAACGTACACTACAATTTTGCAGCAAATCCTGCAATCGTCAAGGTGTAACGGTCACGACAGACCTTTGCTGCTTCAGGTGTTGATACTTCTCCTCGCCAATGCACTCCTTGGCGTAGACACACCAATCAATGCACGATGGCCCCAACTCTCGGTAGAGGGCAGCACCACAAAGGTGACACTGGCCTACCAGTTCGTCAGTCCAGATTTCGGTCTCCTGGCCACATTCCGGGCAGGCCATGTACTCCGGCATCGGCTCCCGGAACTTGATCGCACCGGGACATGCTTTGCTCATGGTCACCTCCGCACACCAGCGCGGCGTCACCAGGCTTGTGCTGGAGCCGCGCTGGTGTGCCGCTATCCCTAGCTGCCTACAGGAACTGCCTCCTGAATCCGTTGGATGCGCACGATCCAGTCCCGCGGCCCCTGTTGCTCGTATGCCCAGTCATACTGGCCGGGATACTCCATCATGAGCTGATAGTGCAGGGGCTTGGGGTCGTGATCGTTGATAATCCGTAGGGTCTGGCCCTTGGGCAAGTGCTGCCAGACCTGGAATATCCTGTCGTGCCGTTCGAAGGGCAGCAGAGTGCGCAAGTCCAACGTGTACACGCTAACTGCTGCTGGCGTGAAACAGCAGTAGCCGATCTTGTCGGCCGCCTGCCTCATCCGCTCCCACACCGTCTCGTCGGCGATAACCTGGAGCGCCGTGGGGTAGAGGATGCTGTTCTCCTTGAAGATGTGATCCCGCAGGGTTGGCACGAGCATACTGACGATGCCAGCCAGCTTCTTTCTAAAAATGGCAAAGTCCAACTGGGGGGCCCCTTCGGCGAGCTGCAGGAGCTCCTTTTTGCGCGGCCGCATTATTTGGTGCTCCAGGCGCATAATCCCAGGGGGGCCGGTGACGCCTCGCCGCTCCAACTCGGGGAAGAGCACTTCCTCTTCCCGCTGGTGGTGCGATTCAGCCTCCACCAGGTGTTCGGCAATGTGGACGAGTTCGGCGAACTCCTCCCGCGTGGCGTCGTACTGCGTAAGCTGCTGGACGACGCGGTTGACCCCCTCCAGGGCGTCCAGGTAGCCCAGGATGACGTCATGCTCGCTGACCATGGTGTGGAGCACGTGTCCCGGCACCAACTGGGCCTTCATCGCCGCCATCTCGTCGCCGAGCATCTCCAGGTGCACGGCGCACAATTGGCGCAGGATCTCCGGCGACAGGCCGGCGTCGAGGAGTTTCTGCTCGGCGAAGGACAGCTCGGCAGGGTTGAGGGTGGCCAGCAGCGCCTGGGCCTCTTTCTTCACCTGGGCAGGGTCTTCCCCTGCATTGAGACGCTGCAGAATCTCGGTCAGGCGATCAACGTTACTCATTGGTTCTTCCTTTTAGCCGGTGATTGGCCGGCAATATTTGACTGACGCGGAAACCGTCATGGCTAGTGGCCGGATCCGCCGCTCGGGCCTTGAGTCTTGGCGCCACTGTAGATGTCTGGATTCTCCGGCCCTTCCACTGTCAGTGTGCCCAGCGCGCCCTTCTCGATAGCCCTGACCAGGGCATGGTCCACCAGAATGAAGTCACCCGGCACCTCGAGGTGGACTTCCATGGCCACAGCGGCCCCTGGGGGCACCAGCGTTGTTTGGATGCTGCGACCGGGGGGAGAAAGCAGGTCACCTTGCGTGTAGAGCCGGTCAAACATCTCGCCGATAATGTGGAAAGAGGAGGCCAGGTTAGGGCCACCAACCCCGAAGTAGAGGCGGATCGTCTCCCCCACTTTGGCCTTGAGTGCATGCTCCCCGGCCAGGCCGCGGAACCGCCCGTTGAACAGCACGTAGGAAGGATCTTCGAACCCTACTCGCTCCGGGGCGAATTTCTGATGCCCCTTGGTCCCCGCCGGCCACATTGTGTAGAAGTCGCCTTGCATCACGTAGAACTCCCGGTCCACCGGTGGCAATCCATTCTCAGGCTCCACGAGGATCAGCCCATAGAGGCCCTTGGAGATGTGTTGAGCGATGTGCGGGCTGGCGCAGTGATAGACGAATATTCCCGCATGCAATGCTTTGAACTTAAATGACGTTTCCTGCCCGGGTGGAGTCTGAGTAGACACGGCACCGCCTCCCGGTCCGGTGACGGCGTGAAAGTCCACCGAGTGGAACATGGTGTTCGAGGCGGGGTTCTTCAGGTGTACCATCACCGTATCGCCCACCCGTACGCGGAAGAACGGTCCTGGGACCTGGCCATTGTAGGTCCAGAAGGTGAAGGTGGTGCCATTGTCAATCTCCGCTACCACCTCCCGCACCTCCAGGTAGATATCCACGGTGGCGGGATAGTTCCGGTTCAATGGAGGTGGCAGATCGGTGGGGGCCCGGGAAATGTAAGCCACATCCACCTGCTTCGCCGCTCCCGGTTTCTCCGTACTCGCCGCTGCTGTTGTGGCAGAGGGCAGAGCCGCTCTGGCCAACAGGATACCGGCGATAACGCCCACCAGCGTGATCGCCAGGGCGGTAAAGAACTGTCTCTTGGTCTCCTCCATGGTGAAAACCTCCTTAAGCTGTTATAAAGCTGCCGACAGCGCCCACAGCGCGGCCATCGTGAGGATGAAGAGAAACGCGCCAATGGGCAGAAAAGTTCTGAAGGCAACATCCCGATCCGAAAACTTGCGCTCGGCCAGTTTGTAGGCGACGTACAGGCTAAAGCTGAACCCAATGGCGATCATTACTGTCTGGAGCAGGTACGTCTGGCCGGCGCTCAGAACCTGCTTCACCGTGATCTCTTCGGTCATTACGCGGTTCAGCGGGAAGTCCTGAAGCAAGGCATTGATCACGCCGAAAACCGCTCCCCACGTCCGCAGCACGTGGTCCGTGATATCGGAGAGGAACTTCATAATGCCCAGGGGCACAGCGGCATAACCGAAATGGATGAACAGGCTCTTGGCGGTAACGTCCTTGACCCCGCTGAACAGTTTGGATAGGTAGCTAAACCCATACATCAGGAGCAGTGAGGCCGCGACTCCGCCCAGATAGAGCAGGCTGATGCTCACCACCCGTGGCCAGTCGTTGGGCGGGGCCCCGGCGGGCAGGATCTTGTCCATCAGCGACTTGAGTGGGGGAAGAAACATGACCAGGAACAAAGACACCGTGGTCACCAGTGCGGCTATGACTACCGCACCGATAGATTCGTCCAGCCGGCCTTCCCTCCTGGCCCAGAGGTCGTGTCCCCACAGCCGCAAGCGCATTCCGATATTGCTGTGCGGGCAGGACTTGATACACTCGGTGCAGAGAATGCAGTCATTGTTCTTGTCCATGCCCCTGCCCTGATACTCAAACATGGGACAACCATAGGTCCGCTCGCTGCCGCTGAAACAGGCCTTGCTCTCGCACTTGCGGCACACCGCAGCGTCCTTGCGGCGAATCTCAAAGGGGGCGAACATTGAGGAGATGCCGATGAAGAGAGTGAGAGGGCAGTGATAGAGGCAGAAGGTCCGGCGCTCAAAGAGCAGACCCACCCATATGGCCCCCAGCACTAACACGACGATCAGGCCGGCGGTGAGGGGAGGACTGTTGGAGATCCCATATCCATTGTCCATGAAGATAAAGACGATGAAGAAGACCAGGGCAAACCACATGTTTTTCAGCCGGCGGGGATATTTGAGGTTCAGCCCCAGTCCCCATTTCCTTTTCCACCACAGGCTGAGGCGCTGGACCCACTCGCCCAGTGCCCCGAAGGGACACATGACGCACCAACCGCGGCCCAGAACCACAAAGAAAGAGACCAGCATGCCCCACCACACCACCCAGGTAAACACCATGCCAAAGTTTGATCCGGCATGCCTCACGCCGAAGAAGATCGAGAGGGCGGCAATGATGAAGATGAGCAGCGACGGTACAACGAAGAGGAACTGAAAGAAGGGTAGCCTGACCAGTCGCCGAATAAGGCCGATCTCCAAGAGGTCAGTCGTCAGGTGCTTGATGCCGTTCATCTTGTCCTCCTCTTGATTGCGCTAAAGCCGATGAACACTCCGGCCAGGCCCAGGGTGGCAAAATAGGGCAAGAACTTGCTCATCTCGACGCCCGGGTTGCCGATGAGCAGGGTGCCTTTCATGTAGGGATGCCCGATGCCGCAGAAGATGCTGCAGTACATGGTATAGTACCCCTCGGCCATATCTGCAGGTATATCCACCTCGTGGGCCATCTGCTCTCCCGGAGAAAGCTGCATGTTGAATCCCAGTTCGTTGATGGCGAACCCGTGCATGATGTCCTGGCTGGTGACGACAAACCTGACCTTCTCCCCTGGATTGGCCTTGAGGATGGCCGGGTTGTAATACCACTGCTGCGCCTGGATCCTGAATTCCCTCACGCTGTCTACCAAAACTCCCTCCGACACCTCTCCCCTGCTCCCGGCGGAGGTTTGTACACCATAAGCGATGCCGACAGTGAAGAGGGTGATAAGGAGCACTGTTACGGCAATGAGGAAGGCTGGCCCTACGTAGAAGCGTCCGCTTTTTGGGGGAACTTCTTGGGGCCTCTTCTCTTCTTCAGAAGACTGCAGCCGCATAGCAAAAATTCGCAATACCGCAAAACTCACTTTGGGGGACCCGTCGCCGGGAGTGCCTTCCAACGGCGAACCAAGTCCTTGAGTTGAGCCTCCGACTGTTTCGCCGAGCGTGTGTGTAAACGGAAACGCTTGCGGTGG
>VGOG01000264.1 GCA_016875995.1 Chloroflexota bacterium
CGGCACGACTTCAGGCGGCGATCAACAATTGGATCGAGGCCGGGGAGGACTTCCCGGCGCTGGTGGCCAGGGTGCAGGAGATTTACGCCAGCCCGGTGCGGGCGGAGATGATTGCTGCCACGGAGATCACCAGGGCCTATGCTGAGGCGAACACACTGGCCTGGAAGGAAAGCGGGGTAGTAGAAGCCAGGGAATGGCAGACGGCGGCGGATGAGCTGGTCTGTCCGATATGCGGGCCTCTCCGTGGGCAACAGGCAAAGCTGGGCAAGCCGTTTCCTGATGGGATTGAGAATCCTCCCGCACATCCGAGATGCAGATGCTGGGTGACGCCTGTGGTGATGAGGAGTTAGCCCGTGGCTGATGTAACTATCCAGGTCGAGGGGTTGGACGAGCTCCTCAAGCGCTTTGGTGCATCCAACAAGATCGTGGCCCAGGCCA
The DNA here is from genome assembly GCA_016875995.1 of Chloroflexota bacterium. Taxonomy (GTDB): domain Bacteria; phylum Chloroflexota; class Anaerolineae; order VGOG01; family VGOG01; genus VGOG01. Next base: position 439 of record VGOG01000264.1, read on the forward strand.
TCGGGCGGGCCATGAAGAAGGCCACGCTACATCTCCAGGCCAAGATCGCGGTCTATCCTCCCCCTCCGCCGACCAGCACCTACCGCCGCACGGGCACGCTGGGGCGGAGTATCACCAGCGAGGTGAGGGGGGTGGGCACGGACGAGGTGCGGGGCATCGTGGGCACAGCCATTCCCTATGCCCCAGTGGTCATCGGCCCGGAGCAGCCGTTCTACATGAAGCACTGGAAGACCATAATCCAGCACGCCGAGGACGAGAAGCCGCAGGTGGAGGAATTCTTTGTCGAGGCGGGGGAGGAGATCGTGGGGGGGTTGGCGAAGTGATCATCCGTTGTCAGCTTTGCAACACTCCGATCTTTGAGTTGCGAAAGATGGGGAATGAGGTTATAATACTGATCAGGGTCAGGCACCACGGCCAGGAGCACATTTCGCTGGTAAATATTGCGGAATTATTGCGGTTGTTGGAAGAGGAGAAGACGGATGACGCAAACAACTAACGAATATGATGAATTGAAAGCGAAATGGGAGGCAAGATATAAGGGACCAGATAACCTAACCGATGATATTTATAACCTTGTAGCGACTTCGGCGGAATGGCAGGCGTTTACCAAGCAAGTGCAGGAGATAATAACTGTTCTCGGCGATGCAGTTCGTGCCTTCGCCCAAATATCAGAAGATTAGGATTCATTAACCAAATAGTGTACTGAAATCCAATAGCTTGAGCTGCCTTGACAGCCTGATTTGAACGCCCGGAGCGTCCGTTGCTCCGGGCGTTTTTTGGTGCGCCCAACTGAATAATCGAGCTACCCGATAGCCCCCTTTGAGCGTCCTGAACGCCGAAGGGGGCTTTTCGCTTTTTGGAGGTTTACATGCCATTACCAACACCGGATGAGAACGAAAAGGAGCAAGAATTCATCGCCCGCTGCGTGCCGCTGGTGATCGAGGCGGAAGAGTTGGACGCAGACGACGAGGATCAACGCAAGCAGGCCGTCGCCATCTGCTACAGCCAGTGGCGGCAGGCGACGGAGAGCAAGGCCGCCCAGGGGGCGGACGGCGTAGATGGGCAGGAAGTCCATGCCGACGCCGGGCAGGCCAAAGATAAGGAGGCTGTTATGACTGACGAAACAAAAGCGCGCGAGGATGTGACCGGCGAAGGCGCAGCTGTGAAGTTTGCCGACGAGCAGGCGGGGATCGTCGAGGGGCTGGCCATCCCCTATGGCGGCCCGATGGGAGGCAAGGACCTGCAGGGCGAATACTTCACGCCGCGCACCGACCTGGCACTGAAGTGGTTCGACAGGCGACCCGCGCTGTTCCACCACGGCGTGGATCCCGACGCGGAGATCGAGCCCGTGGGGGTGCAGTTCGAGACCAAGACGCTGGACGCGGGGCAGTGGGCGAAGGTGCAACTGGACAAGGCCCATCGCTACTACGATATGATCGCCGACATGGTGCGGCAAGGCAAGCTGTTCTTCTCCAGCGGGGCGATGCCCCACCTGGTGCAGAAGGGGAAGGACGGCGAACTGCTGCGCTGGCCGTGGGTGGAACTGAGCCTGACGCCGATGCCGGCCAATCCTTACGCAATCACGATGGAATCGAGCAAGCGGCATTACGCCGTGTTGGGGCTCAAGTTCTTCGATCCCGACGAGGGCGAAGCCGGGCGCGGAGCCGCGGACGCGGGCGCCTCGGGCCCGAGTGGAGAAGAGACCAATTATCAACCTGCACCTCCGGGTGCGCAATCAATCAAATCACAGGAGGTTTTTGACATGGACGAGAAGGAATTGCAAGCAAAGATCGAAGCAGGCGTTGCCGCTGCACTAGCCGTTAAGGCTCAGGCGGAGAAAGAGGCCGCTGAGGCGGAGGCCGCCAAGCAGAAGGAGATCGAGACCAAGGCATGGGAGATGGCGCGGGTCCTAGTCAGCGGGCGCAAGATCGAGTTCCCCGTGACCGAGCCGGCGATCCCGGGCATGGTCAAGGACGTGTTGCTGGACGACGAGCGGACCGAGCCCATCGACCTGGCTCTGACGGCCATGATCTGCGGCAAGGTGCACACCGACGAGGATGACGCCACCAATACGGTGACGGTCAAGAAATACGTGCCTTACGATCCATCCAATCGGCTGCTCAGGGCGATAGCCATGAAGGCTTACAATGCCCAGGCCAAGGGGCAACTGGCGGCCAAGGCCCTGGCGGACCTGGCGGTGAAGTCGGATGAGGTGATGCATTCCGACCTCACCTCTTACGGCGCGGAATGGGTGCCAACCCTGTGGAGTGCCGAGATGTGGCGGAAGATCAGGCTGGGGGCCCGCATCCTGCCCCTGTTCACGGCGTGGGAGATGCCGAGCAACCCGGCCTACTATCCCATCCAGTCCACCGGGTTCACCATCTATAAGGTGCCCGAGACGGCGGACGAGGCGCAGCTTGTGTTCGGGAGCAACAACCCGTTCACCGACAGCCAGGTGGTGACGGGCAAGCTCACCTTCACGGCAGGCAAAGCCGGGGCATTGGGCTTCTTCTCCGAGGAGCTGGTGGAGGACGCCATCGTGCCTATCGCCACCGAACTGAGAACGCAACTGGTGGACGACGTGACGCATGGCATCGACGAAATCCTGATCAACGGGGATGAGACCGGTGGGGTAGCGGAGACGGGCAACATCAGCTATTACGGCAGTGCCATCGGCACGGTGAGCCGTTTTCTGGTGATCGATGGGCTGCGTCACCTGTGCCTGGTGACCAACACGGCCAACAAACGAGACGGTGGGGTGCTCGCCTTCGAGGACTTCCATGCTACCCGCCAACTGATGGGGACGCTGGGCAAGTATGGGGCCGATCCCTCGAAGTGCGTGGTAATCCCCGACCTTTCGACCTGGTACAAAATAAGCTTGCTGGACGAATATATAACCCAGGACAAGGCCGGGGACGACGCCGTGAACAAGACAGGTGTGTTGTGGACAGTAGATGGTATGCCCATCGTGATGACCGAGGACTATCCGCAGACGGATTCCAGCGGCTATATTAACGCTACCGCCGGGAACAACACCGTGGGATCGTTCCTGGTGGTGCGGCGGGATGGCGTGAAGATCGGCTGGCGGCGTCACGTGAAGGTGGTGGTAGGCGACATTCAATATTCGGACGCCCACTACATCCTGGCCACGGTACGGTTCGATCTCCAGACGTTCGACAGCGAGATGGCAGCCCTGTCATATAACATCACCATCTAGCCAGGCTTATTGGGGCGAGGAATCCTCCTCGCCCCTCTAGTCCAATCAATCAGGAGGTAAACATGAACAAGAGACAGACTTTAATCGGTCTGGCTGTCGTTTTGGCCCTGGTAGCCGTCGCCGTATTCGTGGCTGGCTGCGAGAGGCCAGAGGTCCAGGCTGTGCGGGAGCGGGCGTGCATCTACGCCAAGTGCGATAGCTACATCGCACTTGGGGCGGACATCCTGTGGTACTCGGACGACCGATCCACGTTGAAGGCGGCCGTCTACGGCGACAGCGGGCAGGTGTACTCGGCGAATACGATTGTCCTGGAGGGCTCGACGGCCGACGCTCACGAGACTACGCTGACGGTGACCGACCCGACGGCGGATAGGACGATTACCTTGCCAAACAACAGTGGCACGGTGGTCATCGCGCCGACGGCGGCGACGAACTACGGGGCGGTCTTCGCCGCGGTGAACACGGTGGCCTACACAGACACGTCCAACAAGACCATGTTCGTCATCCCGGCCAACGCCGACATCGTGGACATCATGCTGGTGGTGACCACAGCCTTCAACGACACCGGAACGGATCTCTTGAACTGCGGCTATACGGCTGGCTCCCCCAACGAGTACATCGCCAATGGCGTGGTGAGCGCGGTAGGCGTACAGCGCATGGGCGCTGACGCCACCATGCCCTACGCCAAAGTGGGCGACGTGGGTTCCAGCAACGTGACCGTGCTGTGCAAGTACACGGGGCAGAATGGAAACTCCAGCGCGGGGGCGGCGACGGTGCAAATCCTGTACCGAATAGACTAAACGACGACGGGGGCGGGGGCATCTTTCTCCTCCTTCCCCGCCCCCACAACCAACAAGGGGGTGCATTATGAAGCTCAAGTTCAAGCAAGTATATCAGGGCTGGGCAGCCAGGGAGCTAGGCGGCTTCCCCACCGAGCGGGTGGAGAAGGGCGTGCACGACGTGAAGCAAGCATTTGCCGACTATATGCTGGAGACCTTCCCCCACCTGGTGGAGGTGGTGAAGGCGGAAGCGGTGGCTGAGGAGGCCACGCTGAAGCGGGGACGGCCCAGGAAGGAGGAGGCATGATGACGCAAGAGGGCAAGAAGGGCTGCGGGTTGGCGCTGATCCTCCTATCCGTTGGGATAGCGTTGGGGTTCGTGGCGGGCCTGTTCTACGTCGGGCGGCACGTGCCATTC
>VGOG01000265.1 GCA_016875995.1 Chloroflexota bacterium
AAATGGAGACGAGAAACGGAAAGGCCACCGCTGGAACGGTGGCCCAGGTGAAGGCCCAGGAGCAAACCAAGACCCTCGACAGTATTTTAGCAGAGCTCACGCCGATTGTCAAGGCGACCTTCCCGAAGGCAAACGGCAGGGTGGAGCGGGCGGTGGAGCTGGTCGAGGCGGGTGCGGTTCTGGAGCTGAGACCGATCAACCACCAGAACGGCCACCAGGTTTTCACCGTCAAGGGAAACGGGCGCTGGTACACGGTGACCGCCCAGGGGTGCACCTGCAAAGATTCTGAGTACAACGGTGGCCAGCCTTGCAAGCACATGATAGCGCGGTGGCTGGTGATCCGAGCACAGCAGGCCGACGGCACGAGGCCAGGGGGGAACGGGGAGCGAGCTAGATCGCTCCCCGTCGGCCCGGCCCCTAGGCGCGGCATGGAGGAGGTGCTATGAGCGAGCAATTAGAGCGCTACCGAATTTACTCTCACATTACCCGTTCTAGATGGTTACACATCGAGGACGCCCTGGACATCGGCAAGGTGCGCTTGTTTGCAGGTGACTACCAGAAGGGCCAGGGTGCAAAGGCAGTGGCCTGGCATTACCTGGACGTGGCCGACGCCAGGGTGCTGTTCAGTGACCTGGCCTGGGGCAAGCCGGTGGACTTTTGCGAGTTCAAAGGCACGGCCAACGGCGGCCAGGCCATCTCCAGGGTGCTGAAAGTTAAGACCAAAGACGACAAGACCTGGTTCGCGTTAGAGAACGGCCCAGGCGAAGTGATAGGCGAAGGGGCGGTGAAGCCAGCGGGTGAACCCGAAGCGATGGTCAACGTTCCTTTCAACGTCTGGGATGCCCGTCGGCTGGCCTTCACCGTCCTGGCCCACCTGGACGCCTGGACGGTGATCACGTTCAAATCGAGGGTGTTGGCTCAAAACTCTTGAGCCTTTTGGGGGAGGGGTGACCATCCCCCTCCCCACTATATACAGAGAGGAGATAGACGTGACCAACGAGACGATTATCAGAGAATGGCGAGTGGCCACCGAGAGCGCGATCGCATCCCTGGAGAGCTGGGGCGAGGCGCTGGCCCGCTGGGAGCGCCAGGGATGCGATCGCGGGGAGTTTCACGCGGCCCTGTTCGGGCTGCGAGCGGCGGGGCTGGAGGGGTGGACCGACCAGAACAAGGCCGGCGGTGGCCTGGACGCATTGGCGAAAGCGGCGACGGGCATTGACCCGCTGGCCGACCTGAAGCGAGAAGTTTGGGAACAATTACAGGAGGGGAGGCCCCGGCCTTCCCCTCCCCTATCAAAAAAGTAGGAGGGAACGATGGACAAGACACAAGTGGAACGCAAGGCTTACAGCCCCAAAGAGGTTCAGGAGATGCTGGGGATCGCCCAGACGACGGTTTATCGCTGGTTGACGAGTGGACGTTTGCCAGCTGTCAAGATCGGCCGGCTGTGGCGGATCCCGGCGGATGCGCTGGAGGAGCTGTTGAGCACGGAGGGAGGGCAGAGCGATGAGCAATCTTGAGGCTTTACGGATCCCGGTCCCCCCCATGCTAGAGGAGGCCCTGGGCTACGACGGTTCGGCGCGATGGGTGGCTTTCTACTGGACGCCCGCCGGCGACGAGGCGGTGCTGTGGTGGCGATTGCGGAGGGATAGGCTGCTATGACCGAAACGGCGATAATTGTGAGTTTGACTAAGTCTTACTTGTGATAATGTAAATTATCAAAAGAGAGGAGGTGAAGACAATGGTCGGGTGTGCCTACTGCGGAAGAGAGGCAAAAATGGGCTTGGTATTCCACGATGAGCTCTGGGCAGAGCAATGCTACTGCACCGAGTGTTGGGAGTTTGCCAGGCTGGTATACGAACTCAGGGAACTCGCAAAAGCCGTTGGGTTGAAGGAACTTGACTACCCCGATTTCTGGGATGCCTTGAGCACCTTGCAGACAGAATGGACTAAGGCTCGCGCGGTGACAGCCGACGCGCTCATACGAGAACTGGAGATGGAAGCACGCGCAGAACAACTAAAAAAAGACCCCGGGTGGCAAGCCTTCAAGCGCCTGGTTGACGACCACATAGCTAGTCAAGAATGAGAGGTAAGGGACTATGGACGCGATCACGGTGATCAAATCGAGCGACGCCCTGGCCATCACGGAGGCCGACCCCTGCCTGGCGGCCCTGGCCACCTGGCTGGAGGGAAAGCCCCCCAACACCAGGCGGAGCTACCAGGCGGCCATCGAGGACTTTTTCTCGTTTGTCGGAAAACACCCCAGGGAGGTAACGCCCCTGGACGTGGCCAGGTGGAAAGAGGGGCTCAAGCGGCGGTGCACCGACGCGACGGTGGCTCAACGGCTGAGCGCGTTATCGTCTTATTTCGCCTGCCTTCAGAAGCCCCAGGGGGAAGACCAGCCCCTCAGAGGGCACAACCCCGTGGACGGCGTGGGGAGAGACGACCTGGAGGTCAACCCTTACGAGCGGGCAAAGAAGCTGAGCCGGAGAGCGTTTCAGCGGCTGCTTTCGGCCATAGACGACGGATGCGAGGTGGGAGCGCGAGACAAGGCGCTGTTCCTGTTCTACGTGTTCTGTGGCAGGCGGCGGAGCGAGGTGGTGAGCTTACACGGCCGGGATCTCCGACTGGACGGCCAGAAGGTGGTCTATCGGGTGCGGCTGAAGGGCGGGCGGGTGAAGTGGAAGGAGCTCCCTCCCCCCGTTTGGGAGGCGATCACTCGCTACCTCGACCTGGCCGGGCGGAAGCTGACCGACGCGGCCCCGGTGTTCACCGCGACGGTTGACGCGGGCGACCACCTGCGAGAATACTACGGAGCTCCCACCCCCGACGGCGAAACGCCCCTGACGGGGGAGGCGGTGGCCCAGGCGCTCAAGCGTTACGCCGTCAAGTCCGGCCTGGACCCGGACGCAGTGACCGTCCACAGCCTTCGACACCTGGGGGCAGAGCTCTACCAGGAGGCCAGTGGGGACGTGAGGCAGACCCAAATGTTTCTCGACCACGCCCACCTCGACACGACGCAAATCTACCTGGAGCAACTGACGGGAGAGGAACATCGGCACTGGCAGGCGATGGCCAACAAGCTGGGGGTATCTTAGGCCAATAATCGGACGCTAAACGAAGGGGGAAACATGGCTGAAATCACCTATCGAGAACTACGGGCGAAGCTGGGCGACCCGCTGACCGAAAAGCACCTGGCGGGCACAACGGGGGTGAGAGCCGACAATTTCAAGTGCGGCTGCCTGCGGATCGTGCGGCTGCGTGTTGACGAAATGGACGTGGAGTTTCACCCGTGCCAAGTGCACCAACAAGAGTTTGAGGGGGTGACGGTTTTATGATCATAGCAATCGCCAATCAAAAAGGTGGCACCGGCAAGAGCACAACAGCGACCAACTTGGGGGCGGCCCTGGCCGATTTGGGCTACCTGACGCTGTTGGTTGACCTGGACCCCCAGGCCAGTCTGACCATCGTGTACCAGATAGAGGCGGAGGGAGCGAGCCTGGCCGAGGTGCTGGGTGGCGCCGAGCCTGGAGAGATAGGGCTGGGCGACATTGCCCGCAAGATCGGCGACAACCTGTGGCTTGCTCCCTCAGATATTGCCCTCGCCAATACTGAGTTGGGCCTGGTGCAGAGGATCCGGCGCGAGTACGTCCTGGCCGACGTGCTGGCCGAGGCCGGGACCTTCGACTACGTGTTGATTGACTGTCCTCCCTCTTTGGGGCTTTTGACCCTGAACGCCCTGACCGCGGCCGACGGGGTGATCATCCCCACGCAATGCGAGTACCTGGCGCTGAGGGGGATCGCGCTTCTCTACGAGACCCTGGACAAGGTTTGGAGATTGCGGCTGAATCCAGACCTGAAGGTATTGGGGATCCTGGCCAACTTCTACGACGACCGCCTGATACACCACCGCGAGGTCATCGAGGCCCTGGAGGGGAAGCGGCTGCCGATGTTCAAGACCAGGATCGGGCGGACGGTGCGCTTCGCGGAGGCGGCGACGGCTGGCCAACCGCTCGAGGTTTACGCCCCCGACAATCCGAACGCCAGGGCGTTTCGGGAGCTGGCAGAGGAGGTGATCATCTATGGGCAAGAGACCTAGCGTCGAGGAGCGAGTTGAGGCAGATCGGCTGTTTCGCAAGACCGAGGAGGCCAAGGGCAAGAAGCGCTACAGATCGGACGTGGAGACGCCGGCGGTGGCCACCAGGGTTAGCCGGGCGGAGTATGAGGAGCTGAAGGCCATAGCAGAGGGGGCCGGCGTCCCCCTGGCCCACGTCCTCCAGGCGGTGATCCTGGAGTTTTTGGAAAGACACCGCGAAGGCGAAGCGAAACTGCAAAAAGTGGACGTGAACAGCACCAGGGAGTTTCGGCGGCTCGTTACGAAAGTCGTAACGAGCCGTAACGAGTTCGTAACGAGTTCGTAAACGAGAGAGCCGTCCAGGAAGCCTTCAGAACAGGTGACTTCGGGACACGCGATACAATGTCCACGAATCGAGGCGGCGGCGCTGGGTGCGTCCTGGAGGAGAGCGGGGCTGAGTGCCCTTGCGTGAAGTCGCTTCCTGTGGCATCATTATTACCACGTGGTAATAAAAGTGACGCCCCGATCGCCTCGGGGCAGGGCGGGAAACAGCTTATCAGTAGAGGAGGTTTAGACAATGATTAAAGACGAGGTAGTTAGAATACGAGTTAACCCGGCGGAGAAGTTGGCGCTGCAAGCCGTGGCCTGTGCGGAGCGGCGAAACATGTCCGAGGTGATCCGC
>VGOG01000266.1 GCA_016875995.1 Chloroflexota bacterium
CGTCATCGCCCTGATCCTCCTGCAAATCATCCAGTGGGTCCTGGTAGCGATCATACGCGGCTTCTAAAACGTAGGGGAAGATGGGTCAGCTCAAGATCACCGAGGTCGAGGGCGGCGTGACCTTCGCCGTGCGGGTCGTCCCTCGGGCCAGCAGAAACGAGATCGTGGGGGTTCAGGGCGATGCCCTCAAAGTTCGCCTCACTGCTCCACCCGTTGAGGGGAAGGCCAACGAAGCCCTCGTCGCTTTTCTGGCCCAGCGGCTGGGCGTGCGAAAGAGCCAGGTGGAGATCGTGGCCGGGGGCACCTCGCCTCAGGAGCTGAGAGAGCGTTTGTTTCGTCTCCCGTAATCCCTTAGAAATCAAGAGGGGCTGGCCATGCGTTGGCCAGCCCCTCTTTTTGCTCATCAGCAAGTTGGGCTAATAATTCTTGGGCTCCCGTGTACCGCAGATAGTGACAACTGCCATAGAGATTCGGGCTGGTTACCTCAAAGCAGCCCAGCTCAATTGCACTGCTGCCCCAACGCCTGCCTTGAAGTACTCCAGCCGCACCCGATGGTAGCCCTGGCTCAAAGTGACGTCGGCCTGGAAGGTGGCAACCTGAGGATGCTGCCATTGGTCAATGAGCAGCCGAGCATCCACCCACAGGCACACGCCGTCGTCTACTGAAATGGTAAGCGGTAGGTATCGGCCTCGAGCCAGACGTAGCGTTGGAAGCGGGCAGAGAAGTTATTGGCCGGGACACTGGGGGAGCCGGTGATAGGTTCGGGTCAGTATCCAGGGGGACATCACCCCAAAACCAATATCTTCGCTGCCGATTCTACCTGAATAACCAGAGCATTTGCTTCCCTACAGACCCGCAGCGGTGGCGTCGGGTTCATGTGGTGTTGGGTACCGCCGCCACATTCATCACATATTCGGTCACCCCGCGGACTGCATCATTATGACCACGCAGCATAACCGGTTGTATGCCCGGCTCGCCGTGCAGATTCCATAACCGGGCAGTCCTATTGGGATGAGCGCCAATGCGTACCCAGAACCTTATTGAATCAACATAAATGAACGGACCATGGTCTCGCCTTCCAGCGTGGCCGGTGTCAACTGGTATACCAAGCCATTGCCAAGAATGAAGTAGGAGCAGCCAGGAGCAATCATGGTGGAGGCACACACCTGGACGCCAGAAACGTTGGCCGTCTGGAACGGTTTGAGCGGAACGGTGCCGTCCGCCGGCAGCAGGCCGTTCGAAGTCAACCAGCTATCCAGCGAGGCTATCTGTCCCGCGACATAGACGCGGATCTCAAGGTCCGCCGGTTCAAGGTCGGCCACGTCGCTGGAGGCTGTCACAGGATTCATGAAGATAAACGAGGCGGCCGGCATTGGGTCGAACTGCGCCAGTTTCTCAGCGGGCTGGGTGTGAAACACGAAGTCGGCCGGATAACCCACGCTAAACTTAAAGGTGCTGTCGGCATAGACAACCATCGTTCCCGGCTGAGGCTGTCCACCCTGCGCTTCGGGTTCCGCTTGCGACTCTCCGCTCGCCGCACCTGCGCCAGGCTCCGATTGGCCCGGAGACTGAACAGCCAGTTCCGTATCAGACATGGGTGTCACGTCAACCACTACACCTTCGCCGTGGCTCTGCACCTGGTTTGAGGCAGTCGCTGTTGCTGACGGAGGCACCACAGCGCCAGCTTCGCTTTGCATGTCCGGCGTACAGGCAGTCGCTCCCAGCAAACTCACAATCGTAATGCATAACATGTTCAGAAACCGCTTTACTAACATCGCTGCACCTCCTTGTATTGTTTGGTGTTACCTTCTGACTATAGAGACGCTGTCACCCTGTGCAAAGTTCCCGATCCACCCATAGAAAAAGGGGATGGGGCCTGGCAGGTTTGCCAGGCCCCATCTCATCTAGATGCTGCCGATTGGTGGCTAACCAGTTCCTAGCAACCGGCTGTGGTACACAGCGGGACGATATTGTTGCTGTTAAAGCGCGGTGCGTATATGTTTTGTGTGCCAACGAAAAGACAGGAGTTGACACCATCGGCGTAACCGCTTACCAAAGGTGGTGCATAGGCAATCACCCAGGGACCACCGCTTATTCCCGGACCCCAGTTGCAACCCATGCCACGCGTTTCAGTCGTCCGCTGGAAGCTTTCGGCTACACAAGTGCGCAGGTATTTGCCGGCGTCTGTTATGAGCACATTATTGTAGTTCCTCCACGGATAACCAAGGTTGTGGAAGTGCCGGATGTAGGAATAGTTCCACATGCGGCCCATATAGCCGACGGCCTGGTTCAGCGTTTGGCCAGCCGAGTTCTTGCCCATCTTGCAGACACCCACGTCATGCCGTGCCCAGGTGTCACAGTGAACGCTGCCGCTCAGGTTGACATATGCAGTAAGCACCCAGCATGTTGTGGCTAGGAATGTCCCATAGGGCGCGTTGCCATCCCGATAGGCGGGTGTGAAGGCCCATCTGGAGTACCAGCGGTTGCTGGTGGTATCATACAGGCAGTGGGCAGCGGTCAACATGACGTTACCGCTTATGCTGGTAGCAGAACAGTATGATGTACCACTGGGAGTTGAGAAGCTGAGCCTTCCGACCCCTTTGTGCGGGTAAATCGTCTGCGCTGGTTGCCACTGATTGACGGTATAGCTAGTATAGACCTGACTGGTGCCGGTCAGCCCAAGCGGATCCAAATCGGCCACGGCAGTTTCTTTGAGATTTTCTTCGAGGGCTGCCCAATCGAGCGGATAGGCTGCCTGCGCTTCCTTATCCGCACCAGGTGCAGCCACACCGGCCGCGACAAAACCGAGAGGGCCGGTGGCTTCTTCTTCAAGCAGGGCGGCTTCGTTAACCTTAGCAGGGCCGAGTTGCACCAGCATCTCCATGGGCTGTGCCGCAGCGATAGCCTCGCGAGTCCAGAAGGCCAGCGCAGCTTCCTGTTCTGCCGGGCTTATCGAGATACTGACAACGTCACTGTTGAACGGATCGCGTTGGACAGGCTCAGGCGGTTGTGCCTGGGCGCCAAGTGTCAATGCTAACACCAATAATAGAACTGTCATCGTGAATAGGGCAGTTATTCGGGATATCCTGTTCATTGCTTGCTCCTTTCCTAACGATTAGCGCCAGCCGCCGCGCGGGAGTGCGAAGTTGTCCCTTCGTCATCAGATCCACCTGAGGCATGTATGAATTGCTGATTTGTGCGTGCGGTAGCGCGGTCGGCTACACGCAATGTGTGCCGTGCCTTCTTTGCCACAATTTGCTCACACAATCTCGCGCTGCGAGCTGCGCGCCGCTGTGTCGTAACAGATACGCCGGTCATTGACCGTGATATAGGCTCCCCTCCCTGCCGTGCCATTGCCCTGGCTATCCGCAAGGATGCTCGCAGGGTTGCGGCTCTTTGGGAAACCATTGGAACTTCCAGCGCAGGGAATCGAACCCTGATGTCTGTTGACATTCCAACCAAGACGCTGGTAGCATACTTACTCATCCTGAGTATACTCCAAACTTTTTGTCTTGTCATCAGTAATTTTGCGTATTTTTCAACAAACCCCTCCTCCTGGCTTCGGCCACCACGCCGGTCCTGGTCCTGGCCCCAAGCTTGGCTCGGATATTCTCGACGTGCTTGTGAACCGTCCTTTCGCTGATTACGAGGGTTTCAGCGATCTCGCGATCCGTCAGCCCAAGGGCTAGCAGGTGCAGCACCTCCATTTCCCGGGGTGTCAACAAGTCGTCCTTAATCACCGAGGCATCCCTTTGAGCTGGGCTTTCCCGCACCACTGATCTCATTCTCTTTCCTTCCTTTCTTGTCTTGTCTGGCTTCTTTCTGGATTGCAAACTGGCTAAGTTTGAGCTTAGATGAGCCGGTGAGAAAGAGAAGGCTGTGGAACCAAAAATCGTTCTGCCGCAAAGCGGCCCACCGACACGGACACGACGAGCTGTTTGCCGTCCCGCTCCAGTGGGAACACCACGGTTCTCCACCGTCACTTCACTCCCCGGGTGGTTAAGGTCAATCGTTGGCGGTCCCGGCTCGGATGACCTCAGCCTCTCCTCGGTCCAGGTTAGAGACAAATCGGCATGCCGTGGATCCCGGGCTAGCCTGGGAGCCACCTGAGAGAAGCCAAGCAACAGGAGACCCGACGCAATCGAAAGGAGGCAAAACCGGGGCGCTTCGTAAGCATCCCTCCTGGCAGCGAGCCCGCCCATCCTCATGCGACATGATACAGTGTTGACACAGGGAGAAGCCGGAGACCGGCGTACGACCGTCCTGTGAACGTTAATGCAAAACCGGTCAGGAATCTTTCACTTTCACTGACACGATCTCTAACTTGGAGCGGAACGCTGTTCAGGTCTCTCCCAACAAAAGCCGGCTCTTCCCTTTAGACTTACGCGAGGGGTTGACCGGCTCCTGCTTGGGTTTACCGTGACGTGTTTACACCTGACAGATATCAGAGGCCTCCCTTCCGGTTCGGTTCCCCCGGCCCTTCTTTCGGGTTAGCTATGGTGTACCACAGCTTCTCGCATCGTCAAGGGCTTGCAGTGTGCTACCGCTCCACGTACAGGATGCGCTCGCAGCTACTGCAGAGGGTCAAGTCTTCTCTTTGGCGGGCCTGTTGTGCTTTGCTGGTGGGCAGGGTCACTCTGCAGCCCAAACAGAGCTCGCCTTCCAGGAGGGCTACCGCTCGCCCAGCCCTGCGGAGCCGCAAATCTTCGTACAAA
>VGOG01000267.1 GCA_016875995.1 Chloroflexota bacterium
ACCAATCCCTTGCAGACGCCAGCCGGACAGCGATGCTCCCAGATGTGGGCCTCGTACTCGTCACCAAAGTAGCGGATCGTGGTCAACACCGGGTTGGGCGCCGTCTGCCCCAGGCCGCACAGGGAGGTCCCCCTGATGATCCGCCCCATGCTTTCCAGCAGGGCGAGGTCGCTTTCCTTCCCCCTGCCCTCACTGATGCCCGTCAGGATCTGGATCATGCGCCTGATTCCCTCGCGACACGTGATGCATCGGCCACAGGATTCATCGCTGAGGAAGTTGAGGAAGTACCTGGCGATGTCTACCATGCAGGTGTCCTCGTCCATGACGACCATCTCGCCGGAGCCCATCATCGAGCCTACCGCGCTCAACTCGTCGTAGTCCACCAGCACGTCCAGGTGTTGGGTGGGGACACAGCCTCCGGATGGGCCGCCGATCATTACCGCCTTGAACTGATTGCCACCGGGAATGCCACCGCCCAGTTCGTAGACCACTTCCCGCAGGCTGATGCCCATGGGCACTTCCACCAGCCCGGTGTTGTTGATCGCACCGGCCAGCGCGAAGAGGTTGGTTCCTTTGCTCTTCTCGGTGCCGATGCCAGCGTACCATTCGGCTCCGTTGACGATGATCTGCGGGACGATGGCCAGGGTCTTGACGTTGTTGACGTTGGTCGGCTTGCCCCACAGTCCGCTCTGCGCAGGGTAGGGCGGTCGGGGCCGCGGCTCGCCGATACGGCCTTCGATGGAATTCAACGCCGCTGTCTCCTCACCGCAGACGAAGGCCCCGCCCCCTCGCGAGATCTTGACGTCGAAATCGAACCCGCTTCCCAGAATATCCTGACCCAGCAGGCCGTACTCCCGCGCCTGCTCGACGGCCAGGCCTAGATTCTTCAGCGCCAGGGGGAATTCGTTGCACACGTAGAGATACCCCTCGTGGGCACCGATGGCATAGGCACAGATAATCATCCCCTCCAGCACACTGTGCGGATCGGCTTCCATCAAACTGCGGTCAGTGAAAGAGCCAGGGTCGCCTTCGTTGCCGTTGGCGACGACGTACTTGACGTCGCCCGCGGCTTTGCGGGCAAACTCCCACTTGAGACCAGTGGGGAAGCCAGCCCCGCCACGACCCCGCAGCCCTGATTTTTTTACCTCCTCGATGACCTCCTCGGGGGTCATCGAGGTGAGCGCTTTGCCCAGCGCCTGGTAGCCTCCGACGGCGATGTACTCCTCGATGGACTGGGGGTTGATCAACCCGCAGTTGCGCAGCACAATGCGTATCTGCTTGCCATAAAAAGGGATGTCCTTGTAGTAAGGCACGGCTCGGTGGGTATCTGGCTCCTTATAGGTCAGTCGTTCAACGACACGCCCTTTGACCAGCGTCTCTTCTACCAGTTCCGGCACGTCAGCGGACTGCACCTGGCAGTAGAGGATGCCCTCGGGCTGGACGATGACGATGGGCCCCATGAAGCAGAAGCCACGACTGCCCGTCTCGATCACCCGTATCTCATCTGCCAGTCCGCGCCGGTTTACCTCTTCCTCAAGAGCCGGCCTTAATTCTGCGGCACCGGCCTTTGTGCAGGCCGGGCAGCCACAAACCAGTACGTCGGCTCGATATTGTTGTGTCATTCGTCTACCTCCTCATCAGGGGACGCGTCCCACGATCCATTCGTCCACCACGTTGCCCCCGATCAGATGCTCCTCGATGATGCGGGGCACCATGCTCGGGGTGACGTTACCGTATGTCACGCGGGGCTCATCACCCTGCTGGATATTTACCAGGGGCTCCCTGGAACAGATGCCGATACAGCCGACAGTGGTCACGTGGGCGTCAATGTTGCGCGCTTCTAACTCGGCCAGAATAGCGTGCATCACCTCTCGCGCACCGGCTGAGATACCACAGGTACCCATGCCCACGGTGATGGTCGTGCTTGTCTCGGTACGCGCCTTGATATCTTTCTGAAGGCTCTCCCGCAGCGTCCGAAGTTCCTCGAGACTCTTTAACTTTGGCATCGTACTACCTCCCTCCACCAGCTTCCTCAGCCCCCAGGCTCGCTTCACCAGCGGCCAGTCGGTCAATCAACTCCCCAGCCATAACAGATGACATTTTGGGATAGACCTGGTCGTTGACCAGCATGACAGGGCCTTGTGCGCAGGCTCCCACACAGCGGACCGCTTCCAGCGAGAATTTGTTGTCGGGAGTTGTGTTGCCAGCTTTGACACCTACTTTCCTTTCCACCGCGTCCAGAATCCGTGGCCCACCCCCCACGTGACAGGAGGTGCCCAGACAGACCTTGACGATGTAGTCCCCCTTGGGCGTGAGGCTGAAGGCCTTGAAAAACGTGGCAATCTGGTAGACTTCGCTCAGGGGCATCCTCAGTCTCTCGGCCGTCGCCTCCAGGGCGGCGCGGGGCAGGTACTTGTACTCCGCCTGGATGTCCTCCAGGACGGCCAGACTGGAAGTTCTGTCTGCCGGATAGCGTTCGAGAATCTCGCTTACCTGAATCTCACTCATCGCTCTCCAGGCCTCCTTTCCCCGACGCTCATCTCGCCCATCTTGATCAGCTTCAAGCGTGGGATGCGCCGCGTCAGGCACTCGGTCCAGCACAGGCCGCAGCCGGTGCACTTATCCTCTTCCACGTAGCGGGCCTTCTTGCGCACTTTGATCTTAAAGTTGCCCACGTAGCCCGAAACTTCCTCGACCTCGCTCCAGGTCAGGAGCGTAATGTTGGGATGCCGACCGGCATCCATCATCTTGGGCCCCAGAATTCAGGTGCTACAGTCGAGAGTGGGGAAGGTCTTGTCCAGTTGGGCCATGTGCCCGCCGATAGAGGGCTCCCGCTCGACCAGGTAGACCGGGTAACCGGCATCGGCTATGGTGAGGGCCGCCTGGATGCCGGCGATGCCCCCGCCGACGACGAGCGCGGCTTTGGTGACCGGCTCCACGCGCGGCTGCAGCGGCTCCTGTAGCGCCACTCGCCACACGGTGGAACTGACCAGCCGCTTGGCCTTCTCCGTGGCCTTCTCCACGTCCTTGGTGATCCAGGAGCAGTGCTCGCGGATGTTGGCCATGGCGAAGTAGTAGGGGTTGAGACCAGCCCCGGCGACTGCGGTCTGAAAGGTGGTCTCGTGCATGCGCGGGGTACAGGAAGCGACCACCACCCGATTGATGCCCAGCTCCCGGATGTCGTCCTTGATCATGTTCTGGCCAGGCTCGGAGCAGGTGTACTTGTACTGACGAGCGACGGTCACGTTCGGCAGTCCCTGCGCAAACTTGACCACTTCGGCGACGTTTACCGTGGCGGCGATGTTGATGCCACACTCGCAAATGTATACGCCGATTTTGGGTTGCTCCATATTTTGGACTCCTCCTTTCAGTCGTAGATTCGTAAACTCGTAAACTCGTAGACTCGTGGTTGTGACCTACGAATCCCGAATCTACGGGCTTGTTCACAAATACTCAACCGACACCAGCTTGCCCCGCGCTTTCAGGTCGTGCATCAGTTCCTCCACTACTGCCTGCCGCAGCGGGACGGTGCGGGTGGCGTCGGCAACCTGGGCTGGATTGACCGCCAGGCCGACGATGAAGTGGATCTTGTCGGCCGTCAGCAGGGCACGGGCCAGGCGCGTGGCGCCGTCCTCCCCCCGAGGCAAGTCGCGCCCCCGCTTCGCCCCCGCCATGCGCTCCCGCGCCTTGTGCAGCGTCACCAGGCCTTCCGTGACCAGGTCCACCCCCTCCAGGCGCAAGACGGGCGGCACCTCGGCCCAGCCATCTTCGGGGCGAGGCTCCAACTCCAGCTCGGCCCTCAGCAGCCGGGCGGCGATCTGGGCGGTGGTGTCGCCGCAGATGATGCGCACGCCCGGCTCGGCCATCAACTTCTCCAGCGCCGCCCTGTCCAGCGTCGGGTCGGCCGGCGGGCCACTCCACACCGTCGCCGAACGCCGCGGCCGGACGTGCATGGCGATGACGGTGACGTCGCGCACAGCCTCCCCCCCGCACGCGGGGGAGATGGGGGGGGGTGCAAGCCGGCGGTAGGTGCGGATCAATGCCCCGAGCAGTTGCTCGGCATCGCAGCCGGTCTCCGTCCAACGTCGGGTGGAGATGGCGACGTCCCTCCATCCCCAGCGCCGGCTCCATCCCTTGGCGTGGATGTACCCTTCGCTGACCATCGCCATGTGATCGCCGTCCTGCAGAGAAAAGCGACACTCACGGACCAGACGTCCACGGGAAATGTCCTCCAGCACGGGCAACAAAACCAGCCGCCCGCCTCGGGTCAGAAACAGGGGAGGGGCGTCACATTCCACCAGGTAGGCCCGACATCCCCCCAGAACTTGCAGGATGGAAAAAGGCAGATGCTCGCCGCTGGGCAGGGCATCAAGTAACCTCTCCACTACTGTGTCAAGCGACGTCTCTTGCTGTAGCATAGAAGCCGCCCTGTCCGCTATCAGCGTCGCCTTCGCCCTTCCCTCCGCACCGCCCTGCGGACCGCTGGCAAGGATGGCGAAAAACTGCTCTTCGGTTTGAAAAGTCCTCACCACGTCACCGCACACTTCCTCCAGGGCAGGGGCAAGCCCTGCCCCTACCAGGCTTTGGTGTGCATTTTCAATCCAGAGACTCAAGAACACCTTACTGACCGAATTCCATCCACCCATACGCCCCTGTCTCCCTCACCGGCGAGGGCCAGGGAGAGCTCAGCGACCGTCG
>VGOG01000268.1 GCA_016875995.1 Chloroflexota bacterium
CTCTTTGAACCAACGGGCCACCAAAGCGGATACCGCAGGGCTGCGAGGCAGGCTGAGGTGTCCTTCCCCAGGCAGTGACTCCAGCTTTCCTCGTGCCATTTCCTCACCGAGGGTTACGCGAGCCCCCTCGACGGGGGTTATGCCGTCCTGGTCGCCATACACGAGGAGCAAGGGGCGGGAACCTAATTCACCGATCGAATCCAGTGCGGCCAACTCCGCCACCAGTTTTCCTCGCTTCCGAAAACTGGCCCAGCGGAGGGCTGCCAGGTAAGATGTTTCTTTCAGGATGCCCAGCCCTGGCTTGGTGTTGGCCTGATTTAGAAACGGAGCCAGAGCCAACACGGCGGCGATCTGTTGGTCAGTTGCAGCCGAGCGGATGGCCAGATCACCACCCAGGTCAATTCCCAGGACGCCGATGCGCTCAGGATTGACGTCATCCCGACGCGTTAGATAGGCCACCGCGCTAGGCAATAAGCCTAGTATCGCAGGATAACGAATCTCCTCCTCAGGGCCCCAATCTATGGCCAAGACGATGAAGCCTTCCTTGATCAAGTCGGACACCAGGAGATATGGGGAGAGGATTCTTTCCGAAGAGCCAGGCAGGGCGCAGATGGCTGCCCTGGCCTCGACCGGGTCTTCATCCGGCAGATAGAGCGTTCCCCTCAGCAACTGCAGGGAGACCGGTTCATGGTAGAGGCAGCCCTTGGCCTTTCGATCAGAGCCCTCTCGGTATTGAACGCTGGGGAGGATAGAGGAGACGAGCAGGGTAAAGGCCAGAGCGCAAACCCCGGCCGCCCCAAAGAGAACCGCCAGTTCGGCTCCAGCCAGGCCAGGGACGAAGACCTGCGGTGTAGCAGCGAAGAACGAGACGAAGGCCCCCACGATGAGGACGGCAGCCAGCAGGTAACTCCAGGCGAGCTTCCTGGCAGTTCCCAGCAAGGCAAGACCAACCAGCTTATTGCGAGCAGCAGCGAACTGTAGTGCCCCCACGATGGTGAAGAAAGCCAGGAGGAAGTAGTTCGTGGCCAGGTGGGGGGATACGAAATTCAGCACGCAGTGTACCCCCTGACTATCCGATACCTAACTCTGCCAGAGCTTCAGATAGGCCGGGATATCAACGGCTTCGCGGGGACCGACCAACACCTCCCAGCCCGACAGCTCGTCCTCCAGCTCGCCGGAGATGACGGCCACCAGACCGGGGATGACGATCTTGCGATGAGCGACCCTATCCGCCACGTTGAACTGCTTGACCATCTTGGTGATTACTTCAGCGTCGAAGTTGCCCGCCGCCCAGGCGGTGAGCACGCTCATGCCCTCCGAATCACAGACCAATAGCCAGCAGGGTTTCCCCGCGCTCTCCACCTCACCCGCCACGCTGAAATAGGTCAGGGAGAAGTTGGTAGTGGTCAGGAGAGGCGAATCTGGCGTTGGCTCGCTGAACTCGTAGATTCCCGGCTCCATCTGGATGGGCTTCTGAGGATCGGTGTAGATGTTCAGCCGCAGGGTCAGCAGGGGGTACATAGAAGCTGGATCGAAGTGGTCGAGGACGATGAGGCCGCCGTACTTGGCGATGTGCTGGGCAGCCAGGACCATCTCCTCCGCCTCTGACGCGGCCCCCTCGCCGGGGAAGGTGATGACTGGATAACCTAGCAGGCGGAAGTTCTTCTTCAGCGCCAGGCGGCGAAGCTGGGTCAGGCTGATCAAAGTATCCACAGGACCCCTTGCTCCAGGGTCGAGGACGATGTCTTCCACGCCAGCTCCCTTCACCTGCTCCACCAGGTTAGCCAGGGCGGTGAGGTCGCTCTCGGCACGTACAGCCAGAGGCAGTTTGTGCTTCTTGGCCAGCTCGGCCATGGCCTGCCAGTTGTCCTGATCGGCAGCGTAGAGCAGAGGGACAGCCCCCTGCAACCTGGCGATAGCTGCTTCCATGGCTGCAGGGCTCTCGGAAATGAGAACGAGGGGCAGATTTGCGATAGCCCTTAAAGCCCCAACACGCTCAGCGAACAGGGCGGGATCTCCAGAAGCGTTCTCCACAGCGAAGCCGCCGACGCTCAACTCCATCCCCACCCGCTCCACAGAGTAGCTGGCCGCCTTGGTTACGATTCCCTCGAACTCCTCCAGCGGCTGGGTGTCCTTCACCCGCACCAGCAGCCCCGGCTCGTGGTAGAAAGTCTTCTCGTGGCGGAACATCACCGTCTCGTTGCCCACCTCGATCTTCCTGCCGTCGCTGGAGATAGTGACCAGGCGGATGGGCGGGGCCGCGGCAGCGGCCAGGGCGACCTTCGCTTCCTCGGATACGTAAGGGCAGGCCACAAGCTCGGCCTGTTTCGCCGCCAACTTCATAGCGAAGGCCAAACAGGTGGGGAAACCGCACTCCTTACAGTTGGTCTTAGGCAGCAGCTTGTAGATCTCAAGACCACTTAATGCCATTTTGTCGTCTCCTCGTCAAGATATTGGCTATTATTCTCTTGCTCGCCAAACGCTCTGAACCACGTCTCGCATTGTGACCAGTAGACCTGACCATTCATCCGTTGTGAATTGAGCAATCGCCTGCATCACTCTCCGATGGATCCTGCGCCGATTTGGCTGTCGAAGAAGCACGATCAGAATGCCATGATGGGACTCTTCACGGTGCTGGGCAAACCCCTTGTCAGTGGTGATAAGCAATCGTCCTTCCTGCTGAACCATCTCCCAGAGAGTGTCGTCTGTCATGCCTTGATCTGCTGTTCGGCGAATGTCTAACACATCATGACCCAGATCACGTAGCGCCTGAACGGTCATCAAAGGTATGTTTTCATCTACAAAGATCTTCATGCTACACTCGCCAGTACCTCAATGGGCATAACTTGCTCTTCGGCTAGTGCAGCAGCGTAATCAAGGCACGCAATAATGTCTTCACGTTCCAGTGAGGGGTAATCTTCGAGTAGCTCCTCAATTGTGTCCCCATTGGCTAACATGCGAACAATCTGATGGACAGGAATGCGAGTACCTTTGATACAGGCTTGTCCATGACAAACTTTCGGATCAATTGAGATACGTTCATACATGACAACACCTCCATCAGCCATCAGCTATCCGCCATCTGCCATCAGCTTCTCAATGAACCCCTTGACGATTCCCACTGTCTCAGGGTGGCGGATGGTAACGATGTCGGCCCCCGCGTGGAGGAGAGTGGTGGCCGTCGTCGCCTCCCAGGTGACTCCTCGCTTGGCCCAGTCGCCCCAGGCCACCGGCACGCCCTCGCCGGCCTTGGATTCCTTCTGCCGCCAGGACTCCTCCCCCACGAAGCAGATCATGGGTTGTTGGGTCATGGCGTCGCCGCTGAGAGCGGCGATGCGCAGCCTCTCCATGACCGAATAGCCGTATTCGATCCCGTAGCCCAAGGCCCCAGTGGTGGGGTCCATCAAGATGCGATCCAGGGGAAGAGCCATGTCGCTGATCAGGATGGAGAGCTGCTTGGACAGGTTAACGTCCATGGGGGTGCTGGAGATGACCAGTTGGTCGTGGGCCAACGCGGCGGCGACGATGGTACGGTAGTTCTTGTCCTCACACAGACCCAGCGCTATTCGCTCGCCTTTGGCAGCCTCGGCCACGGCCACCAGAAGCTCGTTGTCCAGCTCGGCCTGGCCGGGCCCACGCACGATGAGAGGAAGCCCCGTCGCCGCCAACACCTTCTTGACTGTGGCCGCCGCTTCCTCGGGAGTGGTCTCGTTGCCCTCACTATCGGCGCCCCTCAGCCTCAACATGATGAGGTCGGCCCCATACCCCTCAGCTTTCTCAGCCCAGGTGGCTGGATCATTGAGCGCGTCGCCCCAGGCCTCTTTGAGGAGGGCCGACCAGTCTTCGGGATAGTAGTCCTGGATTTCGATAGCTATAGCGGGTGGATGGGGTATTTGACCCTCGAAGTGCAGGAAAGGAAGGGCCGTCTCACCGCCCACAGTGACTGTCTTGGCCCGTGTCCCCCCCTGCTCGGCAGTGGTGCCGAGGGTGACCTCCCGCACCGAGCCCGTCCATTTCTCCTTAGGTATCTCTACTGTGACAGGCATTGTTGTTACCATTCTCCTTTGCTGAATATCGGAGATTAGATATTGGATATTGGGTATTCATCGCCACTTCCAATATCTAATCTCCAATCTCTAATCTCTAAAACAGCGGCGGCATGGTCAGGGCCGGATGTCCCTTCTCCTCCAGGAAGGGGAGCAGCTCCTCCACCGTAGTGGTCACTCGCTCGTCGGCGATCTTGTCTATGAGGTCGGGATCACCCTCTCGCTCAGCAGCGGCCTTAAGCTCCTCGGCCATGCTTTCCTTGAAGAAACTGGACATCCAGACGACCCGCTTGAGCCCTCCGTCGGCGCGGATGAACTTGTTGCTGACGATGAAGAACTTCCCGTGCCCCATCACCCCAGGGGTCTGGATGCCGCCCCCGCACATGCCGGCCAGGGTGGAGAAGGTCATCCCCGCCGGAGTCATGCTGGGGTCCTCGCGGGAGACGATCATGAAGCCATTGGCCTCGGGGATGACCATCATGATGCACTCGAAGCAGCCACACGCCGTCATCGGATTCTCCATGGCGGAATACATCGCCACTTCTTGCACCGACCCATGAGAACCCGACTTGGCATAGTCGTTGATTCCCTCAAAATAGCCCTTGATCGGGTCTATGG
>VGOG01000269.1 GCA_016875995.1 Chloroflexota bacterium
GCGATACAGGTAGACAGTGACCCCTTCCAGCCCGCCCTCGCTTTGGTCAAACACCCCGTCGCCGTCGTCATCGTACCAGACGTAGCCGCCGATGGAAGCCGAACCGGCGGCCAGGGCGACATTCAGGTTGAGCAAGAACAGAGCGGCGACGATTAGCGCCATCAAGCCCTTCCGCCCCCTTTGACCGAGCCATGCTGCCATCTTTCCCATGCCCTCAAGTAACGTCATTTGGTTCCTCCCTGGCTTCAGGAGAGGCGAGGGGCTTCAAGCGAAGCCCGTCGCCTGGGGTTTCATCTGCTCCGCCGCTTCGCCCAGAAGCCCGCAGCCAGCACCGTCAAACCTGCGAACCCCAGCCACAGCGGGCTGGCCCAGCCGCCTGCGCTTGACCTGGCGGCGAAGGTGGAGAGGGTGACAGCGGTGGGAGTACCCGCGTACTCGTTAGTGATGGTGCAAATGACGTCCTGGCATGGGCCGACGTAGATGGTCCAGGTAGGGTCGCTGCTTTGTTGGGTGGCGGTGACAGGGTTCCCCTTGCTGTCCACGCACGAGATATCGAAGGCGTAGTCGTCCATGTCGGTATCGCCGGAGGCAGTCTCGCCCACCGTGTGGTCACCGACACTGACCACCACTTTACCGGTGCTGTCGCCGTGGCCGGCCCCATCCTTACGGGTAACTCCATCGATCTGGAGGTCGAACTTGCCGGGGTCGGTCTGAGGCTCGAGTTCCTTGATGACGTTGATGGAGGCAGAACATGTATCGCACGAAGGTCCGTCGATCTTACCCCAGATATTATCACCTCCAGCCTTCATCACGACGTCCACTTCAACTACATCGTACCAGCCGCCAAGGACAAAGGAGTGATTCACAGGAGCACCGGTCTTGTTGATCTGCTGGTCCCACTTTATGCCATATAACCCTGTAGTCGGATCTGTGCCCTTACTACCTGCCGGGTTGCTTGAGACAACTGTTGGGTCATACGGGGGTTTACAGAGCCCCAATACCCAGTGACTTAGGTCCTTGATGTCGGGACCACCTGTACCCGGTGGGGTAACCGTGTAGCTCCAAGTGGATGTTCCATCTAGCTAGATTGTAGGTAACTCCATTGAACTTGAACGTATAACCGCCCAGAGTTACCTCATCTGCGGCCCATACAGCAGCAAACGAGGCAAGACCTAGAATCAGGCCTACAACTAGCGCTACGCTGAGATAGGTAAGCCTGCTTTTCCGTATCACTCTTGCTGCCTTAAATGTGGATTTTGTTTTCATTTCTTCCTTTCCTCCTGTGAGAATTTAGTGCCGTTTTGCGAACGGCCTCAACTGCTTTATCCCAGCCACTCCCGCTTGATTCTCCGCACGTCCTCGATGGCCAGGGGTTTGCATACGCAAGCCAGGGCTCCACATTCAAGAGCCCGATGAACGCTTTCGTCTTCTGGGCTGGCAGTGGTGATAACTATCCTCTGCTCCAGCTTGGCAATGATGATTTGCTCGATAGCCTCCTCGGCCCCACACCCAGGAATCCTGCAGTCCATGAAGATCAGGTCGTAATCACCGGCCAGAGCCTTCTCGATCCCGCTGGGGCCGTCCTCAGCCGTGTCAACCACACAACCCTCGGCCTCCAACAACCCGGCCAGCAGGTCTCTGACACAAGCGTCATCATCTATGACTAAGACCCTCTTTTTCCGGGCACACAGGATCTTCCAAATCTCAGACACTAATTGGCGCGGGCTGAAGGGCTTGGTCATAAACTCCACTGCGCCTAACTCCAGACTCCGGGCGCGATTGGACTCGTATCCGTAGGCGGTCAGGACGATGACGGGGACGGTGCTGGCCCGATCGCCATCGCTCCTCATCTCCTCCAGAAACCCGAACCCGTCCATCGTGGGCATGGTCAGGTCCAGAATGATCAAATCGGGCTTCTCGGCCTTGACCTTCTCCAGGGCATCCTCCCCATCCCCGGCCAGCAGCACGTGATAGCCCTCTCTCTCCAACCGGTACTTGAGCACCAACTGGATGTTCCGATCATCGTCTACTACCATGATCCTATCTGCTGCCATTTGCCTACCCCCGATCTGGTCTGGTGGTGCTGATAATACTATACCATACCAAGGTTAATACCAGGTAACAAACAAGTTGAAATGTGGTTACAAACGTGAAGGAAACAAAAACAGGGGCCTGAAAGGAGCGTAGTTTTGGGAGAGGGAAGGGGCCGGGGGTCGGGTGAGGGCAGAACCTAAGGTTGCACTAACCGCAATGCGGGGTCGCCGAGGAGGGTGTAGGTCTCGATGAGGTCTTCGTAACCCCGGCCACCATCTGGCAGGCTGCGCTTGGCGCGCATGATGGCTTCGCCGAGGGTGGGAGCATCACCAGCGAAGAGGGCCTCGAACAGGGCCCTGGCCAAGACGTCCTGATCGCCGGGCAACGCTTCGCTGGTGGGGGCAAAGACGGCCAGCGCACCCTTGCCCTCCGCCAGGAGCAGCTCCTCGGCCAGACAGTTCACCTGGGGATGGTGGAAGTAGCCGTCGAGACAGGTCATGGTCACCACGAAGGGCAGCTTAGAGCCGTTTCGGAGTTCGGCGATGTCCGCGGAGCTGAACACTTTCTCCCTGGCCCAGACGTTCAGGGCGGCGTGGCCCACGTAGTTGACGATGGCCGCGCCCTGGTTGAACGCGGCGATGATGCGAGCCCTGCTTTCCTCAGGATTGGCAAACGCGCTTAGATAGACCCTGGTCGCCTGATAGTCAGGGGGGAGGTAATTATCAATGAGGTCGTCGGAGGTGGCCTCGAAGGCGGGCTGGTCATCGTCGGCCACGAACAGCACCCTGCGGCGCCACTCGCCCGGCGTCGGGTCGCGCTCGTAGTTAACTATCTTGTCCACTACGATCCTGGCCTCGGCCGCACTTTTGACCGGCAGGCGGCCGATGGCCATGTCCGGCAAGCCATCGTCGTCGAAATCCACAAACCAGTTGTCGCTGGCCGTCTCGCCGACGAAGTGGGTCTGCACCAGATAAGTGGGGACGAGATTCTTGTTGGGCGCCTGGAGGTTGTCCCGATAATCGTAGCTGGCGTCGCCCACCAAAAGGACGTAGCGGGGAGCGGGCCTGGCCCAATGCTGGTGAGCGTGGCGCAGGAAATCGCGGATGGCCGTGGGATCGGCCAGCCCGTAGCTGAACTCGTCGTAGACCTGTTCGATGGTCACCACCCTGACCTCCAGGCCCCCGCTCTCTCGCCAGACGATGAGGGGATCGAGGCTCTCACGGAAGTCCGGGTGAGTGATGACGATGTAATCGGCCTGGTTGCCCCCCTCTTTCCCCCCCAGTGGGGGGGATGAAGGGGGGGACCCCCAGGGTTGGGGGAGCAGGGGGGCGGGCGAGCCGCGCCGGTTGCTCGATGGCCATCGAGCTCACCGCCAGGTACCTGCGCTGGCCCGCGGCTTCGTCGGAGAAAGATACGGCGTAGGCGTCGCCCTCGGGCTCAACGGCGTAGCCGCTCAGCCGCACGGCGTTGGCCGGCTCGGTGACGTCGAAGATGCCCACGTCGGGCCGGCTGAACCCGGCCACCCGATAGGCGCCGGCCTGCCCCACGAACTGGAGACGGTCGTCCTCGGCGACGAAGCGACGCCGATAGCCGACCTCGTACCAATCGAGGAGGACAACGTCGGCCCTGGCTCCGGTATCGCCGGGAGCCTCGATGACCAGGACGTTCTCCCCTGCGAGCAAATGCGACGTGGCCGCCTCGACAAGATACGTCTCCTGGCCGTCCCAGGTGGCGGCGGCGACGAGGTGATGGTTGAGGTGAATACGGACGTGGTGATCAGGCTGGGCAGGGTCGGACGTGGCGCCCAGCAGTGCGACCCTGAGAGTGCCGTCGCCATCGGCCAGGTGGGGCAGGGCAAAAGTGAAACTGGCTGAGGTGGGGGCGGTGAGCGATTGCCAGTACCAGCGGTCAGCTCCCTGCGGCGCCTTGGGCCAGTACAGGGAATCTTCCTCCCGATGGAGAGTCGCCTCGAAGGAGGCGGGAACCGAAGCGGCCTCTGCGGACGATACGGAGCGCTCCTCCATCGTCTTCCCCGCCTGGCCCAGGGTCAGCCAATAGACGTTGGTGCGGCTATAGCGGCTCTCGTTAGCCATGCCGTAGAACTCGATAGTTGGGTCATCGCCCTGTCCGGCGATCCAAACTGGCACCTGCTGTCCTCGATTGGTGAGTCGGATCATGGCCGGCGCAACGCCCTTTAGATCCAATCCCACCTCTCGCAGGGCAGAGCCAGTTAAGCGGTATATCCCATCCTCCTCGACGTATATCTTGGCTTCGCCAGAAGAGCGGGGTAGCTCCTTTTCCGGCGCACAGGCCCAGAGGAGAAAGGGCAGCATCAGTAGTAGGAGAATAGTTGTTCGATTTTTCATCTCGCTTCTTGGAGCACCACACCCTGAACGGTGTGGCCTGGGATACTTGGGATACCACACCCTGAACGGTGTGGCCTGGGCTACAGCGTTCAGGCTGTAGGGCTGCAATCAAAAGACACTACAGCGTCCAGGCTTCATCCCCTGTCATTTTTACAAGATATGATGCAGATAGGCGCCAGATGTGGTAAAATATAGCATACGAATTGCTATCACGTCGAAAGGAGCCTATCATGAGCTATCAGCAGTT
>VGOG01000270.1 GCA_016875995.1 Chloroflexota bacterium
TACCCACAATCGAGTCCCAGGAGGCACGACTTTGTGAAATACCCTGGGGGAGCACGAGTTTATGAAATACTACAACATCTTACCAATCTTACCAGTGCCTTGCAGTAGCCCAGATGTTACGCATAACTGCGGAACGGCACACACCCCCTTCCGTGCAATCCGTGTCGTGCTCGTGCCCAGGCGGATAGCACATTTGTGCAATTTAACATTGTCAAACTAATCCCCAAAGGCAAAAGGTTCTGGCCGACGGTTTGCCAGAACCTTTCTCTTGATCAGGCCAAAGCTCTTCTGTCACGACAACTCCTCGAGGAGTGACTTGGCCTCCCGCAAGTCCGGCGTGTCAAACCCCTCGGTGAACCAGCCGTAGATCTCGGCCAGCAGGGCGCGCGCCGTGGCGCGCTGACCGCGCTGCGCCAGCAGCCGGCACAGGCTCAATGTCGCCCGTAGCTCCCACAGCTTCGCCCCCTGCTGCCGCGCCACTTCAATGGCCCGGCGGAAGCACTCCTCCGCTGACTCCACACCGCCTGTGCTCCACTCTTCACTTGTTGCATCTTGTGTTCTGCCTTCTACATTCCGCAATTCCCCCTTCAGCCGCCACAACTCCGCCTCGAGGATGCGCGTGCCGGTCTGCTCGACTGTGTCCAACGCCTCGGCGACCGCGGCCAGCCCGGCCGCGCTCTGCCCGCTCTGTAGATACGCCTCGGCCAGCAGGACCCACTGTAAGAGCCGGCCGCCGCGCGAGCCGGAGGCCTCCCAGGTCGCGATGCTGCGACGCATTGTCGCGATCCCCGCCTCCGTCTCGCCTTGTCGCGCCTGGAGCCAACCGTGGAAGACAGTCTGCCAGACCCGGAACAAGGCATTGTCCTGGCCGGCGTTGACCTGTGCCAGTGCCGCGAGGTGCCCACGGACCGCCCGGTCATCGTCCCGTAGAACTGCCGGTAGCAGGCACGCCGTGATCAGGGTCAGGCCGACGGCGAAGGGGTGCGCCAACTCTGTAGCGCGAGCCAGCGCCTGCTGGCTGCACCGGAGCGCCTGCTCCGGGTAACCCAGGGCCCATAACACCTCGCTCAACCAGGACATGGCCATCGTACCGAGATCGATGCCGAGGAATGTCGTCAGATCGCGATCCTGCTGGGCGCCCTCCAGCGCCACGCACTGCTCCAGGTGGCTGCGCGCCGCCGGCAATTCCCCACAGAAACGGAGGCTGGCGCCCGCGGTGTAGTGCGCCAGCGCCAGGTGCTGCGGCTCCCCGCTGCGGCCGGCCAGCTCGAGCATCTGCTCGCCCAACGCCCGCGACCGGTCGCACTCTCCGGCCGCCCGGTACTGGTCGGCTTGCAGGGCCATGGCCCGGAGAATGCCGGTGATCTCGCCCGTGCGCTGGCTCAGCTCGACGGCGTGATCGAAGGCCATGGCGCGTTCGCCCACACCCCAACCCTGCACTGACACCAGCGCCCCACCCAGGGCGAACTGGAGCTCCAGCTCCTGGCGGCCGCGGTCGGCCGATTCGGGCAGCGCGCGGAGCAGCGCCAACCCGCGCCTGAAATGGCCGAGCGCATCCTCGTTGGCTGCCAGCCGCGCGGCGCGGCGGCCCGCTTGCAGGAGATAGCCAATCGCCTTGTCGGCCAGGCCAGCCGCCTCGAAGTGCCACGCCAGTCGCGGGGAGAGCGCCTCGAGCTCGTCCGCGCTGCCGGCGCAGAGGGTTTCCAGTTCCTTCCCCACGGCCTCGTGCAGCCGCGCCCGCTCCACCTCGTCCAGGCTCCGATAAAGGTAGCTCTGAAATAGAACGTGCCGAAAGCGATAGCAGGAGAGACGCTGACCATCCACGCGCCGGACGCTGTGAGCCGTCACCAGGCGGTGCTGTTTGCTCAGCGGGCCGCTCAAACGTCGGATGATCTGACCCTCGTCAGTGCCCTGCACGCGGGCCACCACCTCGGCGGTGAACTCCTCACCCTCCACACTGGCTATGGCCAGCATCTGCCGCCAGTCGGCCACCAGCCGGCCCATGCGCTCGGCGATGACCGCCTCCACCCGCGCCGGCAACTTATGCCAGTCCAACGTCGGCCCCTCCATCCACTGCCCGGCCTCATTCCGCACCAGGTCGCCGCGCTCTTGCAGACCTCGCAGCAACTCAACGGTGAACAGCGGGTTTCCGTCGGTGTGCCGGTAGAGGGTCTCGCGAAACCCCGTGCCCAGCCGATTGGGCTCTGTGTCCAGGAAAGCCTCCACAAACTGGCGGCCATCGGCCTGGTCCAGATCCACCTGGACATCCCCAAAGTCGCGTTGCAATTCGTTGAGGATCGGCTGCAGGGGATGTCGCTCTCCGTTTCGTCCGCAGGTCAGATCGGCCGGTCGGTGAGCGCCGACGATGAGGATGCGGTGGCCAGTCAGCCGCCGCCCCAGGTGGAAAAGCAGGCTGACCGAACCAGCATCAGCCCACTGCAAGTCGTCCAGCACCAGGATCAATGGGTGCTGGCGTGCCAGGGTCTGCAATACCCGGGTGACCTGTTCAAACAGGTCTGTCTGCGATGCATCCGCCAGGCCAGCCCTGGCATCCGGGCGTGTGGCCAGTTTCTCCAGCCGGGTCCGCCAGGCGGCATCCCCAGGCGCAAGGGCCTCGGCGCGCAGCAGTAGAGCATCGCCCGGCAGGAAGCGATCAATCAGGTCTAGCCCCTCGTTCACCAGAGCCTGCACTGCGTCAGGGAACGCAGCCCACAGGCGGCGGGCGTGCTCGGGCGTGATGGCCCCACTCGCCCGTTGGGCCTCGATGTCGCCAGTGAGCATCTGCAGCACCTCGCGGAAGGGCAGGTACGGATCGCCGATGCCGTCGTGGGCGTTGCACTTCCCGCTGGCCACCACGATGTCGCCATACCTCTCCATGGCCCGCCGGGCAAATTCGCCAATCAGCACGGTCTTGCCACTACCCGCCTCGCCGGTGACGAAGGCCACGTGGCCCTGGCCGGCCAGCGCCGTTTCCAGGAAGGCGTCTAGCTTTGCCAGCTCGCGGTGGCGGGCAACGAAAGGGACAAGGGATAAGGGACTGGGGACAAGGGGCAAGGGACCAGGGGGCAGGAGCCCCTTGTCCCTGATCCCCAGTCCCTGATCCCTGATCTGCTCATAGAGCGTGGTGGTCTCGTCCGCAGGCTCAACCCCCAGCTCTTCGGCCAGCAGGCGGCGACAGGTCTCGTATTGGGTCAGGGCAGCGCTGCGTCGGCCACTCAGCGCCAGCAGGCACATCAGTTGCCGGTGGGCTTCCTCGTCCCAGGGCTCCAGGGCCAATAGTCGCCGGGCGTACGGTTCGGCTCGCTCATACTCGCCGCGCACCGCATGGACTTGAGCCAGGCAGTGGAGAGCAGACCACATCTGCCGGTCAATGTGCTCCTGCTTGAAAAGCAGCCACTCCTCGAACAGAGGGCTATCTCGGAGGGAGAATCCCTCCATGAAGCGGCCGCGGTACAACTCGATCGCCGATTTTAGATTGCCGATTGCCGATTGCCGATTTGCCGATTTGCCGATTTGCTGATTCGCTGATTCGCTGTCCGTGATATGCTGTTCAAAGGCTTTGACATCCAGCCAGTGGTCGCTGGCGGTGTTAAACTGGAGGGTTTCGCGGGTGGTGAGCAAAAAAGGGGGCGTCGCCTGGTGGTCGCCAATGGCCTGGCGCAGGTGGTAGAGGGCATAGCGCAGGTTGCTGAGGGCCAGGGGATCGGGCTGCTCCGGCCACAGGAGGCCAGCCAGCCTCTCCCGGCGGTGTGGTCGGTCGGCTTCCACGGCCAGGTAGGCCAGCAATGCCCGAACGTGATCGTACTTGAAGCTGATCACCGGTTCCCCGTCCAGCGTCACCCGGAAAGGCCCCAACAGGTATATTGACAGGCGTGCCATCGTTCCTCCTCGGGAAAGCTAAGAGCCATCCAGGTTGCCCTTATTATACCCCAACGCGGACAAATGCTCAAGTGCCCCTGTCATTGCGAGTCGGCCATGGCGCGGCCCGCCATTCTAAAGGACAGAAACGTCCCACCCTCACCCTAACCCTCTCCCTGCGAGGGAGAGGGGATTTGCTCCCTCGCCCACTCCTCCCCTGCTTGCGGGGGAGGTTGGGTGGGGGTAGGGAGAGGGCAGGGGTGAGGGGAAGTTTCTGAGTAGGCGCGCCGTTTGCGCCGAAGCCTGCCCTGAGCCCAGCCGGAGGGCAATCTCCACCCTGCAAATTGGGGATCGCTTTGCTTCGTTCCTCGCAACCGCAAAACCCGCTCCTGGCGATGACACCTTCGATTGTTTCTTACCCAATGAGTGACGCCAACCCGCCACGCGGAGCTACTCAGAAACTTGGTTCGTAGTGGCGACTTTAGTCGCTTTGCCACCAAACGACGGCTAAAGCCGTCACTACGAACCTTGCCCAAGTTTCTGCCCCCTACGGATGGCGCGATGCGCCATGGAAGACTCGCAATGACATTCCACGTTCTATCCACGTTGGTTTGGTATAATGTTCCCAGCATACGACAGCGAATCGGAGATTGACAGACTGTTAGGAGCGACTATGACGGACCAACAACCAC
>VGOG01000271.1 GCA_016875995.1 Chloroflexota bacterium
GGCGCACGTCGCACTGTAGCACGAAAGGGTAGTGGCGGGAGAATTCCTGGCAGCGGTCCAGGGCACGATGCGTACCTTTGCCCACCCGGTTGGCGTAGCTATCAGCGCTGAACCGAGCCTCAAAGATTGGCTCGATCACCTGGCACAAGGCGTGGTGCACCACGCGGTCACGGAAGGGGGCGGCGCTGATCAGCCGGCGCTTGGGCTCATGGATGTAGAACGAATGATATGGGCCCGGGGTGTAGGTTTTGCTCGCCAGTTCCTCTTGCAAGATCAGCAGGTTTTCGCCAGCGTTCCCCTCAAAATCAGCCACAGCTTCCTGGGTGCGTTTGCCCTGGCGGGCGGCGCGGTAGGCTGCGTAGAGGTTGGCAAAATCATACACCTGGGGATAAAGGTGGCGGTAGGTCTTCATATGACGTCAGCCGGTCAAAATTTTGGGTCGCGGCCGCCTCACGGCGGCCTTGTACGTGGGGGGCTGTCAGCCCCCCACACCCCCCAGAACCACAGAAAATCAGAACCCAGAACCTAGTTGGGGGAGAACACCACACGAAAACCGACATGGTCGTGGAAGTAGGCGGGACTGGGCCTGTAACGGGCGGCACAGCGGGCGCCCCCCGGAGAGTCGTGCCACGAGCCGCCACGCAGCACCCGCGTACCGGCGGCCTGCGGGTCTTCCCGACCGTCGTCGGCCTGGTAAGGGTAAGGCTTATAGAGGGAGCGGCACCATTCCCAGACATTGCCGGCCATGTCCTGTGCCCCACACCAGGTCTCGCCGCCGGGGAAGAGCCCCACCGGGCTGGTCTGCCCCAGGTCGCTTTCGCTGGTATTGGCCCGGGCTGGGTCAAAGGTGTCTCCCCATGGCCATTCCCAAGATGAGGAGCCACGGGCGGCGTACTCCCACTCTGCTTCCGTGGGCAGGCGGTATTTGGCGCCAGTTTCCTGCGACAACCAATTACAGTAGGCCAGGGCTTCAAACCAGGTCACCCCTACTACAGGGCGGTTAGAGAGATTCCAGGGCTGGAGATCCCAGAAGAAGGGCTTGTCCCGTTGCTTTCGCTGATCGAGCCACTCTTTCACCCGTCGCCGCAGATCCTCATCGGTGATGTAGGAAAGGTCAGGTTCGTATTCTCCGCGACGCCAGGCCCAGCCCTGCGGCGTCCAGAACTCCTCTTGCTCGTAGCCCTTGGCCTCCCAGAAGCGCCGGAACTGGGCGTTGGTCACCGGATACTTGCTGATAGAGAATGTGGGCAGGGTGACCTCGTGCGGCGGCAGTTCAGTATTGTACCAGGTAGTGCCACTTTCTTTGTTCCAGCGTTCCACCTGGGCCGGGGTGCTGCCCATGCGCAAGGCGCCGCCGGATACAGGCACCATGAACGGGATGGGGCAGTTGACATCCGGGCGGGGATCGTCCAGGCGGCCCAGGAGGTCGCCGGCCAGCAGGCGCACGTCCTTCAGCGGCTGGTCGGCTTGCAGCATCAGGTCATGCAAGGCGGTCTGCACCTTGCTCTGGAGGGCATCCAACGCCTTATCCTTGATCTCGGCCAGGCAGGTGCCGGTCAGCAGCGTTCCCTCTACCGGTGCAGTGGCTATGATCTTCGCTAGAAAGAGTGGCTGCTGGCCAGGGTCAAGAACAGCGGCCAGGAGGCGCAGGGTCTCCCACCAGTCCCGGTTGGGCACATAGCTGAGGGCCACATCTTGCCAGCGTTCATCCCGGCGAAACAGGTAGCGGGCAGCCAGGTATTCTTGGAAGGTGCGGTGGTGAGTGAAGGCATACGTTCCCGTCTCCCGCTCCTCAATCAGGTTGCTGCGCACCACTGCCCAGTCCAGAATGACCAGCAGCCGTCGTTCGGCCTCCTCCGGTTTTTCGCCCAGCCGGAGGGCAATCTGCCTGGCCCATTCCTCCCGCTTAGCGCGGTCCAACCCAGCCTCCAGGAACCAGTAGGCGGCCGGCTCCAGGTAATAGGCGCGCTTGTCGGCGGTTGTTGGCACTTCCGGCGGGGTCAGTTCGGGCATGGCTACCCTGGCCGGTTCTCCTGGCTTGGAAATATCCCACTTTTCCAGGAGCAACTCCACGCACCGCCAGTACAGTTCGGCTCGGCTCTCGGGGAGTCCGGTGCGGTGGTGGATCAGGGCGACCATGGTGAGGAGCAGAGGCGTATCGGTCAGTTCCTTAATCTGCGGCTTCACTTCTAGCGCCTGAAGGAGAGAGCGGGTCTTCTCGTCGGCCTCCCGTTCAGCTTCTGGCGTTAGCACCCCATCGCGCCGCAACACCTCCCGGTACCAGCGAGGGATGAAGTCTGCTACCTGCTGCTGATCCAGGGACTCAATGGTCACCTCCACAAAATCGTGGCCAAACATCGCCTGCTCCCGGATGGCCTCTGGGCGGCAGGCCACCACACAACGGTTGGGATGGGCGGTATCCTGCGCCGCGTACAGCCGCACGAAGTCCTCTACCACGGCGACCATGGTAGGGCGCAGTTCTGCCTTGACTTCGTCCAACCCGTCCAGTAAAAGCAGGCAGCGGCCCTCGTCCAGTTGAAGGCGGAAGAAGGCCTCGCCCAGGCCGTAGGCCTGGTAGTTCTCGCCCAGGAAGCGCAGCAGAGCCTCGCCCTGCCGCTCCAGGGTCTTCTCCTTCAGTTTCAGTTCTTCCCAGAAGGGACGGAAGTCCCGCAAGGGGAAGTAGATAGGCACCGGCGGGTGAGGGAAGGCCCGGCGTAGATCGTCGGGGGTCTCTTTGGGCCAGTCAGAAAGTGTAGCCTGAGCCAGGAGGATATTGGTGTGTTGCAGGAAAGTGGACTTGCCGGAGCCCGCCCGCCCTAGGAGCAACAGGTTAGGGTAGCGCTGCAGGAAGGCGGTAAGGAGTGGCGCAGGGCCTTCCCTGTGCAAGACACTTTCGGCTATCTCCCTGCCCACCCTTTCCGTCGGCTTTGTGCGGGGGCTAGGCTCTTCTGGTCGGCCGCCCCGACCCCGCAATGGAATGTATACCTCCGGCAGACGCACCCGGGTTTTGGCCTCTTTCTCGTGCAGAGCCCCTATATTCAGGCAGCCATACTTCTCACAGACGCCGCGTTCCAGGTAGGTGCGCAGGGCCGGGTCGAGGGCTGGGCGGTGCAGCCGCCGCCAGATAGCCCCCGGCGCGGCCTTGGCCATGTTGTACACGTCCTCCGGCCCCTTCGTGACCACACCGACGAGCAAGAGGACCAGGAACAGGACTATCGGCAGGGCGATCACCGCTCCCCAGAAGCCCAGGCGCGCCACCAGCCAGGCCCATGTTTTCAGGATGAAGTCGTACCAGCCGGGCACATCCTGGCCCGGCGGCAGGGGCACGATGGGCGTGGCGGTTGGCGTTGCTGCCGCACCCGGCGTTGGCGTCTGGGCTCCGATCAGGCCGGTAGCCAGGGCCAGGATAATGACTAATATGACGCCACTCAGGCGGATGACTTTCATAGCTTTACCCCTTGCGGCCATATCCAGGTAACCGGTTTAGGACGAGCTCTGAGTTCATAGAAACTCTACTAGCTTTGATGGATACCGGGTTTTCATGTCTGCCACCAGGTCCGTCTCACGCTGCAATTCAGCCTCGATCTCTTCCCAATGGTCAAAGTAGTAGGCCAGGGCGGCGTGAACATCGGCGAGGGTGATGGATGGATATAGCTCGGCGATTTCATCTGGCGACAGGCCGCGTTTCTCGTGCCAGACAACAATGTCCATCACCCTGATGCGATGCCCGGCAATGCGCGGTTTGCCGCCTAAGACACCAGGGGTAGTCGCGATGTGTTGAACCAACACGTCTGCAATGGCCATTAGCGCCTCCCCACAACGGTTTGTGCCCTCAGTTTAGCACAGGGCAGCGTGCCTGTCAATGTCGCTACCTCAGCCAATTCTAGCATAGCACAACCATGATCAAAAAACAAGAGGTGCGAGGTGTTGCCCCGGACACGCTGTCAGCAGATTTCGGTAGCAGATGAAGCAGATTCCCTCCACGCCGGCCAATCTGCTTAATCTGCTAGCCTAATCTGCTGTCAGCAGCACCACGCCCTTGACGGCCCTTGGCCTCCCTGCTATACTGCCCAGGCCAACGCTTATCTCACCCTCTGGAGTAAAAATCCCATGTTCAAAGGCATCGGCATAGACATCACCACCAACCGGCTGGACGTCCTGGATCGGGACTTGGCCCGTTGCGCCGCCCTGGGCTTTGCCGCCGCCGAGTTTAACACCTACGTCGGCACGGTGATGCGCAGCGGGCAGGTCGTCCCCGCCGAACTGGCGCGGGTGCGGCAGATTCTGGCCAAATATCCTCTGCACTACACCCTGCACGCCCCGGTGCACCTGAGCCTGACCCGCCACCCGGCGCTGGCCGCTCAGGTGCTGGAGAGTTGCCTGCTCATGGCCGCCGGCCTGGGCGTGGAGGTGGTGGTCTACCACAGCGCCCAGATTGCCCTGCACGATCCCGCCGTCGGTCTGGCCCCCCTGCCCACCGCCGAGGAGTTGCACGCCTCGTGGCAGGAAGAAACGATTGCCC
>VGOG01000272.1 GCA_016875995.1 Chloroflexota bacterium
GAAAAAAGCCTCCTGCGCAGTTGACGCAGGTGGCTTTCCTCAAATAAACACAATGGCTTATAGCATCACAACCCTTCGCTATAAACCAGATGATGACCACACTTCGTCAAGCGCTGATCTGAACAGGGCGTTGAATTCGTCAACTGGCGCTGGGGGCCTATGATCCTCTCGCTCAAATCGCTTGTTCTCCAGCTCGATCTCGATATCTTTGAGGCGTGCTCGAATCTTCTCTCTCATGGAACCTTGCTGCGGCCAGCCTCCTGGCGGGCAGCGACCTTCACCGCCACCCAAAGTTCGGCCACGTCTTCACTGAGCATTCTGGCCTGGACGTCTACGTAAGCCTCGTCAAGCTTGACGCTCAGTGCCGAATCGGCGCCCAGGTGGTGGAAAACCATCATCTCGTAGATGTCCGTCTCATGTTTCCGCGACCGCCCCTCGTTCCAGGCCATCAGTTTGCCGACAATCACATCCTCGGGGCGAGCACACCAGATCTCAAGAGGTGCCATGCCTGGTATCTCAACCGTTTGCCGCACTCGCCGCCCGAATGCCTTGCGGTAGCGTGATGCCATCGTCAATGGGACCAAATCGGCCTTCTCTCCGCGAGTGGTGTCTATGATGTTGAACATAATGCCCATACGAATGGAGTCGCGCATCTGAACCGGGTCAGCGTAATAGCGCGGGGGTGGATAGACAGCGGCTAAAGCCTGGATATGTTCCTCATTCAAGTCTACGACAATGTCTATATCGTAGGTGGTGCGGGTGACACCGTACACCACGCCTGCGAACGCGCCGATGACCATGTAGGGCGCGCCAATGGCCTCCAGCGTCTGCAAGATGTCCAGGAAAAGACTAAGGTCCGGGGGATGTTCGTTCCGCACGCGCTAACTCCTCCAATGCTTTCAGGTTGAGCTCTCGAAGTGAGAGGTCGGGATACTGCCGATGCAAGCGGCCGCGGATCAACCCCACCGCCAGCTCGCGTGCATCGAGCATCACTCGGATGCGCCCACCGGGGGAAAGGCGGCCCAGCAGCCGCATCTGTTCCAAATCTACCGGATCGAAGCGATAAGCGTTCATCATCGCACCACCTACTGCTTTGTTGATAGTATACCAGATTTTGCCTCCTTTGGCAATAGCAAAAAACCACCTGCGCAGTGAACGCAAGTGGCTTTGCCCTCAGAAAGGTGGAGCCGGAGGGACTCGAACCCTCGGCCTTCTCAATGCCATTGAGACGCGATCCCAGCTTCGCCACGGCCCCATCAGTGGAGCTGGGGGGACTCGAACCCCCGACCTCATCAGTGCGATTGATGCGCTCCCCCAACTGAGCTACAGCCCCAATCTCTGCTATAGTATAAGGCAATGTGGCGAAGTTGTCAAGCTGGGTAAGGCAATAGGCAACGAGGCAATAAGTGATGAGGCAATGAGGCAATGAGTAATGAGGTGATGAGGCACTCGTTGCCTCGTTGCCTGATTGCCTCATTGCCTCGTTAACTCGTTAACCCATTGACTCGCTGACGTAGACGAACTGGCCATCCAGGATGGTAGCCTCCACCCCGGTCTCCAGGATGGCCATGGGGGGGACGGCGAAGATGTCCTGGGATAGCACCACCAGGTCGGCCAGCTTGCCCGGAGCAATGGAGCCCTTCTCCCGCTCCTCGCCCGAAGCGCAGGCCGCCCCCAAGGTGTAGGCCCGCACGGCGTCTTCCACGGTGATGCGCTCGCCAGGATGCCAGCCCTCTGGCCCAGGAGAGCCATCGGCGCGTCGTCGAGTCACCGCCGCGTGGATGCCCGCCAGTGGATCGAGGGTCTCGACCGGGCAATCGCTGCCAAAGGCCAGGACGGTGCCCGCCTCCAAGAGGCTGCGCCAGGCGTAAGCTCCCCGCGCCCTTTCCTCCCCCCAATGTCGCTCCACCATGTCCATGTCCGAAGTAGCGTGGATGGGCTGCATCGAGGCAATAAGGCCCAGCTTCGCCAGGCGGGGGATGTCGGCGGGATGCAGCAGTTGAACGTGCTCGATGCGGTGCCGCAACCCCCTACCCTCGCCAGACTGGCGGCTCTCCTCCAACACGTCCAGCACGTCGCGGTTGGCCCGGTCGCCGATGGCGTGGACGGCGACGCCGAGGCCTGCCCTGCTGGCCTTACTCACCAGTTCCCGTAGCTCTTCCCTGGATGTCACCACGATGCCTGAGTTGAGCGGCTCGTCCTGGTAGGGAGCCAGCATGGCCGCCGTGCGAGAGCCCAGGGCCCCGTCGGCGAAGACCTTGACCCCCCCCACCCTCAACTGCTCGTTGCCGAAGCCCGTCCTGAGGCCCAGCGCGATGGCATCGTCCAGATTTTTCGCCGGGATATGCATGAGCACCCGC
This sequence comes from Chloroflexota bacterium, assembly GCA_016875995.1. Lineage (GTDB taxonomy): Bacteria > Chloroflexota > Anaerolineae > VGOG01 > VGOG01 > VGOG01. The sequence continues at coordinate 2,361 of VGOG01000272.1, forward strand.
AGGCCCAGCTCGCCCTTGTTCAATAGCTCCTGGAAGGCGGCAAAAGCCAGCTCGTTCTCACAATCGTGGATGCCTGTCAGCCCAGCCCGTTGAGCATTGCCCATGGCTACTTTGAGTGCCGACTCGATGTGCTTCAAGCTCGGCTTCTCAATGACCCTTTCAACCAGAGAGGCGGCTTTTTCTTTGAGGATGCCGGTGGGTTCCCCCGTCCCAGGCCGGCGCTCGATCTCCCCACCTGATGGACTGAAGGTCTCGGCGGTGATGCCCGCCCTCTCCAGGGCCAGAGAGCTCACCCAGAGAGAGTGGCCATCTTTGCTATCCAAAGCCACCGGGTTGTGAGGGGCCACAAAATCCAGGTCCTCTTTGACAGGAAAGCTCGGATCATCCCAGAGGTTGCGGTCCCAGCCCCCACCCAGCAGCCACTCCCCCGGCCTGGCCGTCCGCGCTCGCTCCGCCACCCGCCGGAGGGCTTCGGCCCTGGATGCGATTCCCGACAGGTCAATGCGGCCCAGGCGCAGGGCGTATTCGACGAAATGAATGTGGCAGTCGGTGAGCCCAGGTATCACCGTTCGTCCCCCAAGGTCTATGGCCTCCCCGCCGGGCGCCAGGAGGCTTTTGATCTGGTCATCGTCGCCCACGGCGGCGATCCTGTTCCCCGCGATGGCCACCGCCTGGGCGTGAGGACTGGTCCGATCCATGGTGTAGATTCTTCCGTTGTAGAGAACTAAATCTGCTTGCATATCACTTCTCCTCCTCCGTCTGAATTCCCAGAATCCGAGCCGCGTTCTCCCCCAGGATCTTGGCCTTGGCCTCCTCGCTGAGGGGCAGGGCACGGATGGCCGCGATGTTGGCTGCGATGCTGGGCACGCCCGGCCAATCGGTGCCGAAGATGACTTTGTCAGCCAGGCGCTCCAGCTCAGGAAAATAGTCCAACAGTCTGTGGGGCGGAAGGCCAGCCACTTCCATGTAAACGTTGGGATGTAGCCTGGCCAGGAACGCCGCCCGGTCGTACCAGAAGCCCCGGCCGCTGTGGGCCTGGACGATAACCAGGTCGGGAAAGTCCACCGCCACGTCGTCCAGGTAGAGGGGATCGCCGTACTTGAGCCGGGAACCGCGGAAGAGTGAGGAGCCGGTGTGGAACATCACCGGGATTCCCAGCTCTTCGGCCCTGGCGTAGATGGGGTAAAGGTTGTTGTCGTTGGGATAGAAGAGTTGATAGGTGGGCAGGAGCTTGAGCCCCCGGCAGCCCAGCTCCCGCACGCAGCGCTCCAGTTCCTGCGCCGGTCTGGCCACCACGAAAGGATTGATGTTGGCGAAGGGGATGAGGCAATCCACACCCTCACAGAACTCGGCCACGTATTCGTTGGTCGTCACCCCGGTGGTGATGGGGCTGATCTCGGCCAGGACGACGGCGTAGTCCACCCCGCTCTCCCGCAGCACCTGCTGAACCCCCTCGGGAGTCAAGAGATCCCCAATGTGCTTCAGAAAATCCTCTTCCACGAAGGTCTGCATCCATTCCACCACCCAGGGGTGATAGTGCTCAGGCTGAGCCGCGTGCAGGTGAAAGTCAATGATGGGCATAAGTAGTCCTCCTGTTTTCTGGTGGTGAACGTGCAGGTGCCAGGCACTTTCATCGAGGATCTCGTACATAGACACTTTCCAAACTGTCTCCGGTGTCGAGGCAACCGGCTTTTTCGGAAGTGCCTGGCACCTGAGTATAGCACGATTGGCGAACTAGGGCAAGGTTTGGCAAAGTTGGGCAAAGACTGTATAATGGCAACAGGTAACGAGGCAACAAGGCAACGAGGAATAAGGTGAAAGAAACCAGGTTTTTCGCTCAAGAATGTTCGTCGGGGCATGGAAAATGCGCCCAATTGCGCAAATTCTGGTGGCCAAGGATTCAAAAACCTGGTTTCTGGCCACTTCTGAAGCTAGCTGTAGCCATCGCTCTACTTCTCGTCCTGGTCAGGCCAACCAGGCCGGTTGTGCCCCTGGGCCCTCAGCAGGAAGTGGTCACTATCAACCCCAAGATGGGCGTGCACACCCGCCTGACCGACGAGGTAGAGGAGTGGAAGATCAAGCAGACGCTTTCGATGGTGCGGCAGATGGGCGCGCCCTGGATCGTGGAGTACTTCCCCTGGGCCTACCACGAGGGCA
>VGOG01000273.1 GCA_016875995.1 Chloroflexota bacterium
TTGAGCTGGTACAGGATGCGCAACTCCTCCTTCTCCTCCTCGGGTTCCAGCTCCAGTTCCTCGCTCTCGCGGGCGATCTCGGCCTCGTATACCTCCTTCTGGGACTTGGTGGAGATGTAGGCCCCGGCGGCCATGGAGATAGCCCCGGCCAGCAACCCCGCAATCCCCGCCAGCAGGATCACCCCGCGGCCAGGGTCCGCCCCTGCCACTCCCGAGACCAGGCTGAGAGTGGAAACCAGGCCATCGTTGACCCCGAAGATCAACTCCCGTATGGCCCCGCCCCCACCTTTGTGCCAGGTCTCGCGGCCGAGGATGGCCTCCAGGCCCTGGGGTTCCGGCCTACTCAAGGCTCGCAGGGCGATGGCATGGTCGCGTTCGTCGGCCTGGGCCTCGGCGGCGATGCGGGCGCTCTCGGCGTCGGCCAGGTCCAGGCCGTAGCCAGCCACCGCCCCGCGCTCCACCGCTTCCAATTGGCGGAAGACCCGCTCCTGCCCGCCCAACCGCGCCAGGAGGCCCAGCCAGCGCGCCCGCCAGCCCGATGGTGGCGGGGACAACTCCCCGCCCAGCTCCCGGATGCGGGCCTCCCAGCGAGCAGCATGGCGAAGCTCGGCATCCTGCATCTCCAACAACAGGTCACGACTCCGTGGATCGGTGGCCGCTTCGGCCAACCGCTCGTAGGTCAGGGCGGCCTCCATCTCATCTCGCCAGTAATCCTGTAGACGTGAGAGTTCTTCTTTCATTAAGGATCTCCCTTTCGATAGGGACCAGGGAATCAGTGATCAGGGAATCAGTGTCCTGATTCCCTGATTCCCTAGCCCCTGATTTCCTGACTCAGGGCCAGGCCAGGAGGCCCACGCCCAGGGCCATCAAAACGGCGATCAAAATCAGGTCGGCCCGGCCGAGGGGCAGGGGCTCTCGGCGGGGGCCATCGGGCCGAAAGGCTCGGGCCTCGGCGGCCTCCACCACCTCGTCGCCCCGCCGCAGGGCGTTTACTATCACAGTCACCAGGAGCATCCGCAGGGTCTGTAGCCGTTCCCGCTGGAAGCCTCCTCGCAGCCGCATGGCGTCGTAGGCGTTGCGAGCCGTCTCCTCCAGCGTGGGCAACATGTTGACAGCCACTCCCACGGCAAAGCCCAGCCCCTTCAATCCAGCCATCTCGAACAGCCAGGCCATCTCGTCCACCGAGACGGCGTAGGCGAAGCCTCCTACCGCCAGGGCCACGCTCAACGCCCGCAGGGCCATCCACAACCCCGCCCAGAAGCCCTGGCGTGAGAGGCTCAAGCCGCACAGAAAGAGATCTTTCTCGCCGATGAGGAAAGGACTGAGCAGCACCGCCGAGGCGACCAGGGCCCAGAACTCCAGGCGGCGGATGGGCCTTAGTCCCCCCTGGAAGAAAAGGGCGGAAAAAACGGCCACCAATCCCAGTACCAGGAGGAGCCGCCCTCCCGGAGCCAGGATGCCTAACACGATGGCCCAGACCAGAAAGGCCAGATGCCCCCAGGTGCCAACAGCCCTCACTCTGCACTCCTCTCGTTAGGGACAAGGGACCAGGGACAAGGGGCCAGGAACAAGGGATTGCCTAGTCCCTGATCCCTAGTCCCTGATCCCTGATTTCCTGACCCAGCTCCCAGGCCACCCACCCCGCCAGACCGCCAACCACGATACGGATGAGCAGAAAGGCGACGATGATGAGCACAGCGTACCCCATCCCGATGCCCAGCGCCTGAGACCCCTCCTTGAGCATCCCCAGGTAAACATCGTAGATGCCCCGCCCGAGAAAGACGTAAGAAGCAAAGAACTTGTGGAAGAAAGTCCACAGCACCGCCAGGCAGCCGGCCAGCATGAATCCCCCCCGGTTTGGCCTCCTGGCAAGGATGAGCCCCAGTTCCGCCAACAGGCTCTCGATGATGATGGCCAGCATGGCCGGGAGTTTCACGCCGCCCATGCTCAGGGCCTTCAATATGGCCACCACCACGCCGATCATCAGCACCGAGCCGGTTTTAGGGACGAAGAGACGCCCTATCAGGGCCACGACCATGCCCATGGCGGTCATGATCGTACCCACCCCCACCAGGGGAGTAGCTACGGGTGGGAAGATGAGGTGCAGGTAAGAGCCAAGAGTGATTTCCAGCACCCCCCACAGGGCGCCGAAAACGGCGATGTAAACCAGATCTCTAGTGGTAAAGCGGGTTTTCATGTCACATTTTCTCCTTCCAGCCCCCACCCCGGCCCTCCCCGCCCCCCCCTCAATCCCCCCCAACTTTGGGGGGGAAGCAAGGAAGGGGGCTGCTCTCGGCGGCGATGCGTCCGTCCCGCAGGAGAAGCACTCGCTGGGCATAGCGTTGCACCAGTTCGTAGTCGTGGGTGATGAGCAAGATGGCCATGCCTCTGCCGTTCAGACGGCTCACGTGGTCCATGAAAGCGCTCAGGTGGCCCCAGTCCTGGCCCATGGTTGGTTCGTCCAGGATCAGCAGGTCAGGCTGCAAGGCCAGGACCGAGGCCAGGGCCGTGCGTTGCTGCTCTCCGCCACTGAGGGCGTAGATGTGGCGGTGACGCAAACCCTCCAGGTCGGCAGTGGCCAGGGTATCCTCCAGCAGAGCCGGGGTGAGGAGGCCGTAGTTGCGAGGGCCAAAGGCTACCTCGTCTTCCACTGTCTCGCAGAAAAGCTGCTCCAATGGATTCTGAAAAAGCAAGCCCACTCGTCCTCTAACTTGCACTTTCCCCTGGCGAGGCTTTATCAATCCGGCCAGCAGCCGGGCCAGGGTCGTCTTGCCCGCTCCGTTGTCACCCACCAGGGCCACCAACTCGCCCCGCTGAATCGAAAGGTTTAGGCCATCCAATACCCGGCTTTTTCCGTACCCGGCCACTACGCCTTCCAATTCGACCAGGGGATCAGTGATCAGGGACAAGGGACAAGGGGCTAGGGACAAGGGACAAGGGGCTAGGGACAAGGGATTGTCTAGTCCCTGATCCCTGGTCCCTGATTCCCTGATCCCTGACAGGTTGGTGGGCTGGCGCACTCCCAGGCGATGGAGCAGCTCCCGCCTGGCGAAGATCACTTCGGGCGACCCATCGGCCACCGGCCGTCCCTCTTCCAGGATAAGAACCCGGTCGGCCAGGCGGCCCACTGCTCCCGTTTTGTGCTCGGCGATGACTACGGTTACAGCCTGGCGCCGCAGGCTTTCCAGGGTGGAGAGCACCTGGCGGGTGCCGGTCAAATCCAGATTGGAAGTGGGCTCGTCCAGGAGCAAGATGCGGGGAGCCATGGCCAGGACGGCGGCGATGGCCAGGCGCTGCTTCTCGCCATCGGAGAGGGTGTTCACCTGGCGGCCTCGCAGGTGCTCCAATCCTGCTGCTGCCAGAGCCCATTCCACCCGTCGGCTCACCTCGTCTGAGGGCAGGCCCAGGTTGCGGGGGCCAAAGGCCACCTCCTCTTCCACCCGCAGGCAGAAGAGCTGAGTGGCCGGGTTCTGGAAGACCATGCCTGCGTGCCCGGCCAGAACCGGCAGGGGATGCTGCCGGGTGTCCAGCCTGTCTACCAATACCCTGCCCTCCATGCCAGCCAGCGAAGCGTGGGGGATGAGGCCCGCCAGGGCCCGCAACAGGGTGCTCTTGCCGCAGCCGGAGGGGCCGGTCACCAGCACGAATTCGCCGCGCCGGATGGAGAGGGAAAGCTCGCCCAGGACGCGCTGCTTGCCGTAGTAAACTGTCAGGTTATCTACCTGGATCATGGTCAGCGAAAAGCTCCTTGACGATGGCGTCGGGAAGGGTTTGGCGGTTCTGCTGGGTGACGGTGAAGGTGCGGAAAGGGATGCTGGGGAGCCGCCTCTGCAGTCGCTCTATTAGCTCCGGACGGACCACCAGCAGCAGCGGTGGGAGTCCCGAAGCGGAGAGGTCAGAGAGGATCGGAGCCAGGCCCTTCCCCTGTTCCAGTTCCAGGGGGCCGATCTCGTCCACGATGAGGAGATCACAGCCCTGTGAGATCGCTCCCCGCAATTTCCCCATCACCCAGGAGAAGACGTCGGCATCGAAGCTGTAGCGGCTTGTCCTGGGACCGCCCAGGTCACCGTCGGCCCGGGCCAGCAGCCGCTGCTCGCCGTCGGACACCATCAGGACGTGGTAAGCCACGGGAAGGCCATCTTCGTCGAGGAGGGCGGGCGTGAGCACGCCCGCAGGGTCATAGCCCCGTTCACGCGCCAACTCCGCCACGTGCTTGCAGACGGTGGTTTTCCCTACCTGACGCTTTCCTGTCAGCAAAACATTCATGTCGTCGCCTTGTCACTCCGCAGGCCCCCCTCCCTCTAATGAGCAGACGGCCTTCCCTTGCTGTAGAGGCACGAGGCAGATGAAACGCAGCGTCGTGTCTCCATCGTTGACGAACTGGTGCTTTTCCTCTGGGGCAACGAAGACGACATCTCCCTCCCCAAACGGAGTCTTGCTGTCCTCGTCTCTGACGAATCCGCTGCCGGCCAGGATGAAGACCTCGTGCTCCCAGGGATG
>VGOG01000274.1 GCA_016875995.1 Chloroflexota bacterium
ATGGTGGCCGTGGAGTTGAGCGGGAAGGCCACTGGCGATTGAGGGCTGACCACTTTAGCAGCCACAGCGGTACCGCTGCCTGACAGCACCCGGATATTCTCCAGCGCCACCTCGCGCCCGTCCACCTTGAGGGAGTTCAGGCCGATGATGGTGCCTGGCGCGAGGATATTCTTGAGGGTCAACTCGAAGCCAGCGGCGGTGTTTTTCAGGCTGCCACGCACGTACAGCTTCTTGAGCATGAAAGAGGGAACAGCGGGCATAAGTTTTGTACCTCCTCGATAATTCTTAGTCAGGCAAAGTATAACACGTAACCGTCTCGTTGGCAAAATGCTCTGGCCATGATTTGACAGCGGGGAAGAAATCCAGGATAATAAGCATGAACAGAATTGGATGTATCCGTAGTCCGCTTGACACTTTCGGGCAGTGGGGGCAGGACAGGTGAAGCGAAAGGGATAGTGGATTCCCGACACAAAAGTGTTGGGAAACACACCAAAATGGGTTGCTCCCCGACAGTTCGTGTCGTGAAACTTAAGTTTGCCGACAGTCCGCATAAGCGAGGAGATGAGTTACCATGGAAGAAATCAGGATCTGGGAACTGTCCAAAGAAGACAACCGACCAAGCGCGGTCCCCTTGGAGACCATTCGGAAGACTGAAACCGAGCGACTACTGGAGGAGGCGATAGTCTCCTGCCCTGACCTTCTCCTGGCAGGCCTCAAACTGGTTGGCAGGCAAACTGATACTCCTGGGGGGGCGCTCGACTTGCTTGGGGTAGCCGGTGATGGAAGTCTTGTCGTTTTTGAACTGAAGAAGGGCACGTTGACCCGCGACGCGGTGGCTCAGGTAATAGACTACGGCTCATATCTGGCCGAACTTGATCCCGAGGAACTCTCGACCCACATCTCAGAACGCTCGGGCAAGATGGGGATCGAGAAAATCGAGAATTTCCTTGCCTGGTATCAGGAGGAGTTTGGTACAAGTTTCTCATTTCCGCAAAGCCCACGCTTGATTCTCGTCGGACTCGGCGCGGACGACCGCGCCCGCCGAATGGTCTCCTTTCTCGCCAATAGCGAGGTTGACATCTCTCTTATTACGTTCCATGCCTTCATGAAGGATGGAAGGACTCTACTGGCGCGAAGAGTGGAGGTTGAAGCACAACGCCCCTCGCCAGGAGATCGGATCACCAAACAGGGCAACCTAGCACAACTCCAGAGTCGGGTAGCACGACTGGGGGTCAGCGATATGTACCAGCTGATGGCCCCCTTCTTCCAGAAAGCACTTTCCGCCTACCAGTGGCCGAATCCAAGTGGGTTCTCGTATTATTTACCCGAGCTTACGGAGTCCGGATCTGAATCAAACCGGGTTTTTGTATCGCTGTACCTCTATGATAACCGTCCTGGCGAGGTGCAGGTACGGATACACCCTAGGGCTGTTGCTGCAGCGTCTGAGTTCTTTACCTCTCCTGAAGCTCCAACTGAGAATATGCACCGGAGGCCCGATGGAGGAGTGGAAGTGTGGATAGGCTCCCCGGACGAGTGGAAGAAACGGGAACCCTTCTTCAAAAAGCTCTGTTCGGCTATCGTCACGGGTTGGAGAAAAGGGAGAGAACAACAGGCGAGGTTTGACACCCAGCCAACCGAGGTTGGACCGGAGAACTCGGAGGAGCACTGAGGATTTAGGATCGGCGGACCGTCGGCAAATACGCGCTTGGCGCACATGCGCCTGGACAGGCCGCCCAAGGAGGGTGCAGAGAGCAGCCCGTACCGGTCCGGCCGAAAGCATGAGTGGCAGGGTTGTGACATGCTGGCCTGGATAGCAATCGAGTAGGCCAAAAGCCGGTGTGCCAGGCCAGCGATGGACATGAGTCCAGGGGCGCATGTCGCCAAGCTTCACATTCATGCCATCACGTTCACACGGCTACGGGGAGATTAGCCGAGAATGAGAATCGAAGGAGTCATTTGGCACAGAGATGTGGTAGATAAACTTTATTCCAAACATCGGGTCGAGACTTACGAAGTTGAAGAAGTACTCGACGGTAAGCCAAAGATTCGCTTCGTTGAAAAAGGAGAAAGAGAAGGCGAAGACGTATATTTAGCATTGGGACAGACCGAAGCGGGAAGATACCTGGCTGTCTTGTTCATCTACAAGCAGACCCAGGAAGCATTGATTCTGAGTGCCAGAGATATGGAACCAAAGGAGCGGAAGCAATATGGCAAAAAGTAAAGGTAAGCTTATGCCCACATTCGGTTCGCTTGATGAGTTGGTCAAGTTCTTCGAGACTCATGATCTAGACGAATACTGGGATCAGATGCCCGAAGCCCAGTTTGACATTGAGATCAAAAGAAGAACACATATCTTTTCTCTCGACGAAGACCTGGCGGAGAGGCTCACCGCGATTGCCAGAGCGAAGCGGATGCCGTCCAAGACGCTCATCAATGAGTGGTTGAGGGAGAAGGTTGTGGAGCAGGCAAAGGCTACACCCTAGACGGCGCGAAACACTGCACACCGACAACGGCGGGTGGCTTGCGATTGGAAGGTGCTTTCGATTCGTCGGCCGTTGCGGTGTGCTATGGCGTTTTGCGGCCATGTCATTGCCATGGTGACTTTTCACGAATAAAGGGGAGCTTCACAAATGGCCAACATTCGCAGCAACGATGTGAGCTTCGGGAGCCCACAATTCCGGCTGCTCTCCCCACAGCAGTGCGAAAAACTGCATAACGCCAGCCTGGAAATCCTGGAACGAACCGGCGTCCGCCTACTCGAGCCGGAGGCGGTGGAACTGCTGAAGAAAGCGGACGCCTTCGTCTCCGAGGGCAATCGGGTGCGCATCCCGGCGGGCCTGGTGGAGAGGGCCTTCAGCACGGTGCCCAAACGGGTCGTCCTCTGCAACCGCCACGGCGAGCGGGTTATCTTCCTGGAGGATCACCGCTGCTTCTACGGGCCAGGGTCCGATTGTCTCCACATCATAGACCACCGAACCGGGGAACGCCGCCGCCCGGTGCTCCAGGACGTCGTCGAGGGGGTCACGGTGTGCGATGCCCTGCCTCACATTGATTTCGTCATGTCTATGTTCCTGCCCCGCGATGTCAACCAGGTGATCGCCGACCGCTACCAGATGGAAGCCATGCTCTCCTGTACCACCAAGCCCATCGTGTTCGTGACCTATGACTTTTCGGGCTGCGTGGATGCCATCGAGATGGCCGAGGTGGTGGTCGGCGGCCCCGAAGCGCTGCGGCAGAACCCTCTGGTGGCCTGCTACATCAACGTGACCACGGGGCTGCTGCACAACCAGGAGGCGTTACAGAAACTGCTCTACCTGGCCGGGAAAGGCCTGCCTCTCCTCTACGTCCCGGTGGCCTCCGGCGGCATGACCGGCCCGGTTACGCCGGCCGGAAGCACGGCCCTGGTCAACGCCGGGGTCCTGGCCGGGCTGGTGCTTTCGCAACTGAAGTGAGAGGGGGCGCCGTTCATCGTGCCCGGCTGGAGCGGCGAGGGATTGGATATGAGAACCATGGTCGGGACCTACTGCCACCCCGATGCCCGGGGAATGGCGCAGGAGCTGGCTCACTACTACAACCTCCCACTCTTTGGATTGGCCGGGGCCAGTGAAGCGAAGCTGGTGGATACGCAGGCCGGTGCCGAAGCGGCGCTGACGCTGTTGGTGGATACCCTGGCCGGAGCAAACCTGATCCACGATCTGGGCTACCTGGAGTCGGGCCTGACCTTCTCGCTGGCGCAACTGGTCATCTGTGACGAGATCGTGAGCTGGCTCAAGCATTTCATGGCCGGGGTGGAGATCAACGACCAGACCCTGGCCCTCGATCTGATTGACCAGGTCGGCCCAGACGGTCAGTACCTGGATACTGAACACACCCGGGCCCATTTCAGGGAACGTTGGTATCCACGGGTGTTCGAGCGAGATAGCTACAGCAACTGGCGGGCCAAGGGGGGCAAGTCCCTGGCCGAACGAGCCGCCGCGCGTGTGGAGGACATCCTGGCCGAGCACCAGCCCGAACCCCTGCCCGACGACGTGGCCCAGACCATCAAGGCCATCGTCCGGCGGGCAGAGGAACGAACCCCCACCCAGCCTCTCCCCCGTCTTTGACAGGGGAGGGAATAAGGGGCGTCTAGGAGCTGATGTCGCGATCAGGCCCAACGCAGCACTTAACCCCCACCCTAACCCTCCCCCGTTTTCAAAAACCGAAAACAGGGGAGGGCACGCTCCCTCCCCTGTTCGCTATGCTCCCCCTGCAAAGCGGGGGGAGTTGGAGGGGGGTGAACGGGGGAGGGTCGGGGTGGGGGTTACATGCCCTCTCCTACCTGGGCTGGTCGTTACCAACGAGCAAATACTTAAGCTTACTATCATAGGGAGGACACCAGATGGCAAATGAAAGGCTATTCGAGGAGATGACCAACGCCGTCATCGCCGGCCTGCCAGACAAGGCATGTGAGCTGG
>VGOG01000275.1 GCA_016875995.1 Chloroflexota bacterium
CCCTGAGTTTACCATCCTGCCAGACGTCATTGATATCTCGTCCCAAATTGAGGACGTTATCCGCTGCCCGCCTGTACGCCACGGACTTGTAGATGATCTCCCCCTTTATCTCCAACAGGTCAGCGATGTCGTAGAGGATATCGGCCACCTGGCGATTGTTCATCGTCCTTTTCCCCCCTACTCACAACAGATAGTCCGCGGAGATTTATGCTCTCCCACAGCAAATCTACTAAATTATACCAGTTTTTGCTCAACTTGACAAAGCAGGGCCAGGTGGGAAAAACACGGTCAGATCACCAACGTGGGAAAGCTCATTTTGCATGGGCGAATACGCCTTCTTGCCACGACGTGATATTTGTGTTATACTGCTCTGCGGTTGATAGATGAGTTCTGGTGTTCGTAAACTTTGCCCATGCGAGCAGACGAATCGGCAAAACTCAAAACGTGGCGTGCATTGCGACTGGACTTCGCATTGCGCCTGGTCTGGCAAAGCGCGCCAGGCTGGACGATGGCCAGCCTGGCGCTCCTGGTGGTGCAGGGCGCGCTGCCGCTGGTGTCGCTCTATCTCACGAAGCTGGTAGTGGACGCGGTGACTACTGCCCTGGCGTCTCCTGACAAAGGGGCCGCCTTCGGGCAGGTGGCGCTTCTCATCGGCTTCATGGGAGGGGTGGCTCTGGTCGGTGCCCTGTGCCGTTCGATAGCGGGACTCGTCAGCGAAGCCCAGGGCCAGGTGGTCACCGACCACGTGAGCGATCTTCTCCACGCCAAGTCCATTGAGATAGATCTGGAGTATTACGAGAGCGCGCAGTACTACGACAAACTTCACCGCGCCCAACGAGAAGCTCCCTTCCGGCCCATCCGTATCCTGAACGGTCTGGGGCAGGTCGCTCAGAGCGGAATCTCCCTGCTGGCGATGGCTGGCCTGCTGTTCTCGTTCCATTGGGGCATCGTTGCCATCCTGTTCGCCGCGGCCGTCCCCGGGCTCCTCGTGCGTTTGAAATATGCTGGCCAGACGTATCGCTGGCAACGCCAGCGGACGCCGGCCGAACGGCAATCCTGGTACTTTCATTGGATGCTCACCGGAGACGTACACGCCAAGGAAATCCGGCTATTTGATCTGGGATCGCTGTTCATGGGCCGGTTTCGCGATTTGCGCCAGCAACTCCGCCGCGAACGGCTCGAGATCGCCACCAGGCGCTCCATCGCGGAACTGGTGGGCCAGGCCAGCGCCACCATCGCCATATTTGGTTCGTACGCCTTCATCGCCTACCGCACGGTGCAGGGCGCCATCACCCTGGGCGATTTAGTCATGTACTACCAGGCATTTCAGCGCGGTCAGGGTTTTCTGCGGGACATCTTGAGCGGCCTGGCCGGCCTCTACGAGGACAACCTGTTTCTGTCCAATCTCCACGAGTTCTTTGAGTTGAAACCAAAGGTCGTCGAACCATTACATCCTGGGCCCGTTCCCTGCCCCATGCAAACCGGCATCGCCTTTGACCACGTCAGTTTTCGCTACCCGACGGGCATCAGGAAGGTGCTGGAGGACGTCACCCTGACCATCCGGCCGGGGGAAGTGGTGGCCCTGGTGGGGGAGAACGGCTCGGGCAAAACGACCCTGATCAAGCTGCTGTGTCGGCTGTACGACCCCACCAGTGGGATCATCACCCTCGACGGCATTGACCTGCGCCGGCTTGAAACAACAGCGCTGCGGCGCGGGATCAGCATTATTTTCCAGGACTATGCCCAGTACCATCTGACGGCGCGGGAGAACATTTGGTTGGGGAACGTCGTCCTGCCGCCCGACCAGGAACGGATCGTGGCCGCGGCGCGCCACGCCGGCGCCGACGAGGTCATAACGGGGTTGCCCCAGGGCTACGAGACCATCCTGGGCAAGTGGTTTGAGAACGGAGAGGAGCTCAGCGTGGGCGAGTGGCAGAAAGTGGCTCTAGCCAGGGCGTTTCTACGCGACGCCCAGATCATCGTGCTCGACGAGCCGACCAGTGCCCTGGACGCCAGGGCCGAGTACGAGGTCTTCAAGAAGTTCCGCCAACTGGCCGAGGGCCGGACCGTCGTTCTCATCAGCCACCGCTTTTCAACCGTCAGGATGGCTGACCGCATCTTTGTGCTGGAGGACGGCAGAATCATCGAAAGCGGCGCCCACGACGAACTGGTTCGCCGAGGTGGAACGTATGCGCGTCTGTTCGAGACACAGGCCCAGTACTACAGGTGAAAGGAACGCTCCTCGCCCCGTTTTCGCATCAAGCAAAGGAGCAAGGGAGCAAAGAGGTGGGATGTCAGCCCTGGATTGGCCTAACGCGGGCGCTGTCCAGATCAGCGTGAGGGCCAGTGAGCAAATGACCACGATGGCCCAAGGTGTAGGTTTCTTCTGAGTGAACATGGGTTTCTCTCCTTCAGTTTTTGTCTTAATCATAGCCCAGGGGTGAAAGATAAGGAAACACCTGCAATAACATTGTACCATACCTCGCTTCTCCAGCCAACACGGCAGGGCCGGAGTTGATTGGTGGTCCCTCGGTTTCCATCGCGGGGCGAAGGGCCACCGTCGTCATCGAGATTACGTTTTGACGTGGCTAGCAAACTGGGTTATAATATCCTTGACTCCAAACCAGGAGGTGAGCATGGACCAGACGCGGATGGCGCTGGCGAGACAGTTCCTCGACGACTCGCAGCATTTGCTGGATCAGGGCCGACTGCGGTCGGCCACGTCTCGGGCCTATTACGCTGCCTATCATGCTGCGGTGGCCCTGTTCGAGAAGCACGGCTTCAAACCGAGCAGCTTTATCGGCAAGAGCGGTTGGCCAGCGACGATATGGGAGCATCCGATCGTTACCAACCGGTTTTTCCACGAGTTTGTGCAGCGGCGCAAGCTTTTCCCCTGGCAAACTGGCCAGGAGATTCGGCGACTGTATGCGCGTCGGATTGCCGCCGACTATGATCCGTCTGCCATGCTGGTTGGGACTGACGTACACGCGCTCTTCACGTCGGCCCAGGACATCGTGACTGTAGCAGAAAGGCTGGTGTGACATGGCACAAGTACGCAAGTTGAGCCCACAGATGACCCTTGGTGCAGCCACCAAGACCATGATCTATGAATTGAGGCAACTGTTCCCGGAGGCTGAGTTCTTGATCCAGGGTGAGACGTATGGGCCTGCTGAGGATGTCATCGTCAAGATCTTCGTCCAGGACAAAGGTCGCATCACGGAAATTGACAGGAAAGCCCACGAACTCAGCCTGGAATACGAGCTGGAGACCGGCTATTTCATCATGCCGATGACGTTGCCGATAACGTGCTCGCCGGTCAAGTTCGAGGCGTAGCATTTGGAAAAGCTTGATACCCGAGATGGGCGCTGGAGCAGTTTTTCGATACCCTTTCCATCATAGGGGCAAAGGGCCGACGCTCATCGCTCGTCGTCGAAAGTTGACGCCGGCTCGTTTTTTTTGGCATAAAGCAAGCTCCCTCCACCTCTCGCTGAGGCAAAGGGGGCTTGGTTGTTCTACCACGAGGCGCTTGACGATCGCTATTCCTGTTCCGTGAGACCCAGTTTCTCTTCCAGTAAGGGGATGATCCTGGGATCGAGAAGATGCCTTTGTATCTTCAGGCAGATGTCAACGGGGGCCTCAGGAAGCTCGTAGGCGGACTTCACTTGTTGAACCAGGTCAGCCTTCTGCAACTCGAACTCCACGTCGGACAGCCCCCTTGCCTCTTCCAAGATAGAAAGTATCCTCGCCGTTTCCTCCTCTTCGTTGATGGCTGGCACAAAACCCCTGGGCAAGTGGCTCTTCAGCCGCTCCATGATCCTTCGCGCTATCTCTTCTTTGTTTCTCTCGAACCTGGCGGCTGGTATGGCCCTGATCCGCGCCAGGATCTCTTCGCCGGCGGTGGTGTCCTCTGCCTGGCCGATTCTGGCTTCGCCCTGGGGGGGGATGACGCAGGGGACGAAGTGCTCCAGGGCGTAGATTTGGTGACTCTCCAAAGTGCTTTGCACCTCTTGCGCGATCCTGGTCATCTCCTTCTCGTATTCCCCCCTGAGCTGTAGGTTTTTGCTGTGTGTGGATGGAATACCATCGTTCTCTCAGGGAATCCGGGATGTTCTCACCCTTCATCAGGGTGTTCCTCAACTCGCTTAGCACTTCGGTTGTCTCCGCGACGTTCCCATCAGCCTTGCCTTTGAACTCCTCTCGGATCTTCTGAGTCTCTTGAGCCTTTTCGAGGAGGAAACGCATCTGGTCTGTGCTTAGCTCCAGGCCGTTGAGCAAGTTAAGTAGTTGGACCTCTCTTTGCAGCTCTCCCACGTCGGTCAACTCATCTGCCTTGGCCACGGGGAGCGAGGCACACCCACTGTTTGCCAGCAAGAGTGCTCCCATCACAAGAGCCAAAAACAAGATATGCTCGATCTTTCTCATCTCTTTCA
>VGOG01000276.1 GCA_016875995.1 Chloroflexota bacterium
TTCCATTTCAAAAGCACGATCCTACAAGGAGATTGGTGAGTTCTGGGATACACACGACCTTGCTGACTACTGGGAGCAGACCCACCCCGTTGAATTCGAGCTCGACATTCAATCCGAGGTGACTTATTATCCATTGGAAGTCACTTTGGCAGACAAGGTTCGCGCCATGGCTAAACAACGAGGCGTGTCTTCAGAAACACTGCTAAACTTGTGGGTGAAAGAGAAGCTGCAAGAAGAGACCGGTTAGTTAGCTTGGATCGCTAAAGAAATGGTATCAGGCTATGAGCACTTGCAGATCAGAGGGAGGAGGTATCGAGAATGGGCCATCTACACACAGATATGACGGTCAGAGGCAGCAAGGCTGCCGTGGAATTGAAGAACGTGCTGATTGATACAGGCGCTACCTACACGGTTTTGCCAGAGGAGATTTTGGAGCAAGTGGGTGCCTGGGGACCTATGCCCGACGTTGAGGTGACGTTGGGTAATGGGCAAAGTGTCAAAGCCCAGGTTTATGGAGTGGCGATCACGATTGAGGAGGTCGAAGCACCCGCGATAAGCATTACCTTCGACGGAGCCCAAACTGTCATTGGGGTGGAAACGCTGGAGTCCATAGGACTGAAACTGGATCCGACGACAGGCAAATTGGAATTCACCAGACCCAAAGGAAGGGCATATTCTATCAAAGGAGGTCACGTTCATGAGAGTTTCTTGCTTACAGGAGAATCTGGCTAAGGGATTGAGCGTGGTGGGACGAGCGGTGGCCACCCGCAGCACTTTGCCCGTGCTGGCAAATGTGATGCTTTCCACCGACAATGGCCGCCTGAAGCTTTCGGCCACGGACCTGGAAATAGGTATCAATTGCTGGGTCGGGGCCAAGGTGGAAGAAGACGGGGCCATAACGGTGCCGGCCCGCTCTTTCATTGACCTGGTCAACTCCCTGCCGCCTGAGCGCATTGATATGGAGCTGATCGTGCGCACCCAAACCCTCAACCTGAAGTGCGCCCGCTACGAGGCCAACCTCAAGGGCATAGACGCCCAGGAGTTTCCGCTCATCCCCTCAGCCGAGGAAGGAGAAGGCCAGATCACTCTGCAGCCTGATACCTTCAGGAGGATGATCGAGCAGGTGGTCCTGGCCGCAGCCACCGATGAGAGCAGGCCCATTCTGACCGGAGTGCTGGCCAAGTTCGAGGAAAAGCGGCTCACCCTGGCCGCCGCCGATGGCTTCCGCCTCTCGGTGCGCACCGCTGAGCTTCCCACGGAGACCGAACCGGCCAGCGTCATCATCCCCGCCCGAGCCCTGGCAGAGCTGGCGCGCATAAGCACCGACGAGGAAGCCATTACCATGGTCATCACTCCCACCCGTAAACAGGTGCTTTTCCACGCGCCAAACGTGGACCTGGTCTCCCAACTCATCGAGGGCAATTTCCCCGACTATCAGCAGATCATCCCCAGGAGCTGCGCCACTCGCACGCTATTGAACACCAACAGCTTCTTGAGGGCCTGCAAGACGGCCAACATCTTTGCCCGTGACGCGGCCAATATCGTGCGCATCCAGATCGCCCCCGGCGGGGAGCTGGCCCCGGGTCACGTGACCATCGCCGCCACCAGTGCTGAATTGGGCGATAACGTGGGTGAGATTGACGCCTCAATCGAAGGAGATGAGATCGAAATCGCCTTCAACGTCAAGTATCTTATTGACGTCCTCTCGGTGATGGATTCTGCTCAGGTGGTTCTGGAGACCACCACTTCCTCCAGCCCCGGCGTCATCAAGCCCGTTGGGGACGTGGATTTTGTTCACGTGATCATGCCCATGCACGTGCGGTCAGACTGATACCCAAATATCTAATACCCAATATCTAACATCGCTTGCGGCCTCAGAACTGAAACTGCCCGGTACTTAGATACCAGATATTGGATATTTATCTGCACCTAACCACAATATATAGTGGATAGCGGTCTTTGGGTTAACGAAGCCAGACGCCCTCGCGATGATCGAGCTGCGAGGGCGTTTAGTCGCCCTCGCGACGGAGCACGAAGTGTATCTTGAGCACCTCTCCCTGGCTAATTTCAGAAACTACGTTCGCCTGGAGCTGGAACTTCCCCCTGGCATTACCCTCGTCCAGGGCGAGAACGCCCAGGGCAAGACCAACCTCCTGGAAGCTATCTACTACCTGGCCACAGCGCGCTCGCCTTACGCCACGGCCGACCGGGAGCTGATCAACTGGCTGGCCGAGGAAGAGGAGTTGACCTTCGCTCGCCTGGCGGGGCAGATACAGAAGGACAGAGCCCTGCAACGCCTGGAGATCTCCCTGCTCAAGGAGCGAGCTCCTGCGGCAAACGCCCATAGCCTCAAAAAGCAGATTCGGATCAACGGCGTGCCCAGGCGGGTCCTGGACCTCATTGGCCAGCTCAACGTGGTCCTCTTCATGCCCCAGGATATTGACCTGGTGGCCGGCTCACCCAGCGGGCGACGACGTTATCTCGACACCACCATCTGCCAGTTCGATTCTCTTTACTGTCGCACCCTCCGGCGGTATGGCCGCGTGCTGACTCAGCGCAATCACCTCCTGCGCCAGTTGCAAGAACGCCGAGGCAGCCACGAGCAACTCCGCTTCTGGGACGAGAAACTGGCCGAAGACGGGGCGCACTTGATCGCCCGTCGTCGAGAGGTGATCGTTGAGCTAGAGGAGTTGGCCAGGGCCATCTACCTGGAGTTGACCGGCCGGGATGAACATCTTTCTCTGCGCTACGAAATGAGTACCAGGATGCCTGATACGCACTACCAGATACCTTTGGGGCCTGGCTTTGAGGGGGGATTGGGTATCCGGTATTCGGAATCCAGCATAAGGGAGGCTTTCCTGGAGCAGTTGCGGGGGATCACCCGCGAGGAGATTCAGCGGGGCATGTCGCTGATCGGCCCCCACCGCGACGACTTGGGCTTTTTGGCCGGCGGCGTGGACATGAGAATCTACGGCTCCCGCGGTCAACAGCGCACTGTCGTCCTGGCTCTGAAACTGGCCGAGGCGGAGCTCCTGGCCAGGAAGACGGGTGAGCAACCTGTCGTGCTCCTGGACGAGGTCATGTCGGAATTAGATGAAGCTCGACGCCGCTATCTGATGCAGGCGATAGAAAACAGCCAACAGGCTATCCTCACCACCACCCATTGGAACGCCTACCGCCCTGAATTTCTAGAGCAAGCCACTTTGCTGAGGGTAAAAGAGGGAAGGATCAAGGGAGCAGGGGAGCAAGGGAGCAGGGGAGCAGAGGAGGCAAGGGCCGGTATTCGTTATTGACCTGCCCTGTTACTCTGCGACCTTGCGACTTTGCTCCTTTGCGACTTGATAGGCCGTTTGCTGGGTATGCCTGGGCGGCGGGGATACTTCTCAGGCGTGGGAGCCACCTTTTCGATGACCACCAGAGAACGGGGCACGGCCAGATGTGGTAGCTCCAGGCGCACAATGCGGCACAAGCTTCCCCCCAGCGTAGCCATGGCCCCTTCGGCCGCCTTGGCCTCGGCATCAGCCTCGGCTCCCTTCAGGGCCACGAACAGGCCGCCCACTCGGCAGAAGGGCAGGGCGTATTCTAACAGGACAGGGCCGTCTTGTCCTCGGCATCGGCCTCGACCCCCTTCTGGGCCACGAACAGGCCACCCAGCCTGCAAAAGGGCAGGGCGTATTCTAACAGGACAGGCAACTCGGCCACCGCTCTGGCCAGGGCCAGGTCGTAGCGCTCGCGGTGGGCCGCATCCCGCCCCAACTCCTCCGCTCGCCCCTTGATGACCTCCACCCCCGCCAGCTCCAGTCGGCCAACGATGTGCTCCAAAAAACGGACCTTTTTCCCGCTAGCCTCCAACAGGGTCAACTGCAAGCCAGGGCAGACGATCTTGAGCGGAAGCCCTGGAAACCCCGCTCCCGCCCCGATGTCAATAACCAAGCAGGGGAGCAAGGGAGCAAAGGAGCAAGGGTGCAAAGTCGCAGGCTCCCTTGTTTTTTGCTCCTTTGCGACCTTGTGACTTTGTTCCTTTGCGACTTGGACTGCCAACAAGCAGGTGAGGGAATCGAGGAAGTGCTTGATCTGAACCTCATCGTAGCCGGTGATGGCCGTCAGGTTGACCTTCTCGTTCCAGGCTACCAGCTCCCTGTAGTAAACCTCGAACGCCCTGAGGTGTTCCTCGTTCAGCTCTAAGCCCAAAGTTCGGGCGCCATCGAAGAGCAAGTTCATCGTGGCTAGGCCTCGTTTGGTTCGAGATAGATTATCTCGCTGCTGTCGTCGTAGGCCATCAGCTCAGCGTAGCGAGCCCAGTTGATGATGGTCTCCAACTGCCGTTTGGCTTCTTCAGGTGGAAACTCCAGTCCCAGGGCCGTCTCAACGACCTCTCTCTCCAGATGCTGCCCATCCGCAGCTCGCAACATGGCCATCAGCCATTTGAC
>VGOG01000277.1 GCA_016875995.1 Chloroflexota bacterium
AGTGATTGGGGGCCAGCAGGGCCAGTAAAGTGTTCCGCTGGCCCCCTCTCTCTGACACAGTCCACAGCCTTCAGGGAGATTGTGGATCATGGTCGTTGGCCTGCTCGATTTACTGAACGAAAAAACGATTAGACTGGATGCGGAGGCCGCCGATTGGCCGGAAAGCGTTCGCCTGGCTGGCACGCTCCTGGTGGATATCGGCGCCGTTTCCCCCTCCTACGTTGATGCTATGGTAAGAGTCGTGGAGGAGCTTGGCCCCTACATGGTGGTAGCCCCCGGCATTGCCTTGGCCCATGCCAGGCCAGAGGACGGAGTGAAACGAATGTGCATGAGCCTGGTGAGTCTGGCTTCCCCAGTCGAGTTCGGCTCTGAGGCCAATGATCCCGTGGATTTGGTCTTCGCTTTTGGGGCTGTGGATAAGAACGCCCACATCGAGGTCTTGAAGGACCTGGCTACTTTTTTACAACATAAAGAAGCAGTAGTGGTTCTTCGTTGCTGCAAAAGTGCCAGCGAAGTAGCACGGTTAATCGAGAAGTATAGCGAGTATAAGGAGGGCCAAGCATAAAGGGCGAGGATTATCTCGACAAAGTCAGTTGGGACTCCGCAAGGCGAACGAGATTTACTACTGGTATGAACGCTAAGAGGCCTATGGCAAGGTCATTTTCAACTCATACCACACTGAGCCCGGCGACGTTATCCTCGTCATCGGTAGAAGTCAAGGGAAATCAATGGATAGAGCTATCATTGCCAAATTGCCAATGGGCGGGTGGTCACCTCATCATACGAGGGAGGTCTATGGTTGAAAAGAGAATTCACACCCTGGAAGAGATAGTAGGCCAGACAGCGGCCTGGCAGGCAGCCTTGGAGGAAACTATCACCAAAGGGGAGCAAATCAGGGAGCTCCTCGATAAAGGGAGCTTTCGCGAGGTCATCTTCACCGGCTGCGGCTCAACCTATTATCTCTCTCTGACAGCGGCAGCCATCTTCCAACACCTGACAGGACTCAGAACCCTGGCCCTGCCCACTTCGGAGCTTGTCCTCTACCCCAATTCATCCCTGGTGCAGGGAGAGCCAACCCTATTGGTGGCCGTCTCCCGCTCCGGGGAGACGACGGAAACCCTATGGGCGCTACGTGGTTTCAAGGCAAGGTGGGGGAAGACCGTCCTGGCTATCACCTGTTATGAGGACAGCGCCTTGGCCTCCGAGGCTTCCCTCAGCCTGATCGCCCGAGAGGGAAAAGAGGAAAGTATTGCCCAAACACGCTCTTTCACCAGCATGTTGGTTGCGGCCCAGGCCCTGGCAGGCATAGCTGCCGGGCGAGATGACTACCTCGAGCAACTACAAGCCCTGCCGTCGTTGGGCGAAGAGCTTATCGCCAAGAGATGGGGACTGACCAGAGAGTTAGGGGAGAATGTGGGGCTCCAACGCTTCTTTTTCCTGGGATCGGGACCCCGCTATGGCCTGGCTTGCGAGGCCATGTTGAAGATGAAGGAAATGTCACTCTCCTACTCCGAGGCCTTCCACTTTATGGAATTTCGTCACGGGCCTAAATCCATGGTGGATGATACGACGCTGGTGGTGGGTCTGGTCTCCGACTCAGCGCGGGAACATGAGGTAGCCGTGCTGAAGGAAGTCAAGGAGCTAGGAGCGAGGACACTGGCCCTGGCCGAAAGCAAGAAGCAAGCTGACTTAGACGACATCGTCTACCTGATCTGCTTCGATTCCGGCCTCCCGGAGTTGGCAAGAGAGGTGCTCTACCTGCCCGTCCTGCAACTCCTGGCCTACTATAGGGCCATGGCCAAAGGACTCGATCCGGACAAGCCCACGCATCTCGAAGCTGTAGTCAGGCTGTAATCACCAAGAGGAGAGCCGATGATAGACTTTCATACCCATCCCCTGTTAGTGCGGGAGATGCTCGAGCGAGAACCAGACCTGGCTCGCATCGCCCGCGACGTTTTCTACATCCGCAACAATCCCCAACCGTTAGAGACGTTTCTCCTGGAGTTGGACGTCTCCGGCCTCGATCGAGCAGTGCTCCTGCCCATTGACGCCTCGACGACCAGGGGCTGCCAGATCTACTCCAACGAGCTGATCGCCGAGCTGTGCCAGATGAGCGACCGCTTCGTTGGCTTCGCCAGCGTGGATCCCCACCAAGAGACCGCGGTGGACGATCTGGAACGCGCGGTGAAGGATTTAGGACTGCGGGGGCTGAAGCTATCGTCCCCCACTCAGGAGTTCTATCCCAACGACGCTGAGCTGGTCTACCCCATCTACGAGAAGGCCCAGGGTTTGAGCATCCCCATCGTCTTCCACGCTGGCCTGAGCTGGGAGCCGCGAGCCAAGGCCAAATACGGCCAGCCGATTCATTTGGAGGACGTGGCCTACGACTTCCCCAATCTGAACATAGTCATCGCCCACTTCGGCTGGCCCTGGGTGCTGGAGGCAGTCATGCTGGCTCTGAAGTACCCCAACGTCTACATTGACACCTCGTGCCTCTACTTCGACAACCCGAAGGATTTCATCGCCTTTGTGATGACCCAGCAAGTGCCCCTGAGCGCCATCGAGAAGAGCCTGCGCCACAAGATCGTCTTTGGATCCAATTACCCCCGGGTCGAGATCAAGAACATGGTCAAGGCAGTGAAGAGCCTGGGGCTGAGCGATGGATGCCTTAAGTTGATTTTCGAGGGCAATGCCAGGAAGCTGCTGGGGGAGGTGATAAGGTGAAGATCAAGCTGGAGAAGCTAGAGGTTCAGACCAGAGGGGATAAGGAGTTGATTGACATCACCCCAGAGGTGGAGCGGGTGGTGGCCGAGAGCGGGGTGCGAAACGGCGTGGTCAACATCCTGACCACGCACACGTCCTCCGGCATCATCGTCACCGAGGGCCTGCCATGCCTGGAGTTGGACGTGCTGAATCACCTGGAGGCCCTGGCGCCCGACGAAGGGGATTACTACCACAATCGCTACCTGGACATTGACGGGAGGTTGGGTTTCAACGCTGGTGCTCACCTGAAGAGCATTATCGGCGGGATAAACGCCTTCTTCCCTATTGAGGACAGCCAGATAGTGAAGGGGTCTCGCCAGTGCATCTATTTCGCCGAGTACGACGGCCCCCTATGCCGCACCTATTGCGTCCAGGTAATGGGTGAGTGAACCAACACTTGGTATTCCCCTTTCTCCTCCTGCAAATACCCCATCTGCACCCGCGAGTCGTGCTCGAAGATGAGGAGGGCGTGCTTCTCCAGGGCCCAATCTCTAACATGACGCTTGGTCTCGATGGTCTCCAGTGGCTCTGTGTCGAAGGCCGAGGTCCAGGCCAGGCGCTCGATGCTTACCGCCCAGGAGGCCAGGTCGCCGAGGTAAATAGCTGTCTCCCCACCCGATTCGATCACCACGCTTTGATGAGCGCGGGTGTGGCCACGTGTGATCACACAGCGCACCTCGGAGGTGACGCGGGTGTCGCCGTAGAGGAGGCGCACCTGGCCCCGCTCTTCCAGGGGGACGAAGTTCTCGGCCAGGTAGGTGGCTTTGGTGCGCTCGTTGGGGTAACGGGCGTCGGCCCACTCCAGGCGTTGGATCCAGTATTCGGCGCGGGGGAAAGTGGGAACGACCTCGCCGTCATGCAGGACAGTGTTCCCGCCGCAGTGGTCGGAGTGGAGGTGGGTGTTGATGACGATGTCAATCTCCTCAGGGGCGAAGCCCAGGCGACGCAAGTCCCCCACCAGCCGATTCTGGCCGGCGATGCCCCAGATCTGCCGCTCTTTGGGCGACAGCTTATCGCCGAAGCCGGTATCCACCAGGATCCTTTTGCCCTCGGAGACAACGAGCAGACAGTTCAGGGCCATGGGGATTCGGTTCAGCTCATCGGCCTGGATGATCTTCTCCCACAGCACTTTGGGCACCAACCCGAAGTGCCCCCCGCCGTCCATCCAGGCCAGGCCGTCGCTCACGATATGCAAGTCTACATTGCCAAGATGCAACTTCTCCCTCCTCTGAACGTCGTTACTCTGCCCTTTATTATACCTGAAAAGCCCTGTTCTGGCTACTTCTGAACAGGGCCAGGCGGTTGCATTTTGGCAGCTATTAATGTATAATGGGACTCAGTGTGCCCTGTAAAGCTATCGTCCGCTGACTGGAGGTGCTGAAGCAGAGTGTCCTCCTGAGGAAAGGACACAAGAGCCAGTCCGTTCCGTGCCCAACTCATCAGTGAAGTGCTTCTTGAAATAGCACGGAGAGAAAACCGCTCTTTCGAGCTTGACGATTGTCTCAATCTGTGCTATGATGGCATCGTAAATCGGAGCGTAGCACCGTCGTAGCCCTCATTGCAGCAATCGTAGT
>VGOG01000278.1 GCA_016875995.1 Chloroflexota bacterium
AAGTTTCGGGGAGAAAGAGAGCAGGCCAGGGTTTTCCAGCCTCTGATAACGCTAACGCCGAGGTATGCTGTGCGTGAGGAATCGGAGGAGTATGAGACAGAATCGTAAGCGTTGATTTTGAATGGCACAATGAGGTCTATGTCGTGGATCATGATGGCACCATAGAGGAAACCCCAATGGGCAAGAGATGGTATGATCACTTTCCTCGCCTGATCGAGCATTCTCAGCCTGGCGATCACCTGTGTTGCATCTACGAGACCGAGGAGGAGCATCGGGCGGTGCTCACCCCCTTCTTGCGCCAGGGACTGGAGCGGGGCGAGAAGGTGCTCTATATCGTGGATGCGCACACCGCCGAGACTATCCTGGGATACCTGCGGGACGAGGGGGTGGACGTGGAGGCGTGCCTGGAGCGCGGCCAGTTCGCCATCCTCACCCGCGACGAGGCCTACATGCGGGAGGGGGTCTTCGACCCGCAGCGGATGATCGCCCTGCTACGGGCCGAGACAGAGCAGGCCCTGGCCGAGGGCTATCCCGCCCTGCGTGTGACCGGCGAGATGACCTGGGCGCTGCGAGGACTGCCCGGCTCCGAGCGGTTGATCGAGTACGAGGCCAGGCTCAACGAGTTCTTTCCGGGCAGCCAATGCCTGGCCATCTGCCAGTACGACCGCCGCCGTTTCGACGCCGCGCTGCTCCTGGACGTGTTGCGCACCCACCCCATCGTCGTCATCGGCGCGGAGGTCTACGACAACTTCTACTACGTCCCGCCGGCCGAGTTCCTTGGCGGGGACCGGGCAGCGGTGGAGCTGCAGCGCTGGGAGCAGAGCCTGGTCGAGCGCAGGCGGGCAGAGGAGGAGGTCGAGCGACGCAACCGTGAGCTTGCTGCCCTCAACACCGTGGCTGCTACGGTGAGCCAATCGCTGGATTTGAGGAAGACCCTGGCTGCAGCCCTGGATGCGGCGCTGGAGGCGACCAGCTTCGAGGCGGGCGGCATCGCCCTGTGGGACGAGAAGGAACAGCGTCTGCAGCAGACGATCACGCGGGGGGCAGAGCCAGAACTGACGGCGGTGTTCGTTGGCCCGCCGCGAACTGGAGGGCATCGGGAGCGGCTGCTGCGCACGGGCCAACCGGTGTTCCACGACGACACCACCCACGACCCCACCGTAAACCCTGAGATCGCCCGCCGTGGTTTCACCATCTCGGGCATGGTGCCCCTGGTCCATCAGGCGAGGGTTCTGGGGCTCCTGGCCGTGGCCACGCGGGCGCCGCGCCGCTGGACAGAGGAGGATAAGTCGCTGCTGACAGCGGTGGGCCAGCAGATCGCGGTGGCGGTGGCCAATGCGCAGTTGTACGAGGAAACGCAGCACAGCGAAGAAAAATATCGCAACCTGGTGAACACGACCAACGATCTGATCTTCACGGTTGATGTAGAAGGGAACATCCTGTTTGCCAATCCTGCAGCCAAAGCGTTCACCGGCTACGAGTCGGATGAGACAATAGGGCATCACTTCTCCGAATACGTGCATCCAGATGATTTCCCCATTTTGCTGGCGGGCATTCAGCAGGTGCTCAGTGGAGAGCCTCTGGAAAGCATCAGAGGAATTGGACAGGCCGTCGAACACCGCATGAGAAAGCGGGACGGACAGATCGTCTGGGTCCAGACCAGAGGCTGGCCTGTCAGAGATGCTCAGGGGAAGATCGCTGGCTTCAGCGCGATTACCCGCGACGTCACCGACTTCAAGCGGGCAGAGGAGGCGTTGCGGCGGCGGGCCGAGGAATTGGCGGCTCTTCAGGCCACCGTGCTCGAGATCATCGCTCGGCACGATCTGCCCACCCTGCTCCAGACCATCGTCGAACGGGCGGCGCGGCTGTTGCACGCTCCGGGCGGTGGCATGTACCTGTGCGATCCGGACCGACAGGAAGCCCGTTGCGTGGTGAGCTACAACACCCCGCATGATTACACCGGGAAAGTCCTCAAGTACGGTGAGGGTGCGGCCGGCATCGTGGTCCAGACCGGGGAACCGCTGATCATTGACGATTACCGCACCTGGAACAGGCGGGCTGCCGTCTACGAGGAAGATCATCCTTTCAGGGCCGTGCTCAGCGCACCGATGATCTGGCAGGGCCAGGTGACAGGCGTGATCCACGTCCTGCACTACGTGGAAGGCAAGCGCTTCACGGAGGCCGACCTGGAGCTGCTGACCTTGTTCGCCAATCATGCGGCCATCGCCATCGAGAACGCCCGCCTGTTCACGGAGACGGAGCGGCGGGCCGCAGAAACGAGTGCCTTGCTGGAGACATCCCTGGCCCTCAACAGCCTCGACCTTGACAGCACCCTGCGCACCATTGGCGAGCACGCCAAGGCGCTCTTCGCCGCCGATGGCTGCCACATCTTCCTGCTCGAGCCAGATGGCGAAACGCTACGCTGCGCCCTGGCCCTGCACCAGCGGGCCGAAGCGGTGCTGGCCATGCGCCCCAAACTGGGCCAAGGCGTGACGGGCGACGTCGCCCGGCGCGGCGAGGCCGAGATCGTCAACGACATGCTGGGCGACCCGCGCTCCATCCAGGTGCCGGGCACGCCGGTGGAGAAGGAAGCGATGATATTCGCGCCGCTCAAGGAGCGCGAGCGCGTCATCGGCGTGATGAGCGTCAGCCGCCTGGGGGATGCACGCTCCTTCCGGCCCGCCGACCTGGAGTTGCTCAAAGCCTTCGCCTCCATGGCCTCCTCGGCCATCAGCAACGCTCGCCTCTTCGGGGAGACCCGCCAGCTTAAGGAATTCAACCAGAGCATCGTCCAGAGCATGGCCGAGGGCATCGCCATCGAAGACGCTGACGGGTACTTCACCTTCGTCAACCCGGCTGCGGCGGAGATGCTGGGCTACACCCCCGAGGAACTGGTGGGCCAGAACTGGACGGCCATCACCCCTCCCGACCAGCACGCCATCGTGCAGGCTGCCGATGAGCGGCGAGTGCGTGGCGAGAGCGATCGTTACGAACTGGAGCTGGTGCGCAAGGACGGCGGACGGCTGTCCGTCTGGGTCAGCGGCAGCCCCCGTTTCGAGGATGGCCACTTCGCCGGCACCCTGGCCGTCTTCACCGACATCACCGAGCGCAAGCGCGCAGAGGAGGAACTTCGGCAAAGTCACGCGAAATTGCAGAAAGCCTTCGAGGGAACGGTCAGTGTCCTTGTATCAAGCATCGAGATAAGGGATCCCTACACAGGTAATCATCAACGGCGGGTGACCCAACTGGCCTGTGCCATCGCCAAAGAGATGGGCCTTCCAGAGGAACAGATCGAGGGACTCCGTATGGCCGGGCTGATCCACGACCTGGGCAAGATCACTATACCCGCTGAGATCCTCAGCAAGCCCGGTCGGTTAAACGACCTCCAATGGGGCATGATCAAAGCTCACCCCCAGGTCGGTTACGACATACTGAAGGCCGTAGAGTTCCCCTGGCCGGTGGCCGAGATCGTGCTGCAACATCACGAGAGGCTGGAGGGCTCTGGTTATCCACAAGGGCTATCAGGCGAGGAGATCAAGCTGGAAGCGAGGATCATGGCTGTAGCCACGTGCTTGAGGCCATGTCCTCTCACCGGCCCTACCGACCGCCTCGTGGGCTGGATAGGGCCCTGGAGGAAATCTCACAGAACAAGGGCATCCTTTACGACCCTGAGGTGGTGGATGCTTGCTTGAAGCTTTTCATCGAGAAGGAGTTTACGTTCGAGTAAATGGGAGGGGGCGGCGCGGATCTTCGCTGTAAGCGGGTGATTTTGCATTATCGCGTGGCCTTCAGTAGTGAGGAGGGGCGATATGAGGCCCGGCCTCTGACTGCGGGCGGAGTGGCTGTGGCAGGAGCCACTGCCGAAGGTGCTGGACGTGCTGCGGGACCTGAGATTGATTTGACCAGAACGCAAAAGCTCAGGAAACCTCCTGAGCTTTTCGCGTTCATAGGGCTCTGGTGCCCCGGGCGGGACTCGAACCCGCATGCCCAAAGGGCACAGGTCCTCAACCTGCCGCGTATGCCTATTCCGCCACCGGGGCATGGTATTAAAATTATACTCACTATTCTTGCACTTGTCAACTTGCGAAAAGTAGCGTACAATTATGAGCGTATTGCGTATGGCGTATTGCGTGACGGAAACGGAATACGAAATACGTTGGGTAGGGGGCTATTACTATGGCAAATCGTAACATATTGCGAACCGTGGAGGCTGTAGCCATTTTGCTCTTTTTCCTCCAGGCCGTACGCGTATTGTTTTCTGTCCTCTTCGGCATCATCTACGACGCGGTTTTCGCCGGCCCGATGAGTCTGACGATGGTCGTCAGCG
>VGOG01000279.1 GCA_016875995.1 Chloroflexota bacterium
CCGCTGCCCTCCACGTGAGCACGAAGACCATCGGGGCACACCGCCGGCGCATCTTCCAGAAGCTGGGTATCAACAGCGTGGCCGAGCTCACCATATGGGCCATCCGTACAGGACTGATCACCATCGAGCCCTGAGCGCGATAATCCTTTTCCTTAATCCCGATTCAGACATTCCCTTATCGTACCCTCACCACGATTAAGGAATTTCGAAGTCTCGATTAAGGGATTCCCTGATTATACCCCCATCCCGATTAAGGGATTTGCCTACTGCGTCTCATAAAAATTCAGATTTTTAGACCCCTAAATTCAGCGTTTCGCCAATTGCGGTTTCACCTGGTTTTATGATATAATATTAGCAGGGATTACGCGGCTTTGCTCCTGTCTCAATCTCGTAGAGCAACAGAGCGCGCTTTGTGAGCGCGCTCTGCCGCCCAATCGTCACCCGTTACTCGTCAGAGGTGTCACGATGCAGCGAGAACTTTTTCGGCCGCTAATCGAAAATGCTTTAGATATAATCACAATTCTGAATGGCGATGGAGTCATACTCTACGAAAGCTCAGCCATGGAACGGGTGCTCGGATATAAACCGGGAGAGTTGATCGGCAAGAGCCTGTTCGAGTTTATTCATCCCGACGATGTGCTGCACGTCATGAACACCCTTGACGATGGACTCCGAGTTCCGGACTGCATCATATCCCTCGAGTTCCGTTTCCAGCACAAAGACAGCTCGTGGCGTCATCTGGAAACCATAGCCAGGAACCTGCTGGATCATCCGGTGGTGGAAGGGATCGTTCTCAGCATCCGTGACATCACCCAGCGGGTGCAGGCAACTGAGCATTCGTAACTGGAGCAACGAAGCTTCAACCGAGAGGAAAACCACAAGCCCCGGCGATCACGATAATCGCCGGGGCTTGTGTGTTGTCACAGCAAAGGTTACATGTTTCTGACCAGAATCTGCGCCGCCAGGTTGGTATTCTCCTTGCTGAGCCATTTTCGCACTATGGGCATGACCACGTCCAGCTCGCGGCTTCCCGTCTCCTTCATGCAGGCAAAGCGCTAAGGCTGCATCCAGTTGTCCAGACGCAAGCCAGGGATGCGGCCAAAGTGATCCTGATTGTTGGTCACCAGAGTCAAATCGTGCGTACGCGCAGCCGCAGCAATCAGCAGGTCTAGGTCATCTATAAGCATTCCCTTCTTGCGTAGATGCGCTTTGATCTCACCGAAGGCGTGGGCAGTTTCCGGGTGAACCCCAAGGACAAAAAGGGCACTGATGAAATCATCAACTGCCTGATGGTTGCTCGCCGGTCGGGCTGAACAGGCCGCTCCGTAGCGCAGTTCGGCCAGGGTGATCACTGATATGGCTATAACCTCCGGACTGACAGCAGCCAGGTGATCACGGACAGAGACATAGCCCCGCAGCCAGAAGACGCAGGTGTCAGTGTCTAGCAGGAACTTCATAGCGCTGGCGGCTCCGTTCTGGAGCGGCGGGCCTCGTGAATGTCCCGCAGCGTGTCCTCTACGGATCGCTCGTCTTGCCAGGCTCCGAAGGAAGCCCAGAAACGAGCCAGATCTCGTGGCGGCGTCACGTCCTCATGGGCGGGCTTTATGAAGGTAACCAGGACACGGTAAGGCTCTTGGACCGGCGCTAGTTCCAGCAACCGGATTTGTTTTCCATCATAGATTGCCGGTACAGATACCAGAGACATGGTCAACTCCTCAGGATTCAGAATGTTTCATGCACTGCTCAGATGCTCACGATTGATATTATACACCAGTTGGCGAAAAAGAGGAAACTACAATTCATGTTGCCTTTTGGGGGGATAGAGGTTATATATTCCTGATCAAAATCTGCGCCGCCAGGTTGGTGTTCTCCTTGCTGAGCCATTTTCGCACCATCGGCATGACCACGTTCAGCTCGCGGCTGCCGGTCTCCTTCATGGCCCGCTCGATGTAGGGCCGCACGGTCTCCAGCCTCAGCTTCCAGTGCCAGAGCTTCTCCGCTCTGTGCAGGTGGCGGTCCACGGCTACCTCCACGTAGTCCTCCATCAGCTCGGCCTTGAGCTGACCCCAGACCACGTCCCACCCCTCCCCGGCGAAGCCGTCGTCGTACACGCGGCAGACGGCCTTGAACAATATCTCCCTGGAGATATCGGCCTGCGCGGCTGGCCAGTGTCCCGGCTGTGGCTCTACTTTCTGGGCAGCACCATGTTCACCCTGGTTGGATGGTCCTTGGTCGGATAGTCCGGTGCCGGTATCAGGACAAGTCCAGGGTGATCTTCAGGGCGCGGTCAACCTGAGTCATCGTATCTGGTTCCAATTGCCCGAGGCGCTGTTGCAGACGAGACTTAGCCACAGCCCGCACCTGAAGCGTCAACACCACCGAGTCAACTTGCAGGCCACCCTCGGGCGCCTTTACCAGTACATCACTGGGATAGAGCCGAGTGAGATGACGAGCGCTGGTCAGGGGGCAGATGACGACCACTGGGCTGTATTGATTGATGGCGTTCCTGGAGACGATCACACCGGGTCGGGTGCCGGCTTGTTCTGAGCCTTCAATTGGATCGAGCCGGACCCAGTACACCTCTCCTCGCTTCATGGCTGTGTCTCCTCAGCCTGCAGTGCCTCCCAATCGGCGTGGGCAAATTCGGCTGCGATCTGGAGTTGGAGGGTCCGATAGGTCTCGTCCTCCTCCATGTGAGCAAATTCAGCGTCTATCCGAGCCTGTTCCACACGGGCCAGGTGCTCCTCGAGAGCCTGGATAATCAACGTGTTCTGGCTGGGGGCAACGCCTCGCTCAATGGCAAATTGAATGCGGTCTCGCAAGCTGGTCGGCAAATCCAGAGTGGTTCTGACCCTTGGTTCGCGGACCGCAGTGGCCGTTCTAGTCGTCATTTCTTATTTCCCTCCTTGCTATCAATAATGACGGCATTTAGTGCCATCATTCTTGATTATACCATAGTCGCTCTGATCAAGCAAGTATCATTTCTGTCAGGGCCGCTGTCAACGAAAGGGCGATAGGGGTTATATATTCCTGATCAGAATCTGCGCCGCCAGGTTGGTGTTCTCCTTGCTGAGCCATTTTCGCACCATGGGCATGACCACGCCCAGCTCGCGGCTGCCGGTCTCCTTCATGGCCCGCTCGATGTAGGGCCGCACGGTCTCCAGCCTCAGCTTCCAGTGCCAGAGCTTCTCCGCTCTGTGCAGGTGGCGGTCCACGGCCACCTCCACGTAGTCCTCCATCAGCTCCGCCTTGAGCTGCCCCCAGACCACGTCCCACCCCTCCCCGGCGAAGCCGTCGTCGTAGACGCGGCAGATGGCCTTGAACAGGATCTCCTGGGGAATCTCGGCCTGCTCGGCGGCCATGACCGACATGTGGGCCTCCTCCAGGGTCTTGGTCTTGCACTTGACCAGCTCTATCGTGTCGGGATAGCAGAAGGTGAACACCACCCCTTCGTCCACCAACTTGTCGGGCCGGTTCCTCTCGTCCAGCTCCAGCCTGAATCTGAGCCACTCGGCCCGCACGTCGGGCTGGTCGGTCTCGAAGATGACCTGCGGCGTATGCAACCCATACTTCTCAGCCAGGGCCACCAGATCCTTCCAGGGCCGCAGCCGCCCCTGGTCATCTATGGCCACGATGAGGGAGACCTGCAAGGGAAAATCGTAGACCAGGGTATGGGGGTTGCGATAGCCGTAGCACTCGAAAGAGAGGTTGAGTCTGGTCTCGCGGACGGCTTGCAGGATGCCCGGATACATCTCGTAGACGTCGGGCAGCAGGTCGTAGACGGAGTGCATCTCCGAGGGCTTGTTGAGGACGGCCTGGCGGGTCTTGGGGATGATCTCGATCATCTCGCCCCGGCTGTCGAGCAAGCCAAACCAGGTGACGTTCGTGCCATCAACTTTTTGGCGCAGCAGCACCCTCTCATAGCCGGTGGGCAGGACGATGTCGTCGGGGGTGACGTTCTCCAGGTCAATCTCCCTGTCTCGCCGGTAGGGATAGTGGATCTTGGGGATGCCGTAGACGAATTGGCCCGTGTCCTCCCCGTTCACGGCCTCGATGAGCAGTGCTCCCAGTCGGTGGTCGCGCTCGACGCTCATCCAGGCCGTCACCTCGCGCCCTGCGGGGCTTATGAAGTTGTACGGGCGGACGTCGCCCAGAATCGGGTGTTTCTTCATAGAGTACCTCCCCTTCCTGTAAAGCCCTATGGATAAGATGTGACTTTACATCGCGCCACTCCGCAATCTCTTCTGGCGTCCACCATACAATGTCTTTGGCAACACCCAAACCAGCCAGCACAC
>VGOG01000280.1 GCA_016875995.1 Chloroflexota bacterium
TTCGGCCACCTTGACGATGGTGGTGTAGTCGTGGCGGCGCCAGGCGTCGGCGAAGCCGGCGCGCACGGCCTCGGTGCGGAACTGGCGCAGGCGGCCGCGCCCCTCCACGTACTGGGCGAACTCGCGCAACAGGGCACGCTGGCGCAGCTTCTCCAGGTCGCTGGCCCGATTGGGGTCGGGCACGTACCAGCGGCCCGCCTCATCCTGCAGGAAGTTCTGTTCCAGGATGTCACTCAGTTCGGGCAGGGCTTCGTGGCGGGCCTGGTGGAGTTGGCGCAGGAACTGGGGTTGGATCTCCTGGTAGGTTTGGGGATAGCCGCCCGTGCTGGAGTCCAATTGTTGGCGCAGCCATTGGATGCTACTCTTCTCGTCGCTGACGAAGAGGGTGAGCTGGGCCACCTCGGTGGCTTGCAAGCGGGCGCGGTCATATTCCGGCACCTGGTCGGGCAGGAAGAACATACCATCCCGCTCAGGGAAGCGCTCTCGCAGGCCGGCATAGAACTCGGCGGCGGAGAGGGGTACGGTGGCCCCGCGCTGGATGTGGAAGGCCACCATGCGGTCGAAGAGCAGGTACGCCTGGCGCTCGGCGACGACTTCCAGTGAGCCATCTCGTTCCACCACGACAGGCAGTTGGGCCAGGTGCTGGCGCACGAAGTCCCAGGCCCCCTCCGGGGTGCCAGCCTGGGCGTGAAAGCGGCGTTCGAAACTGACGCGGGGTTTGTAAGCAGAGATGATGAGATCTTGCTTGACTGCCCCTGTAGTTGTCACCTGTTTGAATGTGCCCTGCTGCTTGTCCAACGTGCGCACATCAGCAATCATGAAGCCCGCCCGCAGGATAGCCTCTTGTATAGCGTTCCAGACACGGTTCTGGGAATTGTGGAACTCGACGGTCATCCAGCGACCGGGCTTGAGGGCGCGGTAAAACTCACTAAAGCATTGCTCCATCAGCCGTTGGTACTCCGACAGCCCTTTGCGCTGTATCTTGTTGACCACTGCCTCTGGCCCGTTATTGGTGAAGACCTGCAGCCATGCCTCCCAGAGGAAGTTGAGCTCGGAGTACATCAAGTTGCCGCCGAAAGGTGGATCGGTGAAGATGTAGTCAACTGAACTCGTGTCCATCCATGGGATTTCGGTTGATGACCCTGTGCTTATGGCTTGCGAAATCCTTACACGCGTCATGCTCTGAGTGATAACGCGTGCCTTGCCACGCAGCAGTTTCATCGGAGAGTTTTCTGTCCAAATGGAAGGAATGTACAAAGTACCTGAGACATTGCCCATCTTGCGGTCAAGGGTAAACTTGTATAGCTTAGTTGTCCGAATAAGAGATGAAGTCAGCCAAAGGGTCGCTATTCCCTTAAGTCGGACTGGCGGCGTCTGAGTCCTATTCGCAAAAGCCGCCAGCACCCACAGATTGCGCTGGGTGTAGAAGTGGTGCACGTGGGTGATGCCTGCATGAACACCGGCCCGCCACGTGTCTCCCCACTGCTCTCCTTTGAACATCATGGGATCAGTGGGGAACCAATATGGAATGTCACTTTCCTCAATTCTGTGGATAAGGGCCAAGTCGTCGGTATCAGGGCGCTTCTCACAACGTCGATTGCCCACAGAATAGTTGATGAGCACAGGGACATGTTTGGCCCGACGAATGGTCTTGCTCAGGGCACGGTCGTAAACGGTCTCCCAGGCCCGTTCCAGGGTGCGCTTGGTCTGCTCGGCCCCACAGCCAGAGCAGGGGAAATCGCTATGCACCCTCCCCGCTCCCTTGTCCACCGCCACATCCCAGAAGACCATCTCCTCTCCACACTGGGGACAGACAAAAACGTCGCTCCAGACGGTGTAGTTGATGCGGCCCTTCACCCGCTGGGGATGGTCGCAGTGAGGATGCCAGGTCTCATACATCCAGCCGCACTCTTCCTCCACCTCGCGCAGGATGCGTTTGGCCTCGCGCTCGAAGGCGGCCACGTCCACGGGGGTGTTGTAGTTGTAGGCGATGAAGGTGGCGGCGGGACAGAGGTCTACCAACACGGCCTTGCGGGCGCCCAGGCGGGAGAAGCCCTCACCCCCCCGGCCCCCCTCTCCCAAACTCTGGGAGAGGGGGGAGGTGTAGATGGTGCCGTCGTCGTCCACTCGGTAGCCCAGCTCCTCCACGGCCTTGCGGTCGCCGCATAGTTGGGCCGCCACGCCGGTCATGCCGGTGCCGCAGAAGCCGTCGAAGACGATGTCGCCAGGGTCGGTGTAGTGGAGGATGTAGCGCATCACGGCTTTGTGGGGGACTTTGGTGTGGTAGGAATGGGCGTTGTAGATGGGGTCGTTCTTGCCCTCGGAGACGTCGGAGGCGAAGGGTTCGCGGTGGTAGACGCCCTCACCCCCCGGCCCCCTCTCCCAACCGTCGGGAGAGGGGGAGTCACCGTTGTCGGCGCTGTCGTCGGGCAGGTCCAGCTCCTCGCGGATCTGGGCGCGCTCGGTCTGCCAGCGCTCAATGATCTCGGGCAGGAAGGGGTTGGGGCAAGCGGTGTAGTAGGGCGGGTCGGAGAGGGCCAGGATGGCCTCGTCGTCGCCGATGGGGAAGCCCTCGATGGCGCGGAAGTCGGGATCGCGCAGGTGCTCGCGCAGGCGTTCCCGATATTCATTTCGGGTTTCGAGTTGGTTGGTTTCGAACTCTATGCCTCTGGTTTCAAGCTCAAGTGGCATTTGTTCGGTCATCTTTTATCCCGTTTGACAACTTCATCCAATTCTGCTATAATATGCATAGAAAATTCACTCCTCTGTAGACGAAAGTCGGCTTTGCATGCCGTGCGTCCGGTAACCGGGCCTAGTTACAGAGGGGTGATTTTGTTTATATCAAATGGATTCTTGCGGCTATACCAATTATGGGGGTATTTTGCTGTGTCGTACAGGTCCACCAGTAAGCTGACCTTTTCTTCAACGACCCTGTAGTATCGCATTTCCCCTGTAGTAAAGGCCCGATAGACAGCCCAGTTCATGTAGTCAGTGACACTCAGACAAGGTTCCCCTTTCGGAGTTTGGGCTTGCACACTGAAGGTCGTCGTCACCATGGTACTCCACTTTTGCTCAAAACGCTCAATTCCGCGCTGAATGGCGCGCAAGAGTGGTGCTTGGCGGTTGCGCGAGCCACGTTTGGCAAAATAGATGAAGTTCTGCGTATAGCGATGTAGCAAGTTCTGGAACAGGTGAGTGACCAGGTGGTCGTAGAAAGCTTCTTCCCTGGCCTGGAAATTGTTTCGAAAAACCCGTTCGATCTTTCGGGCAACGGTGAATTGTGCCTGGAAGTCCAGGGAAGCAAGCGATTTGAAAACGAGGTAACGGATTTCTGGCACATCGTCTTTGGCGTGAAAAGCGATGGCTGTTTTCTTGATGGAGGGAAACTCCTGGAAGTAGGGACCGTGGATGACTTCCTGTTGAAGATCCCGGATGGCCTGACGCATGGGTTCGGGGTTCTGCGTTTCAATCAGGCCCAAAACAAGGATAGGGGAACACCCGGATTGACCCACGATCAGGTTCCCCTTGCGATCATAAAAAGTAGGATCGCCAGATTCATCAACGAAAAACCACGTGCTTCCTGATTGTGGCTTCTTCACCCCGATTCACCTCTGCTCTAACGATCCAACGTCAACCGCGTGTTGCGCGGATCGTGGCCTCGCATGTTCTGGCTCACAAAGCTGATAAAGCGACGCTGCAGTTCCTCGACGGTGCAGGGCAGGCCGCCCTCTTTCAGGGCTTCCAGCAGGCCATCTACCGGTAGCGTAAGAGCTTCGATACCGCGCAGGGCTTGAGTAGCTGCGGCCACAAACCCCGCCGGTATAGTCGGATCATCGTCACGCTGATCCAGGAACTGCTCAATCGGTCTGCGCTCGGCCGGCGTCATCGCCTCCAGGCTGCGCTGGGCGGTCTCACTGGTCAGATTGGCCTGCAGCGCCTGCCGCCAGCGGGTCAACAGATCGCTCAGCCGATTGTCTAGTTGATCCAGCATTTGATCAGCCCGGCCGATGTGACGGTGTTGCGCTGGCCGCAGGTGACAAGAGGGGCAAGTAGGTGTGTCGGCGATAACGCCCTCGTGGAATTCGCGACAGGTGGGCAAGCGCAGGAGTGCCTCTTTCCAGCCCTCCAGTTCCGCACGGTTAAGCAGGTCAATGGCCGACAACGTGTTCAGGGCTGCCAGACGCGGATCGTTATACAGTCGCTGGCGGCGGTCGTCGGCCTGGGGGCCCAACACCAGTTGGCGGTGCAGTTCGGCGTAGGCAACGACGTAATCCGCTTTCAGA
>VGOG01000281.1 GCA_016875995.1 Chloroflexota bacterium
TCAACATCGAGACCGGTTCCGCCTACACACTCGGTCCATCAAAAGAGCCGATGCTCAATTCAACCAACTCCGCCAGCAATGGCTGGCTCTCGCCGCTACGTCAACAGGGTGACTTTTGCGATACTGCGGAAAAACCGATCAGGCACGCGCGTATCTGCTTTTCCGCTTCGTATTCGCTGGAAGTTACCTCCCTGTCCACCCAACTGAAAGGTTACATGTAAGGACCAGCGCGAGAATGAATTCTGCTTCTAATCGCAATGGTAGCCGTTTCTTGCGGATTAGAAGCCGATTTCAATCGAGCGCCTGGTGTTATGTCACGCTCCTACCACCAAGCGGGTAACGGCA
The DNA here is from genome assembly GCA_016875995.1 of Chloroflexota bacterium. Taxonomy (GTDB): domain Bacteria; phylum Chloroflexota; class Anaerolineae; order VGOG01; family VGOG01; genus VGOG01. The sequence continues at coordinate 346 of VGOG01000281.1, forward strand.
GATATTGCGAGGAACTTGACAAGGGCAAGACGGTGTGGCATAATAGCATCAGAGTAGAGAGGCCCAGCATGTTTCCGAGAGTTAAACAAGTTCGTCACCTGGGAGAATATCGTCTGGAGCTGACTTTCACCGATGGTACAAAGGGTGAGCTGGACTTCAGAGAACGGGTTGCTGGCCGTGGCGGCGTCTTCGCCCCACTGCAAGACGTAGGCTTCTTCCAGCAGGTGCGGGTTGATCCCGAAGTGGGGACCATCGTCTGGCCAAACGAGGTAGATTTCTGCCCAGACGTGCTGTACAGCCTGGTGACCGGGAAGCCCATATTGGCTGAGCGTAAGCGGTGGTTATCGCAAGTAGAGAGTGAGCCATGAGTAGTGACGTATTCTGGCTGTTAGTCGGCGCTGCTATCGGTGCCATCGGCGCCATCAGATCGCCGAGGACGGTGGCGACGGCAAAGCCGGTGTATTGCAAGCACAAAGTCAAGATGGAAGGAGACTAGCCCTTGACCACTTCCCCGACAAACCCAGAGGTTCAACGGCTATGGGCGGCCTATAAAGAAGCGAAGGCTGCCGAAAGTGCTGCCCTCGACGCAGAGTGCACTGCCTATGACACCTACTACGCCGCTATGCAAGCATGGCAGAAGGTCACCGATGACCAGAAGGCCGAGGCCGAGCGGCGTGCACGGGCCACCCAAGCTGCCCACTTCGCGGCCTATTTTGACCTCTTCGCCGCCGCAGAACGCAGACGTGCCGCCTTCTTCGCATGGGCTGACGCCTCGCCAGGGCTGACGCCAGAGGAATTAGCAGCGGCAATATCTGAAGACGTCCAGCCAGCGAGCCAGAGAGCTTCCCTCACCCCATCTATCCGGCCAGCGAGCCAGAAAGTCTCCCCACCCCAGAAAGTATCCCCGCCCCAGGGTAGCCTTTTGGTGCAGTGCCTGCGGGCCATTAGACTTGTTTTCTTCGGCGGCATCTCCGCTGTCCTGGCTTTGATGGCGCTCGTCTTCATCTACGCCATCGGCTACGCCTTGCCAGTTATCCTGGTCAAGGGAGTGCATGTGAGGGTAGACATTGTAGCAATCCTTCTCACAGCCCTGCCGCTGTGGCTGCTATGGCGCTGGTCATGGGGCAACCTCCTTACGCACCATCAAGGGCCAGGAGGTCGCCATGCCACACTCTAGGGGCACCTCTCTCCCTGACTGGCTGTTCCTAGTGGCCGGCGTTTTGATAGGTCTAGCTGCACTTATCGGCTATGTTCAAGGTGTTTCTCACTTACGATAATGACTGCTATCGCAACCAAAGGGTGAGCCATGAGTAGCGACGTATTCTGGCTGTTGGTTGGTGCTGCTATCGGTGCCGCCGGTGCCATCTTGGGCGGATTCGTGCAAGGCTGGGCGTCGGATTGGTTTGACCGGAGGCGAGCTGCCGCCGAAAAGCGTGAGCAGTGGATACAGACCGCCCTGGATTGGGCTGCCAATGGACGCAAGGACAACCTGCGACACGCCGACCTACAGGGCGCCGATCTACGAGGGGTAGATCTTGGATCGGGCGAAGATGGGAATAAGGGAGCAGATCTCAGCTTCAGCAACCTAAGCCGCGCCAATCTGATGGATGCCGACCTGAAGCTCGCCAACCTACAGGGCGCCAACCTCTTGAGCACCAACCTGCTGCGCACCCATTTGTATAAGGCCAACCTCCAGGGCACCAACCTGCTGGGGGCTCACTTGGAGGGCGCTTTCCTGAAGAGCGCCGACCTGACGCGCACCAGCCTTGTAGGTGCCCACCTGGAGGGCATCATCCTGACGCTCGCCAACCTACAGGGCGCCAACCTCTTGAGCACCAACCTGCAGGGTGCTATCCTGCAAGGTGCCAACATGCAGGGTACCATCCTGACGCGCGCCAACCTACAGGGCGCGGACCTGACGGACGTGCACCTGGAGGGCGCTCACCTGGAGGGCGCCAACCTGATGGACACCAACCTGGGGGGCTGGCCGATGGGCACCTCCTTGGAGGGCGCTCACCTGGAGGGCGCCGACCTGAGGAGAGCCAACCTGAGGGGCGTCAACCTGAGGAGCGCTAACTTGACGGATGTTAAATTGACCAACGCCATATATGACCAGAAGACTCTATGGCCTGCCGGTTTCACTCCACCGCCGGAGGCAATCAAAGAGTAGAGGATAGTGGACCATGAATGACAAAGTCTTGACCCTGCCCACAGGCCAGGAGCAGGCCGTTATCTGCCTGGTGCTGGACGGACGACTTCCGGCACCGCTGGATTGAGTGACTACCTAGAAAGGGGAACTGAATGAAACGATACAGATATGCAGAAGTGCGCTTTTCCGCATATTTCGTTGGAGTATCCTCTACGGACTCGCTTACAGTCGAGTGGTTACTTGCAGAATTGAAAAAACTGTTTCCTGATTTCCAGTTTGTTTGGCAAACCCTTGACTTTGAAGGTAAACTCTGCGCATGCAATATCAAGAACCTTCACGGCAAAGACGTTTCAGTGGGAATGTGGATGTTGCAGCAATTAGGTCTTAACGGATGGGAAGTATTCCAAGTCGGCCCTGAGCAGGGTTGTTTTCAGCTTCGGCTTGAGGAAGAAACATGAAAAGATTCCAAAGTACGGAGCAGATGAGAATAAGCGGCGTGCTACACGTTTCGAGTCATGCTGTCGCTTATGCACGACGCGGCATCACATTCAGGAGGTCCACAATGAACTGCCCATCTAGAAAGTTTGCGCTTCTGGCTGTACTTGGTGTACTTATTGCTACTGGTTGTGCTTCTCCCACGCCAACGCCAGCCGGGCAACCTACAGCGGCTATTGCAACTGCAACAACCGCTCCGCTACCAACATCCACGTCTGCTCCGACAGCCATACCAACCGTTGTCGTTCCAACACCAAGTATGCCTGCTGGCGGGGGAACAATTACCGGAACTGTGCTCTACGGTGAGGTGGCGCCTGTCCCCAGCCTGGTCATTCAGTTGTGGAAGCAGCCTTATCAGCAGGGGGATAAGCCTATCTCAACAACGACTACTGACACAGGGGGACGCTACGTTTTTGCAAACCTTCCGTTTGGTCAGTATAGCGCACAAGTTGATAACCAGTCACTAAAGGCACAGGGATACTACCAGTGCGGAGGCGGCGGCCCTATGGTGACACTTGCACTTACAAACACTGTGGGGCGAAACGATTTTGCATGTGTGTATAAGGTGCACCTAGTGCGCCCTTTTGACAACAAAGACCTAGATTTCATGCAATACCCGACTAGCGAGCGAACCTTGACACTGAAGTGGGAACCGTTGCCAGACGCAACAAAGTATGCCGTTGATGTTCTTGACGAGGCATCACAGAAATTCACGGTTAGCGAAAGGAACCTAACCAGTAGCGAAATCAAGATACTAACTGAGCCTGGGCATAAATACCAGGTGCTTGTAAGTGCATATCGTGGTGAGGTTTTTGGCAGATTTACACTGGGAAGATACCAATTTCAACTCATCGCCCAATGACACAGCTAATGGTCATCCACGCCTACACCGACGCCAACGCACGCCAAGACGCCATGACGCTACAATGAGTGACTAACTCGCTATTTCTTATTCCGAAAAGCCACGCCGCTAGTACAATATGTTGTATGTATATGGCAATTCGGTACAATATGTTGTATCTTGGGCGGGTGTAACTCAGCCGGCAGAGTGTCTGCTTCCCAAGCAGAATGTCGTGGGTTCGAGTCCCATCACCCGCTCCAGAGAATAGCCCCTCGCCTGTACCAGGCGGGGGGTTTGCATGGGGCCTTCGTAGCAGAATGGTGCACATAGAGGGAGCAGAAATGGAGCCAGGGTGGGGTTGATAGACATAATGTGACCTCAAATGGGCACAAGAAACGAAGCAGAAGGTCTGCAAGGCATGGGGTGGA
>VGOG01000282.1 GCA_016875995.1 Chloroflexota bacterium
AAGGCGATGGGGGCGGGGGAGAGGCGGAGTGCCGTGCAGGATATCGCGGAGTTGTTTGGGGAGTAGAGGACAGTTATTAGGAGGAAAGAGATGGCACAAGAACTGCCTGTTGATAAGCTACGAAGGATCTGCGATCCCCAGATGCTGGGCTGTGAGACAACCGAGGAGATGAAACCTCTCGAAACCATCATCGGCCAGGAGAGGGCGGTCAGAGCTCTGGAGTTTGGGCTGGGGATCCAGGAGTTTGGGTTCAACATCTACGTGGCCGGCCAACCTGGCACGGGGAAGACCACGGCCGTCAAGCGCTTCCTGGAAGAAGTGGCCAAGGACAAGGCTGTGCCTCCCGATTGGTGCTACGTGAACAACTTCCGTGACCCCTATCGCCCCCATGCCCTTCGCCTGCCCCCAGGCCGAGGGCGGGAATTCCAGAAGGAGGTGAAGAATCTGGTGGAGGGGGCGCGGCGGGAGATTCCCAGAGCCTTCGAGAGCGATGAATATGCCGCCAGGAGGGAAGCGACCATTCAAGGCTTTCAAAAAGAGAGACAAGAACTCATCTCCCAGATGGGTGAGAGAGCTCAGGAGGAGGGATTTTTCCTGCAGATGACCCCCATGGGCCTGCTGATCATTCCTGTGATGGATGGCAAGCCCCTTAGCGAAGAGGAATTCTTGGCTCTGGGTGCGGAAGTAAAAGAGCAAGTACTGCAAAAGCGAGAGAGCCTCCAGGAGGAATTGAAGAGAGCTATGAGGCAATTTACGCCTCTGGAGAAGAAAACTGGCGAAGCACTACAGAAGCTGGATCAGGAGGTGGCACTCTTCACGGTGGGCCCTTCGGTTAGTGAGTTGATCGAGAAGTACCGGGACTTTCCGGAGGTCGTGGCCTACCTGAAGGAGGTGCGGGATGACATCGTGGAGAACCTCTCTCAGTTCAGGGAGGAAGCCGAGGCCCAGCCTACCTCGCCCATTCCCGTGCCTGGGGCCAGGGAGCTGCCCTTCAGGAAATACGAAGTGAACGTGGTGGTGGACAATTCCGGGCTCAAGGGGGCACCGGTGGTCATGGAGCTCAACCCCACCTACAACAACCTCTTCGGTCGCATAGAGAAGGAGGCCCAGTTCGGCGCTCTAATTACCGACTTCACCATGATCCGAGAAGGTTCCCTCCACCGCGCCAACGGCGGCTACCTGGTGCTCCCCACCGAGGAGTTGTTGCGTAACCTCTTCTCCTGGGATAGCCTGAAGCGAGCCCTCAGGAATAAAGAGATTGCTATTGAGGAAGCAGGGGAGAGGTTAGGCTTCGTCACTACCAAGAGCCTGCAGCCCGAGCCCATCTCCTTGGACGCCAAAGTAGCTCTCATCGGGCAACCCATGCTTTACTATCTCCTGTACAACCTGGATGAGGACTTCAGCGAGCTGTTCAAGGTCAAAGCCGATTTCGACATCCGCATGGCCCGCACGGACGAGAACATAAAGGACTATGCGGCCTTTGTCTGCACCCTCTGTGCTGAGGAGGGTTTGAAACACCTCGAGGCCTCGGCCCTGGCCAGGCTCATTGAGCACAGCTCGCGGCTGGCCGAGGATCAGGAGAAGCTCTCCGCCAGGTTTGGGGAGATCTCGGACATCATCAGGGAGGCCAGCTTCTACGCGATTCAAGAAGATGCAGCCCACGTGACCGCCGCTCACGTGCAGAAGGCCGTCGAGGAGAGGTTCTACCGCTCCAATCTTCTTCAGGAGAGAATCCACGAGATGATCGAGCGAGGTACCATCATCATTGACGCGGTCGGGGAAGAGGTGGGCCAGGTGAATGGCCTCTCCTTTGTTGACCTGGGAGATATCGCCTTTGGTCGGCCGAATAGGATCACCGCCAGCATCGGCCTGGGTCAGGCGGGGCTGGTAGACATCGAACGGGAGGCCGAGCTGGGTGGCCCTATCCATACCAAGGGAGTGCTGATCCTGAGCGGCTACCTGGCCGTGAAGTATGCTCAGGATAAGCCCCTTAGCCTCTCGGCCCACCTGGTGTTCGAGCAGAGCTACTCAGGGGTGGAGGGGGACAGCGCCTCCAGCACGGAGCTTTACGCTCTCCTCTCCAGCCTGTCTGGCCTGCCCATCAAACAGGGCATCGCCGTCACCGGCTCCATCAACCAGAAGGGGGAAGTGCAGGCCATCGGCGGGGTGAACGAGAAGATCGAAGGCTTCTTCGAGACCTGTAAGGCCAGGGGGCTGACCGGCCAGCAGGGGGTGCTCATCCCCGAAAGCAACGTGCAGAACCTGATGCTCAAAAAAGAGGTGCTGGAGGCGGTCAAGGAGGGCAAGTTCCACATCTGGGCGGTGAAGACCGTGGACGAAGGCATCGAGATTCTGACGGGAGTCAAGGCCGGGGCGAGAAAAGAAGACGGGACCTTCGAAGAGGATTCAGTGAACGATCGAGTGGACCGGCGTCTGCAGGAGCTGGCAGAGAGGATGAAGGAGTTCGGCAAGGAGAAGAGAGAGGAGGAATCGTCGGAGGAATAGACGTATGAAACGCTGGGTGCGTATCGTCCTTATCGTGATTATCGTGCTGCTGCTCATCCTGCTGGTCGCCCCCTTGCTGGTCCCCGTGCCCCCGCTGGAGGACACCGTGCCGCCGCCGCAGTTGGCCGATCCCGACAGCCGCTTCGTTGACGTGAACGGCCTGCAGGTGCACTACAAGATCGCCGGCCAGGGCGAGCCGACACTGGTGCTGCTGCACGGCTTTGGCGCCAGTGTCTTCTCCTGGCGCGAGGTGATGGAGCCGCTGTCGGAAATCGGCACGGTGATCGCCTTCGACCGCCCTGCCTTTGGCCTGACCGAGCGCCCCCTGCCCCCTTTCATCCCCCCCAACGTTGGGGGGGAAAGAGGGGGGGAGAGTGACAGCCCGTACCGTGCCGAGGCCCAGGTCGAACTGACGGTTGGATTGCTGGACGAGCTAGGGGTGGAGCGGGCGGTCCTGGTGGGCAACTCCGCCGGAGGCACTATCGCCATGCTCACCGCTTTGGCCTATCCACAGCGGGTGCAGGCGCTGGTGTTGGTGGATGCGGCGGTCTATGGCCACGGCGGCTCGCTGGGCCTCGTTCGCCTCCTCGCCGACACGCCGCAGATGCAGCGGATTGGCCCACTGGTGGCGCGGCGGATCCGCACGTGGGGACAGGACTTCGCCCGCTCTGCCTGGCACGATCCCTCCCAGATCACGGCCGAGGTCTGGGAGGGGTACACCAAGCCACTGCAGGTGGAAAACTGGGACCGCGCCCTGTGGGAGATGATGCGGGCCAGCAGGTCCCACGATTTGGCGGAGCAACTGGCCGAGATTCGGGTGCCGTGTTTAGTGATCACCGGTGACGACGACCGCATCGTGCCGACGGAACAGAGCATCCGTCTGGCGGATGAACTGCCCGACGCCGCATTGGTGGTCATCCCCGACTGTGGCCACGTGCCCCACGAGGAGTGCCCAGAGGCGTTTTTGCAGGCCGTGACCGGTTTTTTGGACAAACTGCCATGAAGCTCGAAGGAGGGGAATAGTGGCTAGAGTGCAAATCAACGCCACTGCACCGGATTTTACACTGGAGGACTTCCGTGGCCAAACGGTGCGCCTTTCCGGCTATCGAGGAGATAAGCACGTTGTCCTGGTCTTCAACCGGGGCTTTACGTGACCATTCTGCCGCCGGCACATGGCGCAGTTGCGTCAAGACTATGAGAAATTCGTGGAAAAGAACGCCGAGGTGATCGTGGTCGGCCCGGAAGACAAGGCGACCTATGCCGACTACTGGCAAAGGGAGAACTTGCCCTTCATCGGTCTGCCTGACCCTCAACACTCTGTGCTGAAACTGTATGGTCAGGAGGTCAACTTGTTCAAACTGGGACGTATGCCGGCGCAAGTGATCGTGGATCGGACGGGCCAGGCGCGCTACGTTCACTATGGTCACTCGATGAGCGACATTCCGTCCAACGAAGAACTCTTGGCCTTGCTCGATGAGTTGAATCAAGAAGGGAAAACAGAATGATACCTAACCAACTGCACGATTATCTCCACCAGCCTGAGTGTACATGAAGGTGGTCTTCTGGGCAGTACTTGGATTTGTGCTGGGCTCGATGCCGTTTTCGTTTTGGCTGGGCCGTCTGTTTGCACAGGCCGACATCCGTCACTACGGCGATGGCAACCCCGGCGCGGCCAACGCCTGGCGGGCAGGGGGCTGGCGATTGGGCCTGCCCGCTTCCTTGCTGGATTACCTG
>VGOG01000283.1 GCA_016875995.1 Chloroflexota bacterium
GGGGCAGGTATGGAAACCTGCCCTACAATCTACGATCGCAATCGGCAATCGCCAATCGCCAATCGGCAATCGTGATGAAGTGCCACTTCTGTGACGAGAAAGCGCAATACCTGACGGCGGATACGGGACAGCCAGTGTGCCTGGCGCACGCTCGCCTGGCTGTCATCGCCGCGCCTGTCGCCCCGTCGCCAGCTACAGCGGCAATCACCATCCGGGCGGCGACGGCGGCGGACCGCCCGGAGATCGAGCGATTGGCCCTGCACTTCTGGGATGAGACCGAGGTCGTCTGCTTTGGACAGAGCTACGACGTGCGGCAGCTCCCGGCCCTCGTAGCGCTTGTGGAGGACGAGCTAGCCGGGGCGCTCTCCTACGCCGTAGAAGGCAAGCGCCTGATCATCGTTTTGCTGGCCGTGTGGCCACAGCATCAGCGGCGAGGTGTGGGGCGGCGGCTGGTGGCGGCGGCAGTAGCCGAGGCGCGCCGCCGGGGTCTGGGCGAGGTGGTGGTCGCCACCAGCAACGACGATCTGCCGGCCCTGGCCCTCTACCAGCGTTGCGGCTTCCAGCTCTACAAGGTGGCGACGGGCAGCATCGAGCAGCACCACGGCGGGCCGCTGCCCGGTTTTGCCGGGCTCACCATCCGCGATGAGTTGCGCCTGCGCTTTCCAGCGAGGTAGTAGCGGAGATTCATTTTTGATGAAGACTTGACAGGAAGCCCATATTGTGCTACAATAATTACAGTTGGTAGGGCACTGAAGCTCGCCCTTGACGAGGTAGTCTGACATAGAAAACAACATGGACCAACGCGACGCCAGCCAAGGACGTGCTCTTGCGCACCTTGAGGCTGGCGCTTTGTTTTATCTTCTGTTTGTTGTTCCTCTGACGGTGTGATTTCGCTGAGAGGAGAAACCGATGAAAGCAAGACTCTTTTGGAGAAACATCGTTGCTGTTATCGTCACCATCTCGATGGTAATGAGCTCTACAGGACCCATCACGCAGGCCAGGACATGGAAGGTCAGCCAGATTGCCGCTGACCAGGCTCCCCCCGTCACTGCCAGCACTCACGATTCTCAACCGGCTGTCGTGCAGCGTGTCTCCCTTACCACCTCGACTACCACCGACAGAACCGCGCGCGAGAACGCTTCTACGTCCTTCAGTCAACCGGCGTCAACCAGCGTCACATTCTGCGATTTCGCGCCGGGCGGGACCGCCACCCCCACTGCAACGGCAACAACAATGCCGACCGAGACGCCTACCCTCACTCCAACGGCAACTGCAACGCCGACCGAGACGCCAACCTCCACTCCGACGGCAACCGCAACGCCGACCATCACACCCACGCCTACCGGCACGCCTACTTTGACTCCCACTCCCACCCCCACAGTTTGCTGTACCCCCGGAATAGAAGGTTCACTTTCCATCGATGTAAAGACAGGTACTATCACTATTCCAGATTGGGTGCCCAGAATCAATGGAACCTATAAAGGCGAGCTATCTTTGCAGGGGCAAAGGGTCAGAGGACAGGCACCTGAGTGCAAGCTGACCTGGAAGGGCTCTGGGAATTTGGAAGTGGAGGCTGGGAAATATATCAACATTACAGGGAACTGTAGTGGCTCGTTCAACTGGAAACCTGATGAAAACTGTGTGGACCAGTTCCAGGAGGGCTGCGCCAGTGGGGGGGCGAGCGGCGGTGGGAGCTTTCCGCTGTATCACTTCAGGGTGGACAAGTTAGGCAAGGCTGAGATAGCTCTTACTTATGAAGTTGGCTGTAACCTTGAAGGGTGTTGGGACACGGACCCTCAAACAGTTATATTGCCTAGTAGTCTGAGTGGTGACATCAGCATTGCTATTGGTGGAGAGGGGGTGCTGAAGCTCTACAAGTGGCGCAGGATAGTAGTTACAGTGTGGGCCAATGGGAGTGTAACTATCACGTTCTCAGGACAAGGCGTAGTAGCGGAATGGTGCATAAATGCTGGCGGAGAACTCAAGTTATGGTGGCTTCACATAAAGTTCCAGAAGTCGTGGTGCTTGCCTAAAAAAGCCTCTGATCTTTGGGATATATCTATACCTGAAGAGGAGGGCCCCGTTGAGACTATAACGTTTAGTGTTGTGCCCCCAAGAGGCTCCGCCGCAGTCTATGGAACCAATGCTATTCTTGCCGACCCAAGTCTAGATTTACTTACAGATGAATTGCCATCGGTCGCGGCCGATGCCCATGGCCACACAATCGCGGTGTGGGGACATGGGGCAGATCCGGGAAGCGGTTCCACAGGGCAAACCATCTGGTACGCCGTATGGGATGGGAACACCTGGGCAGCGCCTAAGCCCATCATGGTGGAAGATGGGCACTGGCACACCAATCCGGCCGTGACCTACGTCGCAAATGGTAATGCGCTTGTGGCCTGGGCTCGTGCAAGGGACATCGTATCTCCAGATAGTCCACCTGAAGAGTTCCTGAGTGCGCTTTCGAAGCTTGATATATACGCCTCGATCTGGGACGGCGATGGATGGAATTTACCTGTAGCAATCACTTCTGACGACGCTTCTCATAACAACCCTGCATTAGCAGCAGACCATGCTGGGCATGCCATGCTTGTCTGGGATAGGGACGCTGATGGCGACATGTTCACTGCAGAGGATAGCGAGATATACTACGCTACCTGGGATGGGACAGCCTGGGGTGCACCGCAGCCTCTTACGTCAAACGACTTGGCAGATAGCCAACCCGACGTAGCCTACAGTGCGAACAGGGATGCGATGGCTGTCTGGATTCACGATATGGACGGTGACGCTTTCACTTTCGACGATGCTGAGCTTTTTTACTCAAGGTGGAGAAATGGTTCTTGGAGTTATCCAGCACCGGTAACCAACAATACCCAACATGAGGCTAACCCATCAATTGCTTTTGATTCGGCTGGCAGAGGTATAGTGGTATGGGATGCAGATGGCAAGATTTACTACTCTTTATTCATTGATTCAACGTGGACCCCACCAGAGCAAATAAATGACACCCTCCCAGATGCGAATACCCAGCCGATTGTTGCCACTGCTGGAGGGAGTATCGCGGTTACTTGGCAAAACTATTCAGATGGGGACAAGGAATTATATTATTCGTTAGGTGCGAGGAAGGAAAACCGTATCGAGTGGACCGACCCCCAGAAACTGACAGACAATGTGATTGTTGATTGGCAGCATTCTATGGTTGTAGATTCAAAGAGAAATGTGGTGCTGGTATGGTTAAAGCACGACGAAACTCAGGATGACGACGATGATCTTTACTATTTGAGTTGGCCGTTGCCACCGCCTCCCATTCCTGTGGGTGGGATTGTCATCCCAACGAGCAAATTCAATCTGTTAGCCCCGTGGCTGGGGCTGGCGGCGCTAATAATGGTGACGGTTGCGGCAGCGGTGGCCAGGCTGCGCAGGGGCTAAGCCTGAGGATAGGGTAACAGACGGAGCTGACAGCGACACCCGCTAGAGCGCCCTTGGGCGAGGGCGTCGAGATCACCTTGACTTGGAAAGGCAACGTGCCGAAGGACGGATCCGTTGCATTGACCTTCCACGAAGGACGTGAAAGGCCACGAAAGGCGCGAAGTGCTTTCGTGGCCTTCGTTTCTTTCTAGCCTTTCATCATCCAGTTTTTAGGTGGAGCTAGACTTGACAGAGACGCGCCCTTGTGCTATATTGACCTGCGCAAAAGGCACCTGACACCGCAGGGTGCAGCGTGCTTTTTCTTTGGGGAGGGAATCAGTGATCCAGGCCAACAATCTGACCAAATACTACGGTCCGAAAGCTGCTATCCAGGACGTGACCTTCAACGTCCAACCGGGCGAGATCCTGGGCTTTCTGGGCCCCAACGCCGCCGGCAAAACCACCACCATGCGCATCCTCACCGGCTTTCTGCCCGCTACTAGCGGCAGCGCACAGGTGGCCGGCTACGACGTTTTCAACGACTCGTTGGAGGTGCGTCGGCGCATCGGCTACTTGCCGGAGACTGTGCCTTTGTACCCGGAGATGAGCGTGCGCGACTACCTGGGCTTCTTCGCCCAGGTGCGTGGGGTCAAGAACGTCGGCCAGGGCATTGCCCGCGTGGCCGAGATGACCAACATCGGCGGTCAGCTCAACGACCGCATCGGCAAGCTGTCCAAGGGCTATCGCCAGCGGGTGGGGCTGGCCCAGGCCCTGATCCACGATCCGCCGGTGCT
>VGOG01000284.1 GCA_016875995.1 Chloroflexota bacterium
CGCGCCTGCGTTTCCAGATAATTGTCCCGCTATCGAATCCCGGTGTACATACAACGCAGCTATCAACCCCATAAACACCCACATCACTACCCCAGGCTTAGTGCCCAGCAGGAAAGCATCGGTGAGTCCGAAGACCTGATGAGCCAGCATCCCGCAGGCCAGACCCACGATCAATGCCCGCAGCCAGCGATCATTAGACGGAGAGGATGCGAAGCATCAGCTTTCTCCAGCCAACGTACGGCCGGTCTGATATAGCTCCTCGCTCATGCGAAACCCGGCAGCTCGGAGTTCGTCCAGCAACGGCGTCACGGCCGAGATAAGACCTCGCTTTTTCGCCGCAATCAACGTCCCCACCGTGCCGGTCTTATTCAGGCCCCGCGCCTCTGCTACTCGCCGCCCCCGTGCTTCGTCAATCAGCAACAAATCAGCTTCCAACTCGATGGCCAGCACAATAGCTTCGCTCTCACCGGCGTCCAACCGCTCTCTCAAGAGTTGTACCGCCGTCGTGTCACGGACTCCGACGACGCGTATCCAGGCAGCGGCACTGACTGCCACTGCACCTGGGCGTCCACGCCCGCTGGCCACCACCTCGTCCCGAACGGCCGGTGGAATGTGCAGCTCGCCGTATAGCGACCGCAGCAGGCTGAAATGGCCAATCTGTGCCAAAGCGATCAAAGGGCCGGCATTGGCTACCACGATCATACGCTGCCCTCACCCAACAGTTGCTCCAGCATCGCCACCTCGGCTGCCAACTCCTCCGGTGACTCCGTGAAGTAGGAGAGCCCATGCTGGGCCAGCAGATGGATGAACTCCAGTTTGGAGATCCCCAGCAGCTCGGCTCCCTTGCCGGACGAGATACGTCCCTCCCGAAACAACTCCAGAGCAATCAATTCCCGTAGCCGGGCCTCCAGCCCTGCCTGTGGGACGTCGAGCGCTCCCAGCAAGTCGCGTGGCAAGTCCAGGGCGACTGTCAATGTGCTCATTCTCCCTCTTCCTCCTCCTGTCCTGACTTTCACTGTATTATACCCTATCCCGCTCCCAAAATCAAGGGGGCGCTTTCATCCTGCGCCCCCTCGGAGGCCGGTCTTTCAGCGGCGAGCTTATGAGCCAAGTTGAGGAACAAAGGATCCCTTCACTTCGACAGGCCTTCGACAAGCTCAGGACAGGGCTCAGCACAAGCATCTGCGTTCTCTTGCAGTCACAGAGTCGAAACTCCCCATACAGACGCAGCCCAGGACTACGCCGCCAGCCAGGGCAATAGCCAGGCCCGGGTAGGGCTCCCTACGGGTTTAGCCTCACCCCCCTAGAAAGCCCCTCTCCCTTTGAGCACCAGGCCAATGGTCTTCCAGAGAATTTGCAGGTCCAGCAAAAGCGAGTAGTTCTGGATGTAATACAGGTCGTCTTCGATGTGCAGGTGCAGGGGCTTGTCGCTGCGGCCACTGATGGCCCACCAACTGGTCATGCCCTGGGGCACGGCGAACCGCTTGCGTTGCCAGGGCTCATATAGCTCTACCAGCCAGGGCATCTCTGGCCGAGGCCCCACCAGGCTCATGTCCCCCTTGAGGACATTGAAAAACTGTGGCAGCTCGTCCAGGCTCCAGCGACGCAGCCACCGCCCCACCCGGGTGACGCGAGGATCATCTCTAACCTTATGGAGGACATTGCCATCCTTGGTGAGCCGAGCGACCTCATACCAGTGCTCTTCCGCACCAACCACCATGGAGCGGAACTTATACATCCAGAAGACCTTCCCATTCTCCCCCATCCGCTGTTGTTTGAAGATAATGGGGCCTGGGGAGTCCAATTTGATGAGGATGGCGATGACGAGCAGCAAGGGCCAAAGCAGCAAGAGCAAAGCGGTGGTAGCGACAAGGTCGAACAGGCGCTTCACAAAGCGTTGAAAATCGCCAATGGCCGGTTCGCGCAAGCCGATCATGGGAATTCCGGCGAAAATGCCTACCTGGGCGCGGGGAAAGGCCAGATCGAAGAAATCGGGAACCACCTTCACGCGAACGGGGTACTTTTGTAGCTCGGCTATCAAATTGGCCAGGCGCTTCCGATCGTGGTGTTTCAAGGCAATAACCACCTCTTCGATCTCATAATCTTTCACCACATCGCAAGCCTGGTCCAGGGTGCCAAGCACGGGCAGGTCTTCTATGGTCGCTCCCTGCTGTTGGGGGTCCTCGGCGATAAAACCAACTGTTCCCAAACCCATGTAGCGGTATCCTTCCAGGGTCTGGGCGACCTCACGGCCCAATGAATCCGCGCCGATAATCAGCACGCGGGTCATGCCCTTGTGTCGGCTGCGGCGGAGGCGAAAGAAAGCTCGCAGCACAGCGCGATAGATGGTAAGAAGGGCAAGGTCTATTAAGATAAAATACAGGAACAGGTAGCGGGGGATCTCGCGGAAAGTGAGATAGAGGATCCCAGCGAGGGTGAGGCCGGCCAGCGTCGTAGCCAGAATAACGAGCTGGAACTCGTCAATAGCCCGGAACACCCGGTTCGGATTATAGAGAGACAGGACCATGAAGATCAGCGTCCATATCACGGCCACCAGCCCATAGACCTGTAGAGGCACCCGTGCCATCTCCCAAGGAACCCGGTCGCCGTAGGGCAGGCGAAAGCGGAGCACGCTGGCTGTGTACAGAGCAGCCCCGGTGAGGATGAGGTCCGTGATATACAAGAACACCATATAACTGGTACTGAATCTTTTGAACATGATGAAACAGCCTCTGCTATGTTTGTCGCACTGATGGCTATCTTTAAAGGCATCGCCCTGAGCTAAAGCTCTGGGCTAAAAGAACAAAGCCCTACGGGCTAATAGTATCATCAATCGCCTGGCGCTCCCAGTGGTAACTATATCGGCCCGCTAACTTCAGCGAGAACCAGATATCCACAAAGCTGCCGTCGGTCAGGATGACACGGAGTTCGTTAACGTCGGGGATGAGAGCCTCTACCACGATGTCCGAAAACTCCAATTCAGCGATTTCGCGCAGCCGTTGGATATTTACCAAGCTCATGATACGGTTCCAAGGAGCTTCAGAAGACGATCGCGTTTGTACTCCAGATGATCCAGACGCTGTAAATCTCGCCAGCTATCAGCCTCCTCAAGAGTGCCATCTCGATAGCGCGCTTCCATTTCTTCAACACTGGATACGCCATAACGGCCGGTGATCTGGAAGATTTCGGCTTTGACTTCACGAAGCTGTCGCTCCAGGAGACTGCGCGTAGCCTGTTTCAGTAATTCTTCTTGGGATAGGTGGAGTTCTTGCGCCACTGCCTTGAGCATTGTTTGCACTCTCACAGCCATGTGAACACTCCTCAATCAGGTTTGGTTTTCTGGATTTGCATGGTGAGCTAATTATACCATACCGGAAGGTGAAAGACAAACTCGCCGCACTCCTATAGGGGCCGGTCTTCTCGCGGCGAGTTAATAAGCCAAGTAAAGGGCAAGCGTTCTGCAAGCTCCTACGACGGTACGCTCGCTTCGAGTTGGGCGTGCTGATGATCCCATGTGGTCAGGTGATCGGGTACCAGGTTGAGGTACAGGCCGGTGACGAGGCCCATGATCATCCACATCACGACGCCCGGTTTGGTGCCCAGCAGGAAGGCATCGGTCAGGCCGAAGATCTGGTGGGCCAGCATGCCCGCGCCCAGGCCGAGGATCAGTCGCTTGATCCGCTCATCCGGCGCCCAGGTGTAAGCGCGCCACGCGGTGCGGACAAAGGCGGCCAGCAGGGCCACGTAGGCCACGAAACCGGGGATGCCCAGGTCAATGGCCACCTGGAGCAGCTCGTTGTGGGCGTGGGTGATGGTAGCGGATGGGTTGTACAGGAAGGAGGCTGGATATAAATATGGGAAGAGGTGGCGTGCCACTGTGTCGAAGGTGCCGATACCCACACCGCTAAGCGGGAAGGCTTGAAGAACTTGCGAAGCCAGGCGCCACATGGTCAAGCGGAACTCGTACGAGGAAAGGGCCTTTTGTGCACCTGCGTTCTGCGCAATGTCGAGAGTACCCAACAGGGCAGGAAAACGGATCAGGAGCACTCCTACCAGAAACAATAGACCCACCAGACTGGCCAGGCTCAGAACCCAGTGTTGCTTCCAAGCGAAGAACAGTGCCACGGACGCGATGCCGAGACCCAGCAGGGCGCCTCGCGATTGGGTGAGGAGTAATGTGATGACCGTGCTC
>VGOG01000285.1 GCA_016875995.1 Chloroflexota bacterium
ACATCCAAACATGCCACCGCTCTGATCACAGAAGACGAGCACGGGGCGATTTGCACAAATGGTTTCGCTGTTATCAGAAATGTTCGAGAGGTTGAGCCGCTGTTCCTGCTGGCATACATGCGAACAGAACACTATTTACGACAAGTGAGAAGGCTCATGACGGGTCATGCAATACCGGCCATTTCTACCGAAGACTTATCCAAAGTTCTTGTTCCCATTCCACCAGAACACGAGCAAGAGAGGATTGCTAAAGCCATTGACTCTATACAAACAATGCGGAAAGAAGCACTAAGAATTAGCGAAGAGGCAGTTGCGGACATCGAAAGTTTTATGGCGCGCTAAAGAGTATGGCAACCCAACACCGGCTGCGGCCGACCCGCCTTTGGCGGTGGTAATCGCAGCGCAATGAGCCAAGCCTGGCTCTGGTTGGCAACACGTCAAGGGCAGAGTCGGCGGGCGGCTGAGCTTTTCCGTTAGCCCACACATTCAATCAAATATCATGTCCTGAGCCAAGTCAAAGGGCCAGCACTTCAGTTCTGCTGGCCCTTTTTTGTTGCCTTCAAGGAGCCCGCTCTCTGGACATCTTTTGAGATAGGCGTTATAATCACTGAGGGAACCTTTTGAAGGCCACAAACGTCCAATAGGTGGACAAAATTGAGGGAGGAGGAATGTCATGAACGCACGATCTGTACTCTCACTGTTGCTACTCATCGCTTTCTTGGCTGGCTGCGCCCCGCAGCCGGAAGCAGTTACGCCAACTGAAGAGGCTATACCGACACCGGAGCCAAGGGCTACACCCCCACCGGCGGCCAGGCCAACAGAGACGCCGATCCACCTGGCCTACTACGCTATCGCCGCGACGGTGCCCGGGGGCTTCGCTGACTACGTACCCTATCAGGTCAAAGTCGAGCCAGCGATGCCGGGCTACAAGGTTGACCTGAACCAGGTGGCTAATCCCAACCTGCTGATGGGGCTGAGCGACGAGCAGCGGGCCCTGCTGGAGCAAAACGGCTTCGTGGTGGTGCCCAGCCAGGTGCCCCAGATCTACGACATCTACAAGTCGGCCAAAGAGCGAGGCATCCCCATCTTCGTGACCACCGACGCCCTGCTCCACACCTACCACATCCTCTACGACTACACTCTGCGCTCCGCCGAGATCCAGCACTTCGTCAACCACTTGCAGGGGCTGAACGCAGTTATGGTAGAAGTGGCTAAAGAGCAGTATGCGGCGGCATCGGGTAAGCCGCAGGAGGCCGCCCGGCGCAACCTGGCCTTTTTCTCCGTGGCCTCAATCTTGCTCGATCCCAGCATCGAAATAGCCAGTGACGTGGCCGACGAGGTCCAGGCCGAGTTGGGTCTCATCACAGCTCACCAGGGCTTCGCCGAATCGCCCATCTTCGGCTACGCAGAAGATTACAGCCAGTACGTGCCCCGCGGCCACTACACCCGTAACGAGACCTTCGAGCGCTACTTCAAGGCCATGATGTGGTACGGGCGGATGATGTTCCGCCTGAAGCCAGGGCCCAGCCCGGAGGCCATCGAGGCCGGACGGATGGAGACGCGGCAGGCCGTCCTCATCGTGGCCGCCCTGCAGAACGCTCAGGTGGGCGGAGAGCCGGCCCTGGCGGTCTGGGAGCGCATCTACGAGCCCACGGTGTTCTTCGTGGGACAGACCGACGACCTGAACATCTACGACTACGCTCAGGTGGTCAGGGAGGTCTACGGGGACCAACTGACGCTGGCTGATCTGGAGGATGAGGCCAGGCTGAATGAGTTTATCGAGCGAGCCATGACCTTGCGTCCGCCCAAGATCGTCTCGTCTTACGTCACCGACCGCGAGAAGCCGGAGGAGGTGACCAAGGGCTTTCGCTTCATGGGCCAGCGCTTCATTCCCGACTCCTACATCTTCCAGCAGTTGGTCTACGACAAGGTGGGGACTCAGGACCATCCCCGTCTGTTCCCCAAGGGGCTGGACGTGGCCGCTGTTCTGGGCTCGCTGCGGGCCTACGTGATTCTGCTCCATGACTACGAGGAGGGCCAGTATGCCAACTACATGGAGCAAATGGCGAAGCTGCAGACCGAGTTCGGTCAACTCCCGGAGGAGCAATGGGTGGAGAACCTGTACTGGAGCTGGCTTTATGCCTTGCGGCCCTTGCTGGAGATCAGGGGCGAGGGATACCCCGTGTTCATGCAAAATCAGGCCTGGGTGGACAAAGACCTCAACACCTTCCTCGGCTCCTGGACGGAGCTGCGCCACGATACCATCCTGTACGCCAAGCAGAGCTACACCATGAAAGCCACCGGCATCATGCCGCAGCCAGAGGCAGTGAAGGGCTACGTGGAGCCGCAGCCTGAGGTCTACGCCCGCCTGGCCGCCCTGGCCAGACAGATGCGGGTGGGTTTAGAGGGACGGGGGTTGCTCGACGCCGAATACAGCGACAAGCTGGAGCGCCTGGAGTCGCTGCTCCTCTCCCTGAAGACGATGGCAGAGAAGGAGCTAAGCCCCCCCTCTTTCCCCCCCAAAGTTGGGGGGGATGAAGGGGGGGCTTTGAGCGAGGAGGAATACGAGCTGATCCGCAACATCGGCGGCATCCTGGAGGGCATCACCACCTTCTCGGCCAGGGTGGAAGAGGAGATCACCTCCGAGGCCGACGAGCGCATGGCCATCGTCGCCGACGTGCACACCGATGTCAACACCGGCCAGGTGCTGCAGGAGGCCGTGGGCGATGCCTTCATCATCTACGTCGTCGCGCCGGTGGAGGGGCAGTTGGTGGTCACCCAGGGCGGGGTCTTCTCCTACTACGAGTTCACCCAGCCCATGGACGACCGCCTGACCGACGAGGCGTGGCAAAAGATGGAACCGAAGCCGGACCTGCCGGTTTGGACGGGGAGTTTTGTCCGCTAAGATAGACCTGACAGGTTTCCCAAAACCTGTCAGGTCTTGATATTTAGGGTACAATCCGTGTGCCCGTCTCACCAGCCAGAGCGCGTTCTATGTTCTGCGGCAAGGTAATGAGAGCTTCTTTGCCGCCCTCCTCCAGGAACTTGATGATGGCCCTGATCTTGGGCCCCATACTGCCTGGCGCGAAGTGGCCTTCGTCCAGGTATTGCTTGGCCTCCGCCAAGGTCATCTTGTCCAACCACTTCTGGCCGGGCTGGCCGTAGTTCAGGGCCACCCTATCCACAGCGGTGGAGATGAGGAACAGGTCGGCCTGGATGCTGGCAGCCAACAGGCCCGAGGCGTAGTCCTTGTCTATCACCGCCTCCACGCCCCTCAGGCTGCCATCCTCCTCCCTGACCACGGGGATGCCCCCACCACCGACGCCAACGACCACGAAGCCGGCCTCCAACAAAGTCCTGATGGCAGCCCTCTCCACGATCTCCAGCGGGATGGGCGAGGGAACCACCCTCCTCCAGCCGCGGCCAGCGTCATCCTTCACCACCCAGCCCCGCTCAGCGCCCAACCTCCTGGCCTCTTCCTCTCCATAGAACGGCCCGATGGGTTTGGAGGGGTTCTGGAAGGCGAGATCATCCTTGCCCACCACCACCTGCGTGACCACCGTGGCGCCTTGCTTTTTCATCCCCCGCTTCTCAAATTCGTTGTAGAGAGACTGCTGAATCATGTAACCGATGGCCCCCTGGGTATCGGCCCCGCAGGAGTCCAGGGGGACGGTGTGCAACACGTGGCTGGCCAGTTCCGAGCGCAGCAAGATGAAGCCCACCTGGGGGCCATTGCCGTGGGTGATGACCACATCCCACCCCTGCTCGATCATGCTGGCGATGTGGACACAAGTCTCTCGCGTGGTCTCGAACTGGTCGGGCACGGTTTGATGATCCTTGTCCTTGATCAGAGAGTTGCCGCCGATGGCAACGACAGCTACTTTGGCCATGAGATCCTCCTCGACGTTAGAGTTTTCGCCATGTGATTGTACCTCAAATCGCTCTTGAATGCAAAACGCCAGCCCGATGTTGAAGTCATCGGGCTTAAAGAACAAAGCGCCCTAAAGGGCACTCAATTTTAGGACGCTTCCAGCACCTTTTGCTCTTTAATTAGCTATAAGGATGTGACCTCCACCAGGGCGTCCACTGCTCGCACACCCTGTCCCCTTGGCAACACCATCAGGGGGTTTGCGTCCAGCGCGGCAATGAGATCGCCCAGATCTACCGCCAG
>VGOG01000286.1 GCA_016875995.1 Chloroflexota bacterium
CATTGCCCGCCCCCACCGAACTTCACGCCGAGGTCTGGAAGAGGTCACCACCTTCGAGGCAGGGAATCAGGAAATCAGGGATCGGGGTCATACTTGATGCCTGATTCCCTGGTCCCTGATCACTGATTCCCTATCCTTGACAGGAGTGGAAAGCAGGAATATAATTGGGGTGCATTTCCGAGAGAACCAAATTACCAAGGAGGTAATGAAATGCCTGAGTATGCGTTTTTCAAAGGCGAGTTCGTGCCCATCGAGAAGGCCAAGGTCAGCATCATGGCCCACGCTTTCAACTACGGCACCGGTTGTTTCGAGGGCATCCGCGCTTACTGGAACGAGGAAGAGGAGCAGCTTTTCCTCTTCAGGATGAGGGAGCACTACGAGCGCTTCCACCGTTCCTGTCGCATCCTTCACATCGAGTTGCCCTACAGTGTGGAGCAGTTGGGAGAGATCACGGCAGAGCTTTTGCGTAAGGAGGAGGCACGCACCGATACCTACATCCGTCCCCTGGCCTACAAAGCTACCGAGGGTATCGGGGTGCGATTGCACGACCTGGAGGACGCATTCGCTCTCTTTGCTGTGCCCTTTGGCAAGTACATCGAGAAGGAGGAGGGGGCCAGGGTCTGTGTCTCCTCCTGGCACAGGATCAGCGACAACGCCGTGCCCGCGCGGGCTAAGATCACCGGCGCCTACATCAATTCCGCCCTTTCCAAGACCGAGGCCATACTCAACGGTTTCGACGAGGCCATCGTCCTCAATGAGAACAGCCACGTCTCCGAGGGCAGTGCCGAGAACCTGTTCATCGTCCGCGAGGGCAAGCTCATCACCCCACCGGTGACGGAGAACATCCTGGAGGGGATAACCAGGGCCACCATCATGCAGTTCGCCCGCGAGCAGTTCGGTCTGGAGACGGTGGAGCGGCCCATAGACCGCACCGAGCTTTACGTGGCCGAGGAGGCCTTCTTCTGTGGCACCGGCGTGCAGGTGGCAGCCATCACCTCCATAGATCATCGCCCCGTGGGCACGGGCAAGATAGGCCCCATCACCAAGAGGCTGCGCGACTTCTACTTCGACATCGTCAGGGGCAAGGTCGAAGCGTACCGGTACTGGTGTACGCCGGTGTACTGAGAATGGTATTCAAACCACGTCGGTTTATCGGCGTCCTGGTGGGCATCGCCATCATCTTGTCACTTTTGGCTCTCGATGCCCTGTTGCTTTTCTACCTCAGGCGAAGCCAGATCAGCTTCGTCTTCTTCGTGTCCTCCTTGTTCGTTGCGGTTAGCCTTCCCCTGCTGGCTCTGCTGAGCTATCTAGTCTACGCCTTGTTGACTCTGCGCTATCACTTGCATCGCGACGCCCTGACCATCGTCTGGGGGGCGACCCAGCAGATCATCCCCATGGGCAGCATCCGCGAAGTGGTGCGCGGCGAGGGTTTGGGGGAGGAGATCAAGGTGAGAGGGGTGAGTTGGCCGGGCCACCTGGTGGGATGTGGTCAGATGGAGGGAATCGGGCGCACCCTTTTCTATGCCACCGAGCCCTCGGCCAAGCAGCTTCTGGTGATCACTCCCACCCTGACCTACGGCATCTCGCCAGCCAACCTCGATGGGTTCCTAGATGCCTTCGACATCCGGCAGCACATGGGCCCTATCCAGCTTTTGTCCCATGAGCACCGTCAGCCCCACTTCCTGAGTTGGCCCATCTGGAGAGACCGTCTGGCCCATCTGCTCCTCGGCCTGGGCTTAGGGACCAACCTCGTCCTTCTCGCTTATCTCTGTTGGCGTTACCCTTCTTGGGCTGAGATATTTAAGCTGCCAGCCATCGGTCTGGCAACCTTGCTGGTCAATTCCAGCCTGGGTATTCTTATCCACCGCCAGCAGAGGGTGGGCGCCTACCTGCTCTGGGGAGGCGCCGTCGTCGTCCAACTTCTCACCTGGCTGGCTGTTTTCAATATCATCGGCTGAACGTTCACCCCTCCCTCGCAGGGAGGGGATGGGGGAGGGTAGGGGTGGGGGTTATGGATATCCTCAAGAATCTGAACCCCGCTCAGCGGGAAGCAGTACAGGCCATCGAAGGGCCGGTGTTGGTGTTGGCCGGGCCAGGCAGCGGCAAGACGCGGGTTTTAACCCACCGCGTGGCTTATCTGGTCAGGGAGTGCGGTGTGGATCCCTACAACGTCATGGCCGTGACCTTCACCAACAAGGCCGCCCAGGAGATGATGGGACGGCTACATCACCTGCTGGGCCAGCGGCTGCAACGGCTGACCATTGGCACTTTCCACGCCATCTGCTCCCGCATCCTGCGCCGTGAGGCACAGCACCTGAACGTGAGCAGCGACTTCGTCATCTACGACGAGAGCGACCAACTGGGGCTCGTCCGCCAGGCCCTGCAGGAATTAAACCTGGACGAGAAGATGTATCGTCCGCAAGCTATTCTGGCCACTATCTCTAAGGCCAAGAACGAGCTAATCGGTCCAGAATCCTTCGTCCCCCAGACCTATTGGCAGGAGGTGGTTGGTCGAGTATACACCCGCTATCAGGAATTGCTCCTGGCCAACAACGCCCACGACTTCGACGACCTCCTGATGAACGCCGTGCACCTCTTCGAGCGGCAGCCGGACGTCCTGGCCAAATACCAGCGGCGTTACCTCCACATCCTGGTTGACGAATTCCAGGACACCAACACCGCCCAGTACGCGCTGGTTAAGCGGCTGGCGGGAAAGAATGGCAATCTCTTTGCCGTCGGCGACGAGGACCAATCGATCTATGCGTTTCGCGGCGCTGACTTCCGCAACGTCCATCGCTTTAGAAGCGATTACCCTGCCGCCAGGCTCGTCCTTCTGGAACAGAACTACCGCTCGACCCAGACCATCCTCGATGTGGCCAGGGCGGTCATCGCCCACAACGTCCATCGCACGCCCAAGGCGCTGCGCACCGAAAAGGGTCGGGGCCTGCCCATTGTCGTCTATGAGGCATACAACGAGCAAGAGGAGGCCCAGTACGTGGTGGACCAGATCGCCCTGTTGGTGGCCGAGGGGACCTGTCGGCCAGGGGATTGCGCCATCATGTATCGCACCAATGCCCAATCGCGCGTCCTGGAAGATGCCTTTGTGCGGACGGGCCTGCCCTACAAACTGGTGGGAGCCACCCGATTCTACGCTCGGCGCGAGATCAAGGACGTCCTGGCCTACCTGCGCCTGGTGCATAATCCCTACGACAGCGTCAGCCTGGATCGGATCATCAACGTGCCCCCACGGGGCATCGGGGCGAAGACGATTAGTGCTCTCGAACGATGGGCCGAAGAGCGGAAGGTGCCAATCTACACTGCGCTGCAGGTGTTGAGAGGGGGGACTGAGGAGACTGCTCTCCTCCCCAGCTACGCTCGTAATGTCCTGCTGGGGTTCTCGGAGTTGCTGGACGAGCTAATCGCCGCGCGGGAGAGGCTGAACGTGCTGGAGCTTCTGGACCTGATCCTGGGGAGGTCTGGCTATTCCACTTACATTCGGGACGGCACCGAGGAGGGCGAGGACCGCTGGAACAACATACTGGAGCTGCGCACCGTGGCCCGGGAGTATCTGGACTTGCCTTCAGGGGAGTCTCTGACCACCTTCCTGGAGGAGGTGGCGCTGGTCTCCGACGTTGATACCTTCGACGAGACAGTGAACGCCCCCACGCTGCTCACGTTGCACATGGCCAAGGGTTTGGAGTTTCCCGTGGTCTTCATCGTTGGCCTGGAGGAAGGGCTCTTTCCTCACAATCGTTCCATGGACGATCCGGAGGCCATGGAGGAGGAGCGGCGCCTCTGCTACGTGGGCATTACCCGGGCCAAGGAGCGCGTGTACTTGGTTCACGCCTTCCGCCGCACCATGTACGGGGAAAGCCAGGTGAGCGTGCCATCCCGCTTCATCGCCGACATCCCCGATCACCTCGTCGTGGGGCGGGGAGAAGCACCTTTCGATGAAGAAGAACGGCGCTATCGTTGGCAGGTTCAGTGGCCTGCTGTATCCGAGCCCGTGTTGACAGGTCAATTCGAGACGGGGGATAGGGTGCGGCATCCCCTGTTTGGGGAGGGCATCGTGATCGAGAGCAAGATGACGGGAGCGGACGAGGAAGTGACCGTGGCCTTTGAGGGGAAGGGGCTCAAGCG
>VGOG01000287.1 GCA_016875995.1 Chloroflexota bacterium
GCATGCGTCAGAGCCTCATGCAGACCTTCGATGAGATTTACGTGCTGAACCTGCACGGCAACTCCCTGAAGCGAGAGACCTGTCCCGATGGGAGCAAGGATGAGAATGTCTTTGACATCCGGCAGGGAGTGGCGATTGCCTTCTTTATCAGGCGTGGGGCCGGTGACCAGGCGAAGGTACACCACGCCGACCTCTGGGGTCTGGGAAAGGACAAGTACGATTGGCTTCTGAACCACAATGCGGAGACCACGGACTGGCAGGAGATCCATCCCAAACCGGAGTTTTACCTCTTCGTGCCCCGCGATGAGGCAGCCCTGGAACGGTACAACGAGTTCGTCCGGGTGACCGAGGTCTTCCCGGTGCACAGCGTAGGTATCGTGACCGCAAGGGACAAGCTAACCATCCACTGGACACCTGAAGAAGTCTGGACGACCGTGCTGAACTTCTCCCGGCTCGACATCGAACTGGCGCGACAGGCTTACAAACTGGGCAAAGACGCCAGGGACTGGAAGGTCAGGCTGGCTCAGGAAGATTTGAGAAGCAGTGGGCCGGATAGAGAGAGAATTGTGCCGATCCTATATCGGCTTTTTGACGTCCGCTACACCTACTACACCGGCAAATCGCGCGGCTTTCACTGTATGCCTCGGCCGCAAGTCATGCACCACATGTTGGCGGGGGAGAACGTGGCGCTGATGACCTGTCGCCAACTGTCCCAGCCGACATGGGCTCATGCAATGGTCAGCGATCGAATCACCGACGATTGCATGGTTTCTAACCGAACACGCGAACGTGGTTATCTGATGCCTCTCTACCTCTACCCTGACACCTCCCAAAAGGACCTCTTCAGCGAGCTTGAGCCAGACGAGAGGAAGCCGAACCTCAATCCCAACGTCGTGGCGGCGCTGACGGCTGCCTACGGGGAAGAACCCACGCCAGAGGACATCTTCCACTACGTCTACGCCATCCTCTACGCGGACACCTACCGCGAGAAGTACGCTGAGTTCCTCAAGATAGACTTTCCCCGCATCCCCTTCACCGCCGATTTCGAGCTCTTTCAAACCCTGGCCGCGCTGGGCAAACGTCTGGTGAGCCTGCACCTCCTGCGGTCAGCAGAGCTCGACCCGCCGGCGGCCCGCTTTCAGGGCCAGGGCGACAGCCGCGTCGCTCGCACCCAAACCCAGGGTTTTCGCTACGAACCGAAAGAAGAGCGCGTTTACGTCAACAAAACCCAATACTTCGAGCCTGTCCCCCTGGAGGTGTGGGAGTACCAGATCGGCGGCTATCAGGTGCTGGCGAAGTGGCTGAAAGACCGCCAGGAGCGACAGCTTACCCTGGAGGAGATCAAAACCTACTGCCGCGTGGTGACGGCCATTCAGCGCACCATCGCCTTGCAGGAAGAGATTGATGCCCTGTATCCAGAAACTGAGACCCAAACCATCGAGATGTGAAAAAGGAGAATATCATGGCAAAACCAGGGACTTCAAAACACCCAGCCGTAGCTCGCGTTCGGACAATGGAACGAGTTGGAGAAATCATGGCCCTTTGCGATAGACACGGCTGGAAAGTTGTCGTAGGAGTAGAACCAGATAAGCCTGAGGATATTTCCGATGTGGAGCGACTCCTGAATCCCACCACACCGGTGACAGTCCCATCAAAGGTAGGACGTAATGACCCCTGTCCGTGCGGTAGTGGGCTGAAGTTTAAGAACTGTTGCTTGAGGAAATACAAATGACTGATTCTTCGCTTACACTCAGGACAAGAAACAGACTGCCGTCCGATGCTGCCTGGCTGTTCCCGGAATACGAGTTTGAAAGCATGGACCCGGAGCGCCACGCCGGGGTGATCGTCGAACGGGTGTTGGAACGAGGCACATGGGCCCAACTGCACTGGCTGTTCGCTGATTACGGCGAGGCGCGGGTGGCCGAGTGGGTGCGGCGGTATGGATTTCGACTATTGACGAAGCGCTCGTTTGCGCTGTGGCGATTGGCGCTGGGGGTAGAGGACTATGTGGCGCCGGCCTGGGCTATAGAAGCGAAGAAGGTAACTACTCAGGCTGTCATTGCGAGCGAAGCGAAGCAATCCCCAAGCTGCAAGGAGGAGATTGCTTCGTCGCAAAAAACGCTCCTCGCAATGACACGGGCTGAGCAGTTACCGAAGAAGATGGAAACATGGTAGCCTTTGAGGCAACAACTAAATCAGTCTGGAGGGGAAGCATGATGCAACCACTGGAAGGCATCCGTATCATTGACCTGACCCAGGCCCTGGCCGGCCCCTATTGCACCATGCTGCTGGGCGACCTGGGGGCGGACGTGATCAAGGTGGAGCCGCCCGGCCAGGGCGACATGTCCCGAGGCTGGGGGCCTCCCTTCGTCGAAGGAGAGAGCGCTTACTTTCTATCCATCAACCGCAACAAGCGGGGGTTGACCGTCAATTTCAAGACCCCCGAAGGCCAGCACATTCTGCACCAACTGGCAGAGGGGGCCGACGTCTTCATCGTCAGTGTCCCCAGAATGGAATCACTCCGAAGCGCGCACATTGACCCCGATACCCTGCGCAGCCTCAATCCTCGCCTGATCTACTGCGCTATCTCCGGCTACGGTTTCACCGGACCCAAGGCCGGGCGCGGCGGCTACGATGTGGTGGCTCAGGGGGAGGCAGGGCTCATGAGCCTGACGGGAGAGCCTGAAGGCGGTCCCATCCGTTTCCCCACCCCCATGGCCGACATCTCCGCCGGCATCTACGCCACCATCGGCATCCTCTCCGCCCTGCTGGCCAGAGAGAAGACGGGGCGAGGTCAGTTCCTGGACGTCGCCCTCCTCGACTCGCAGGTCACCTGGCTGGCCAACGTGGGTGGCAGCTACTTCGCCACCGGCCAGCGACCTCCGCGCATGGGCAACGTTCACCCCACCGTCACCCCCTACCAGCCCTTCCGGACCAGGGACAAACACATCATCGTCGCCGTGGGCACCGAGCGGCTCTGGCAACGCTTTTGCGCTTTGCTGGGTGTAGAAGACAGCATCATGGTTGATCCCCGCTTCGTCACCAATGCGCAACGCAACGTGCACCGCGCCGAGTTGATCCCGCTGCTGCAGGAGATGCTGGAGAAGAGGGAAGCAGACTATTGGCTGGAGCAATTTCTGGCTGAAGGCATCCCCGCCGGCCCCATCAACTTCCCCGACCAGACGCTGGCCGACCCCCAACTCCTGGCCCGGGGCATGATCGTGGAGCTGGAACATCCCCTGGCCGGCCTGGTTCGCTCCATCGGGAACCCGCTGCATCTGTCGGAGACGCCGGTCGCCTACCGCCTGCCCCCGCCCCTGCTGGGAGAGCACAATGACGAGGTGCTTTCGGCCCTGGGATACGATGGCAGGCAGGTGGAGGAGTTCAGAGAACAAGGGATCATCTAGCCGGGAGACCAGCCTTTGACACCACCTCAAGCCTGTGATATACTTACAGCGTTTTCAATCCAGGCCATGCCCAAATATGACATCCCAACCATCCAGCAAGGCCAGGCAAAAATCACCTTCTTGGCACGAGAGGAGAACTGTCAACGGATTATCGGAACGGATGGAACGGAAATCGCACGTGAGAGCATCTAATCTGTTCAATCCGATCCTGGAATCCGTTGACAGCAATCCGCTTTCATCATCTCCTTGCTTTGGGGTGCTATGAATCCTTTGGAGGCTACCGCTACTATGGCAGTAACGAGAGCAGAAGTGCGATCTGGAGCCTACTACGATTCCGTGGTTCTGATGCAGTTGCAGCGCTCCCTGGCAGCCCTGCCTGGCGTCCTCGATGCAGGCGTGGTGATGGGCACCGACGCCAACAAGGACATCCTCGCCCAGAGCGGCCTGCTGACGCCGGAAGCCCAGGCTGCCCTGGCCGACGACCTGGTCATCGTCGTCTGCGCCGAGGACGACGCCGCAGCCCAGGCTGCCCTCGACCAGGTGAATGCACTCCTCACCCAACGCCGCGAAGCCGTCGTCCAGGAATATCACCCCAGGAGCCTGGAATCGGCAGTCCAGATGATGCCCGAGGCCCAATGGGTGCTGGTCTCGGTGCCGGGGCGCTACGCCGCCGGCGTGGCCCGCCAGGCGCTGCGCCTGGGCAAGAACGTGTTCCTC
>VGOG01000288.1 GCA_016875995.1 Chloroflexota bacterium
GTGACGTCCCCAGGCCCAGTACCCCTGTTCACCACCACCACCGAAGGCATGATTGGCTCCTGATCCATATGCCCATTGCCGTTCTTGTCGCACAACTGTTCCACATATGTGACCTCTACTGTCCCCGCGCCGATGAAGCCAGGCTTCACAGTGCCCACGTTGGCCAGGTCTATGAGCTTGAGATGCCCGGCGGGTATCCAGAGGTTGGTCACATAGGTAAGCGTGGTTCCGGTCCCCTTTCTGACCTCCAGCTTGACCCCTATGTTGTTGCAGTTGGAATTGTTGCGGATGGCGATCAGAGAGGTCGCACCCTGGTGGTCCTTGGCCAGGACGGGAAGCATGATCGGGCTGGCCCCTTTCTTGTCGCTCTCCGCATGGGCATTGTAGGCCCCGCCTTGGGTCTCGCCAGGCATAGTGTGTCTCCAGCCAGGGCGGGTCTCATCGTACACCTTGGTCTTCTTCAGGTCAACCACCACGAAGATGGGCTGGCCGTCGTGAGAGCCACCCGGATAATCCACCTGCGCGTGGGACTGGATCACCGCTGCCCCGACGTACCCGGCGGGATAGTTGACGCCCAGGTCAACGATGGCCGGCAGGTAGAAGGTCTTACCGCCAGCCCGAGGGATCCAGTCGCCCACGAAAAAGATGGAATTGCCGCTCTGGTCGAAGAACTCCACCGTCACGAAGGTGGGCAGAGAATGCTGGGTCAGGTTCTGCACCTGAATGCTGGCCTGCCAGCCGCTCAGCTCGCGGAAGAGCAGGTCGGCGTAAAAGAGGGTGTCCATTCTGAGCTTGTAAGAACGAGCTTGATAGGTCAACAACGTTCCCATATCGGCCGACGGCAGGAAGCTGGTCTGATCCAGGATGATCCCCAGAGGCTCGTCGGCCTCGATGTAGATCGAACCCAGCCACCAGCCACTCGACACCCAACACCGCCGGCACCCTTTTGCGGATGGATTCCCCCGGCGCTAACTGGCTGATCTTCTCCGAGTAGCTGAAGTCGTCATCCCCTTGCCTTTGATAGTCGAGCCACACCTGAGTGCACCTCTTACCAGAGTTCTGGATGATTATCTCTGTATCCAGGTTGTGATACCGCCTCATGGCGTAGGGGGCAAAGTACTTATAGGGAGGTCCCTCCCCCTTCTGGTTCTCCGAGATGCCAGGGTAAGCGCTCGAAACCAGGGTGTCGTGGTCGTTGGGCCCCTGGCGCTGGACGATCACTGCTATCGCCTCGCCGCTTCCCTCGTAATCATCCTCCCAGCCCCTCCAACCGGCACTGTAGCCCACGACGTCACCAGCGTCCCAACAGGCCTGGTCGAAGAGAGCCTCGTCCACCGAGTAGATTATGGCTGACTTCGCCGTGCTGGGGATGTCCTGAGTCTGCAGGGACCAGACGCCGTTCTCAGCAACCCACTTGCAGGCGTGACCAAGCGGGCCGGGATCGCTGCTCGGGCAGCGGCCTGAGTACTCCGCCCAGAAGAACACGATCACCCCGGTGTTATCATCGCCCGCATTCTGCACCTGGATCAGGGTTTCCCAGTCATCTTCGTTATCAATAGCGGGCACCTGGATGCGGCGTGGCGCGCGCTCCACCTTGAACCAGGTCGGGTCGTCGTCGTCACGGAGAGGAGCGCCAGGTTGTGCGTATTCGTCGAAGCGCGGGCCGGGGTAGTTGGTGGGCTCAACACCCGCCGGAATCTGCGGCCAGCCGGGGAACTCGTAGCTCTCCCAGGCCCGACCCGGCGTGCCGGCGTGGTTGGTAGCTACCTTATTGGTGGCCAGGAAGCGGTTAACGTCAGTCGGGTCGAAGCTCGGGAATCGCTGGTCGAACAGGCCCATCTCGTTGCAGGTCACCCAGCCGTGATTGAGGACGATGGTGCCCAACGGCACGTACTTGGAAACCTTGATTTGCACCCGGTACTTGATGCGCAGGCTGAAAGTGACCGGGATGGGCGGGTCGTAGGTGACGCCGTCGAAGCGCAGCAGGTAGCAACCTCATCGTCGCCGGCGTTGTTGCCCTTGAGGATCTCGCTGGCCAGCACGATGGCCGAGGGGTAAGTGAGCTCGAGGTAGCCGCCGCCAACCGCTGGCGCGTGGGTGCGGAGCAGGAGGGTCTGGCCGAAGGCCAGGTCGGGCGGCTGCACGTCGGCGTCAATGACCCGCCCGGTGGCAGGGTCCCAGCCGTAGACGTGGATGGCAGCGGAGACACTGCCGTTGATCAAGGTGGCCGGCTTCCACGGGTCGGGGACGTATTTGTACAGCCCGTCGTAGAACTTCACCCCCGTGGCCTCGATGATGCCCGTGTTGGGGATGGTCACCGTGTACTCGACGATGTCGCCGGGGCCGGGCAGACCGTCCCCGTCGTCCTGGTAGAGGTCCCACTCCTTGGTGGTATCCTCCAGCACCGGCAGGGCCAGGGTATCGTGGAGCAGGTCGGTGTCGCAGACGAGATTGGGATCCTGGCAGTCGCCGGAGGGCTCGATGCCCGGATAGGGGGTGCTGTACTTGGTGCTGGGTATCGCGTCCACCCGCGCTGTGTTGGTGCCCAGCATGCGGAACGCGGACTCGATATACCACTCCCTGGTGAGTCCGTCGAAGTTGGCTATCGAGTACCCTTGCGACAGGTTGAACTCGATCACCGGTGAGACGCCGAGGAGCGCAAATGAGGGGCCGGGCTCGTGAACCCGCACGATGTACCTTCCTGGCGCCACGTTGTGAAACGCATATCGCCCCTCAGGATCGGTGGTCGTGTTGGGGTTGGGCAAGACCGGCGAGCCCGACTCGGTAAACAGCCGGACCAACTTGCCTGGCAAGGGCGGCTCGTGCAAGTCCACCACGTGGTTCTCGTTTGTATCCTGCCAGACGATCCCCGCGATAGGGCCCAGCAGTGGGAAGTCCACCCTGAAGGTGCGGATGATCAGGATGTGGTCGTAGTCATCCACCACGCCCTTGGGCGCCAACACGGCCTTCTGGGGCTCTGTCGTGGCGATGGTGATGGTCTGGGCCTCGTTCGTATCACCACCTGGTGATGCCGGATTCCAAGTGCGGACGCCCCGTAGCGTCGCCAAGCTCGGGTAGACGACCTCAAAGCGACCTGGCGGCGCGCGGTAGATGAGGAGATCGGACCGGTCCCCCAGGGTGATGGAGCTGAGCCAGGTGTCGCCCTCGTTGGTGATGGTATAGCAGTAGGTGAGCTCATCGCCGGGCAGCGTCAGGATGTCGTCGGCGGCGTAGGCAGCACAGCGCTGCGCCTCGGTCCGGCCGTCCTTGGTGACGTCAATGCCTCTGGCGGGGCTGCGGCGAACGTAGACCTTCTTGTCCACCTTAACTGCCGGAGTCACCAGACTGGTGATCTCGCAGAAGCGGTTGTTGGCCAGGTTGGGGTCTGGCGTCGGCGTTCTCCCGTCCTGGAAGTCGGCCGGCGGGATGGGATCGGTCGGTCGGAAGGGGAAGGCCGCTTCGGCGATGGCCATGACCTCGGCGCAGTTCTCCAGCAAGTCCACCGCGCTGGCGTCGGCCTCGACGACGATCTTCACCACCTTGCTGCTGCCCACGTTCAGGCGGCCTCGCTGGGCGGTGCCCTGGTTGTTGGGATCGTTACCCACCAGGCAGAACACGACGCCGTCGTCGCGGAAGTAGCACCGGACGTCCGCCGGCGCCTCAAACCTGACGAAGGTCGCATCCACCGGCAGCGTGTCGGTCAGCACCACCTTGGCCGCGTCTGAAGGCCCCAGGTTCTCGATGGTGAGGGTGTAGGTGTAGACGAACTTGTTGGTCACCGGATCATAGTACAGGTTCTGGCCGGGATCCGGCGTGTCGGTCTTGGTGACTCGCAGCGATGGTGAGGGTGTAGGTGTAGACGAACTTGTTGGTCACCGGATCGTAGTACAGGTTCTGGCCGGGATCCGGCGTGTCGGTCTTGGTGACTCGCAGGTCGGCCTCGGCGATGATCTCCGTCTGCTCGGTATCCTGGTTGTTGGCCGTGCGAACGTCTGTCGTCGTGCTGGCGATGAAGGCGGTGTTCTCGGCGATCAGATTGGGCTCCGTGCCTGTAGCGTCGGCGTCCAGCACGTAACCGGGATCAACCTTGGTGATGAGGTAGAAGCTGAAGGAGTCGCC
>VGOG01000289.1 GCA_016875995.1 Chloroflexota bacterium
GTAGGCGGCTGTTTGATACTGGATATTGACGACGTCGGGATGGATTTCGCTCAGAAGCCCGATGATGTCACGCCAAGAACCCCAGTCCCACCTCTCGATGATAGGGAAAAGTGACAAGTGACCAGTGACAAAGGGCGTCCCTAGTCCCTTGTCCCTAGTCCCTAGTCCCTTGTCCCTTGTCCCTTGTCCCTTAACCGAGGTGATAACGCTGACCTCAACGCCCAACTCTGCCAGCGCCTTGCCCAGTTCGTGCGTGAAGTCCCCCACCCCACCTTGGTCGGGTGGATACTCGCCGGTGATCAATCCAATACGCATTTGCTCACTCGCTCAGAAGACAGTGATTAGCAGGATTCAACGGATTTGCTTGCGCAACGGCTCGGTCAGCAAGGCCATCAGGTGCGGGTGGGTTTCAACTAGGCGCATGATGTCCGCTAGGTCCTTCTGACGCTTGCTGGCTCGCCGGGTCGGGTCGGAGAAAGCCCAGACCTTGCCTTGCAGGACGTCCTCCAAAGCTGCCACCGAGGTCTCATATCCCAGTATCATCTGCCTTGAGGCACGGGCGATGAAGCCCTGATATTTGGGATCAGTCTGAATTTGAATACGCAGATCCGAGGAGGGACTGGACACGTTGATGCTGTGGGGGAACCTGTGGACGGTAAAACGCTGTCCCAGAACTTCCACCAGTTCATCCATCCGGTCAGAGGTAACCACCAGGTCCAGGTCCAAGCTGACAACTGGTTCAGCGTAGGCATTAACGGCCAGGCCACCGATGACGCAAAACGGCACGTCCTGCTCCTCCAGAATGTCCAGGAAATCCTGCAGAAAGTCCTCTTGGCTGTTAGTGACTTTGTTCGTAAACTCTCGCTCGTTCATATCACTTGAGTATTCTCCTCCATAAGTACAGTATAACGATACAGGATGCAAGAACATATCTCCTGCATTCTGGCTTTAGTCGAGGTGATGACGCTGACCTCAACGCCCAGCTCTGCCAGCGCCTTACCCAGCTCGTTGGTGAAATCACCCACCTTTCCCTGCATGGGCGGGAACTCCCCGCTGATGAGACACACCTTCATCGGCCTACTGCCCTCTCCGCTCCCTGATCCGTTCCATTGCCTTCATCGCCGCATCCGCTACATCCCCCCACGGCGTCTTACCTCTATCCCCTCGTGCCACCCACTCCAGCCAAGGCAGTGCCCGGGGGTCGCCGATTTTCCCCAGGGCCTTCGCAGCCCTCCAACGCACCCTTGCATCGGGGTTGCGCAGGGCTGGGATGAGATACCTAACGGCCCACGCGTCGCCGATTTCCCCCATGGCCACCGCCGCCTCGTAGCGCACCCCCTCGTCCGGGTCGCGCAAGGCCTGGATGAGGGACACGACGGCCCGGTGGCCGCCGATTCTCCCCAGGGCCTCCGCTGCCCCTGAGCGAACCCATGGGTTCGGGTCGTGCAAGACCTGGATGAGGGGTTCCACTGCCGGCTTACCGATTTTCCCGATGGCTTCCACTGCCCACGAGCGAACCCTTTCGTCCGGGTCGCGCAGGGCTTGGATGAGGGGCTCGACGGCTGGCTCGCCGATTCTCCCCAGGGCCTCCGTTGCCCCTGAGCGAACCCATGGCTCCGGTTCGTGCAAGACCTGGATGAGGGGCTCCACCGCCGGCTTGCCGATTTTCCCGATGGCCTCCACTGCCCACAAGCGTACCCCCTCGCCCAAGTAGCACAAGGCCAGGATGAGGGGCTTGACCGCTGGCTCACCGATTCTCCCCAGGGCCTCCACTGCCCCTGAGCGAACCCTTTCGTCCGGGTCGCGCAGGGCCTGGATGAGGGGCTCGACGGCCGGTGCGCCGATTTCCCCCAGGGCCTCCGCTGCCACTTGGCGTACCTCCTTGGCCGGGTCTCCCAGGGCCAAGATGAGGGGCTTAACGGCCGGTGCGCCGATTTCCCCCAGGGCCTTTTTCGCTGTCGAACGCGCCTCTGCGTCAACCATGTAGCCTCCCCTGGCAGCATGGATAAGGGGCTCCACAACCCTAGGATCTCTGATCTCCCCCAGGGCCCACACTGCCTCCTCGCGCACATCTTGCTGGATGTCGTCCAGGGCCCAAATAAGAGGCTCCACAGCTCGGGGGTCTTTGATTTCCCCGAGAATCTTCACTGCTAGCCAACGCTCATGGGTGCCACGCCGCAGGGTGTCGATGACGGCTTCTACGACCGCCGCACGCGCCTCGGCATCGTCCACCGCTTTGCTGGTCTCCCAACAGCGGTGCACCAGAAGCGCTGCACCCCAAGCCTGCCGCGCAGTGGCCTCCACGGCCAACCACTTTACCAAGCCAACTGGGTCATCATGGATGCCCGCTAGCATCATCACGACCTCATCCCATTCGTCCGTGAAGGGGCGGTCGCCCAGGATAGCAGCGTAGTTGCGCTGGTGCTCCAGCCGGGCCCGCAGTTCGTCGGCCGCAAAGTACTCCTGGAAAAGGGGATGTAGAAACTCCACTGGCTCGCCTGCTAGGCCGTCGCTCTTGAGGAAGCGCCAGGCCTTGCCCACCGTTAAAACATCCTCCAGCCGATAGGTGGCTGTGGGAAGACCCCAGCCCCGCACCCGGCCCAGGTCGGGCGGCGGAGGGCCGTGTTCCTGCATGGCAAAGGCCAGCACGCGTAGCACCGCCTCGACCACATCCTGGGGTACATCGGGCATCGGCACGCCTTCCTTGCGACGCAGGCCCGGCATAGCCTCCGCGAACACCCGGAAGAGTTGCCCCCGGTTGGCTGGCAGGCGCGCCTCCGGGTTCGCCCGGGCTACCTCGCCAACCAGCCATAGCATCAGGGGGTTCGCCACCAGCGTCCGCATCTTCTCATCCCAGCGAATCTGGTTATCGAACAACGTCTCGCCCCTGTCACCCAGGCGCGCGCGGAGATAGCCTCGGATTTCGTCTTCCTGCAGGCCCTGTAGAACAAAGGCGAAAGCGTGCTCGCGCAGGCTCTCGTCGTAGTCCTGCTCCCGACAGGAGACGAGCAGGCGGTGGGGGTAGCCTAGGAGCCCCTCCAGTGCATTGAGGGCATTCATTCGTTGATCCGGCGCGACCTCGTTCAACCCATCCAAGATGAGCAGGAAGCGTGCGTTTTTGGCAGCCAACCAGGCCCGCATCGCCTGCGTTCGCCCGGCCTCGTCATAACCAAGGATGAGCTTACGACGCTTCAGAACGTCGTCCACGTGGCGCACGAGCAGCATTTCGAGTTCGGGCTCGCCGGCGTAGTATTTGAGTTCCACGTAGATTGGGATGTCGTCACGGCTTGCCAGTGCCTGCTGCGCTGTGACCTGCGCCAGGTGTCGCAGGCTGGTCGTCTTTCCCATTCCGGGCTCACCCAGCAGGACGAGGCGCCTCTCCCGTATCAGCACCGCTTCCAGCGGCTCGGGGCGGACAGGGCCGCCCGCCTCTGCAGGCGCGCCGCCAGGACGGTACACGGCGGCGAAACGGGAGAAGAGCCCGCGTGTTTCCTGCGCTGTAACTTCACGGGGGATGAATTCTGCCTTACCCAGTACCTCGTCCGCCAGCGTGAACAGCGGCTCGGCAGCCACCTCCTGCAGGTATGCCCAGACCAACTTACGGTCAGGGGGGCGTGGCTCGGCGCTGGCTTGGCGCCACGTGACGAAGAGGAACATGATGGTTAACAAGCCCAGGAGCGGCCAGGCCAGCCAGAGGTACGGTTGGGCCCAGGTTGGCATCTCGCCAGTGGCGATGTTTGTTGCCACACCGATGGCAACGGTCAGCAGGGCGCTGAGTAGGATGAGCCATTGGGTACGGTTCAGCTTCATCAGGGTTTCCTCATCTCAATCCCGACCGTAACACCTGCCAATACGCTTTCACTCTTTCCGCTCGCAGGGAGCACTTGTGTCCCGCCAGCCACTTGAGGGCTTCTATAATCAGTTCATAAAGATAGGTGGTCAGGATAAATAGCCGCAATATCTCCGCTTGCCACGAGCCATGATGCTTGCGGAAATAGCGGATTTTGCTGCGCTGAAATTGGATGTGCTGGAAGGATTTCACCTGCTCGCTCGATTGCGCTCCGTGGTGGATCACTCTGGCGGTGGGC
>VGOG01000290.1 GCA_016875995.1 Chloroflexota bacterium
AAGAAAATGACCATGCAGGCTTTGGCGAAGCGGTTGGGCTATACACCGCAATATCTTTCGCTGATCAGGCATGGTCATTTTCCTATTACGGGCAACTTTATCGTCAGGGTATGTCTTACCCTGGGGCACAACATTGGCGATCTTTTTTTCGAGGATGTGCCCGAAGAATCGGGCAGCTTGCATGGTGGAGACGGCGATCATGAAAGTCTTGGAAACTAGGCCAGACCCCCACGACAGGTGGAACGACAGTGTCCAGATCAAGCTGTTCGGGGTCTGGAGGACGGCTCGCAAGAAATTCTCAGTCTGTTCTTGCCAATGCGGGGGATCGGAATTCGAGTTCGTCCTGGTAGAGGACGAGGACTGGGCGGGCCTGAGCGAGGCGGAGCTGGAGGAAAGATTCTACCCGCTCCCCTGGTGGAGTGTCAAGCCGGGGAATGTGCTGCGGCACTGTCAGGGTTGTGGGCGTTTTCAGGATACCAATTACGCATACAACCCGCCGCCTGGCGGGGGGTATGCGTTCAACGGCTGGCCAGCGAGGTTAGGGTTTGCAGATGTTTGATTTCGCATTGTCGTGTGATCCTCATCGGGTTCGGGCTCGTCTGGAGCGGGCGCGGTGTGCGGTGTTGCGCAGTCGCCAGGTGGTGGCCCATCTCAGGACCTTGACGGGCCAGGACGAGGTGGAGGCCATCAGACAGAGGATCGCCGAGCTGCAGGCCAGGCTGTCTGAATTACAAGTCGCTTAGGAGGTACACCCAAGGAGGTACACACAATGATACCGAAGAATTGGTCGCACAATCCAGGCAAGTTGAATTCCCTCTCCCAGCACGTTCGAGCAGGACTGGAAAGCACAGCAGAATACTTGAGACAACTTCCAGAGGGAGCAAGAGGGGCCTGGGTGATCTACTTCCTCGAAATCCTGGAAGAGGCACGCTGGGAAGAGCGCACGTTCGAGGATATGCTCATTGACATCCAGGACGACTTGACGACCCGTCTCGACGCACATCACTGGTAGCCATGAAGGGGGGCGCGCATCCTCACACGCGCACGAACAACACTAAAACGAGGAGGGAAGATGGCAGTCATCTGGAGAAGACCAGTATTTGTCCTGGTCGTGCTCGTTCTTGCGACCATAGCCTGTGCAAACTCAAACCCGACGCTTGTACAGGAGCAATTACGAGACGATAGTGGCCACAGTCGCGTAATCGTGTCAGAGAAACCAATCCCGACTCCTATTATCCCAATCTACATAGCGCCAGTTATCCCTGTAGCGCCAATTGTCCCCGTCAATGCCGAGCCGCTGCATACGCTCGAGCACTTCTCTGAGTTTCCAGGCAGCATGGAGATCGTCGGGTTGTGGAAGCGGCTGGGATACTGGGGGTCATACGTGTTTGACAACCTGGACAGGCAGGTCCACGTCATCCAGGTTGCGGGCAAGTGGTGCATTATCGTCGTCAGCAAGACGACGCAGGTGGTTATAACGGCGTATGCGACTGGGCAAACCCCGGAGCAGCTCATCATCATGCTGCTAAAGCGTGGGTTTGTTCAGATACAATGAGAAGGGAGGAAGGATGTACCTGACAGAGATAGAGCAAGAGATCATCGAGCGTTGGCCTGCGGCTGGGCGAGCGCGGCCTGGATCAATGATGTACCTGACAGAGATAGAGCAAGAGATCATCGAGCGATTGATTAAAAAGGTCACAGAGCTGGCCGAGACGGCCATCCTGGCCCTGGAGTCTGGCGAGGATGAGTTCGTGTGGGCGCTCGCCAGCCACACCTTGTCCCCGTTGGATAGGGAGGTCATGGTATGGATCCGGGATCGCTTACAGGAGGCGAGATGACACCATTGGCATCTGGGACTGTGCTATTTCTCGTCTGCTGCATCTACTCGTTCGTGGTGGAGTATGCCCATCGCAGGTGGCCATCGGCGCGGCACTACACTTTCGCCGAGGTGGTGCTGGGCTGTGCGATAGTAGTCGCTGCAGCCAGCCTGGCCATCGGGTGGGAGGATGCGGTAGTCGTGGCCCTCTACTTCTGCGTGGGGGGGCTACCCATGAGCGCTGGCGCTATCGTCGGCCACGTGTTGGACGACCATCGGGCCGAGCAGGAGCGGAAGGCGGAGGCGATCCGTGGCCGCGTGGAAGAAGGAAGATTCTCAGCAGATTGAGCTGTGGGAGCGGCGGATGTTCTGGATCGCGCCCATTCGGGGGGATGTCCGCAAGCTGCGCGAACTCCTGCGATTGATCGAGGGCAACGAGGCGGTGGCGCGGATCATGGACGAGGTGTTAATAGAGATGCTGGTGCGGATGGAACGAGCCATTGCCGCCGACAGTGAGTACTGGCGGTGGCTGGTGGAGAAAGCGAGGGAGGGAGATGGACCCCATTAGTATTATCATCGTCGTCGTGTTGGGCTTCGGCAGCCTGGCGTGGCGGTGGTGGGAGAAGAACAGATGAAGGCCAGACTATTCTTAACCGAGTACGGGCACGTGGCCCAATACATTCCCGATGTGACTGATGTTTTAGGGAATGGGGCCTTTATTTTAACTAACCATGGTGTCCCAAGTTCGTGGTGGATAGGCCCCAATATGAACAATCTGATAAACAGGATG
Organism: Chloroflexota bacterium; assembly: GCA_016875995.1. Classification (GTDB taxonomy): domain Bacteria; phylum Chloroflexota; class Anaerolineae; order VGOG01; family VGOG01; genus VGOG01. The sequence goes on from VGOG01000290.1 coordinate 2,607, forward strand.
TCCAAGAAGACAGGGTTGCCAATAGGAGAAGCACCCCCCGTCATCACTACCGACGAAGATTTGATAGACGCAGCGCGTGAGATGTTTCATCGGTGTTTTTCGCAGAAGTGCATCAGCAAGGCCGACAGAGAATTGTCAGTTACCCTGGTGGCCTTGAGGGATAAAATCAATGAGGAGGAGGAAAGATGGGAGAGCAAAAATCAGGGTTGACTAAGGAAGAGCAACTGAATGCCCTGGCCCAGTTCGTGGACGATTGGGCGATCAAGAAGGATCGCAACGTCAAGGGCGCTTTCACGACCGGGGAGTACGTGACCTATCGCCTCAATCAAATCTTCACCCCGGCAGGATGGAGCTTCACCATCCTGGATGGTCCCCAAGTGGTGGAGATCAACGAGGCGAACGCATACGTGCGATTAGTTGGCCGCCTCGCCGTTCGGTTCGCCGATGGAAGCGAGGCCCACCAGGACGACATCGGTATCTGGCCATTGAGGGCCACCAAGGCGGAGAATGGCGGCACGCTGGAGACTACGGCCGCCGAGCGCTACGAGACGGCGGAGAAGGCGGCCAGGACCGACTGTCTCAAGAACGCGGCCCGCAATCTAGGTGTGTGTTTTGCCCCGATGACTGATCTGGAGTTGCAGGAGGCGATCAAGCGAGAGAATTACCGCTCACAGAACGGTGGTGAGAAGCGATCTGTCGCACGAGATGCAGCCGAGTTGTTTGGTGACAGTGAGCTAGGGCGGGCCGTGTCTAAATACTCATCTCGACAGCCATTAGAGGCAGGATTTGAACGGCTGGTGCGAGAGACAAATGATGAATTGGGACAGCGCGGGTTTGAGACGCGCACCAAGGAGCAGCTCAAGAGAGCCCTGGAGAGTCTGGGGTACACCGGCTACAGGGCCAGTTTGCACAACGAGATGTTGTCCCGGCTCATTGCTCGGATTGAGCAAGAATCGCTCGATTCGGAGGTCCCTTCTTGAACCTGCTTTCGCTGGGGCAGGGCTTTCGGCCCTGCCGCCTGGCCCTGCCCTGAGCGGGGCCGGACGGGAGGGCCGAAGGATTAGACAGAACGTGGTCGGCATAATCGATAGTTATGCAGATGCGCTAAATTGACTTAAAATAGGAGATCAAAAGCATGGCAGAAATGAAATGGTATCAAATCCTTGGCAAACGACTGTGGCTTTATGGCTGGTGTCGTAAGTGTCACCGTTACTCATGGCTGCATTTCCGATGCCCAGGCTGGTATCCGCGCATCTGCATAACTACGCGCTCCACCTGACCGCAAACAGCGCGGCAACTCAGCTTAGCCGTTAGACCCCGCCAGAAGTGAGGTTCGGGATGATTTTCGAGACGTTGTGGGAGTCGGCGCAAAGAGGCGAGTTGCTGCTCGTGGATGGCGGCATGTGCCATTGGCATCTACGCCG
>VGOG01000291.1 GCA_016875995.1 Chloroflexota bacterium
CCCACGCCTACCGCCACACCAACGCGGACGCCGAGCCGAACGCCAACTCCCACCACCACCCCAACGCCGACCCGAACACCAACCCCTAGCCCTACTATACCTTCGGCGCTTCCTCGCCGCCTCTACCTCCCCGTCCTCCTGAAGAACTACGCCCCAGACGGGCAGCCCCCAACACCCACGCCCACGTCCCCAGTGGGGCCTACGCTCACGCGTACGCCAACGGCCACGCCCACTGCAACTACGATGTCGCCCACCTTGTTATTGCTCCGGTTTGAAGGTTCTTTCAATGGTGAAGATGGCGAACAAGGCGTCGCCAATGGACCTACGTTCGTGGCTGGCCACACTGGCCTAGGGGTGTTGATTGATGACAGCGATACATTGTACTACCAACCCGAGGGCAATATTAACCCTCAACAGGGAATTATCGAACTCTGGCTGAAACCATTGTGGGCCGGCAATGACAACCAGAGTCATGTGTTCCTTGACGCAGGAAATGGCTGGTACAATCGTATACGCATTATGAAAGATGCCGCCAATAACTTTCGCTTCATGGTATGGAGCCCAGACACGGAGTACGGTGTCAGTCAGAATGTGTATGATTGGGTACCGCAGGAGTGGCACTATGTTCGGGTAACCTGGCAAGGTGATACGATCGCTTTGTATCTGGACGGTGTGCTTTGCGAGACGCGTTCTTCGGTGGTAATGCCCAGTGCCTTAGTAGGGCGAATGTACATTGGGTCTTCGCTGTGGGAAGACCAGCAGGCCCAGGCTGTGATGGATGATTTTGTGGTCATGGGGTCGGTGACGCCTACTCCTACGGCGACCCGTACAGCAACACCTACGCCTACTCGTACATCAACACCGATGCCAACCAGCAGCCGGACACCGACACCTGCAGTAACACCGACGCCGAGAACACCGACTTTCACACCCACGTCAACACCGACGCCAACCAGCACCCGCACGCCAACATCTACGCCTACAGCAACTCAGACTGCAACGCCAACTCGTACACCCACGCCACCGGCGACGAACACGCCGACGGCGACACCCGCGCCGATGGCTGATATAGAGCTTTCTTTCACAATAGGTTGGTGGACTAATTGGTATTGGTGCACGTTTGCTCAATACACACTTATGATCACTAACTATGGCCCAGACACTGCAGTTAACGTGGAGCTCACTATCAAAGCCGGTGACGAGTGGCGTTACGAGTTCGTCGGGAATCTGCAGTCCGGTGAGCAAGCTGGGCCATATTACGTTGACATCGCTGTGCAAGGTGTCGAATGTTGGACTCCATGCTCATCTATCGACGCATGGCTGACCTCAGATACAGACGATCCAGACCTGAGAAATAACCAGATATACGACGACCCATGCTCGGTTACACCACCAATGTCATCCCTTCATTCCGAGCGCCGATGGTCAGCAGAGCAGATGATGGTCTGCAACCAGGCCTGGGGCAAGGGTGAGAGACAAAGGTGCGATAGAACCATTGCAATCTGAAGACCAAGTAGGCGGGATGGTGAGCCTATTATCAACTGGGGCACCGGCTCCCCAGGCCCAGCGTCCCGGCAGACAAGTTTTCCGCTCGCTGGCAGCGCTACGTCTGGTTTGACGCCGGCACCTACCACTTCACCCTAAGCATAGATGACGGGGCGCGGTTGTGGGTGGATGACCGTCTCCTTATCGAGGCCTGGCAGGATCCCCAGGTGGCTACATTCCAGGCCAATGTCACCTTGAGCCAGGGCTACCACCGGGTGCGGCTAGAGTACTATGAGGCTGGTGGTGCGGCAGGGGTGCATCTGAACTGGACTGCTTTGTAGTCACCAGCGCCAAAACATCCAACAAGCACATCACAGGCCACGAAAGGCGCGCAGCCTTCGTGGCCTGCGCTTTTCTGGTCGTAGCAGGAGCAGAAGAGCTGGATAAAGTCTTGCCAACTGCCCACTTTTGTAGTACAATATCAACAGACAACAACTGGCAAGAAGATGAGGAGCAGATGAGCATCCCCGATGTGCGACTGTATCTAGATCGCGCCTGAGCGTTATCTACAGGAAGCAGGTTTGGTATGAGCACTGACGATTCCCGGCTCCTCCCGCTTACTGAGGTTGAGCAGCGTGCTCTGCGCGAATTTGTGGCCCAACTTAAGGACAGGCTTAACGGTGGCCTCCTGTCTGTGACGTTGTTCGGCTCACGGGCGCGTGGGACGGGAGGGCCTGACTCGGACCTGGACGTGCTGGTCGTCGTGGAGCGTGACGATCTGGCCATGTGCCGGACAATTCGCTACCTGGCTGCTGATATCTGGCTGGCCCATGGCCCCTTCATCTCGACCCGCATCTGGAGCCGCGAAAAGATGGAGCAGATGGAGCGAGAGCCGACGTTGCTGGCCAAGAACATCCAGCGCGAGGGCATCAATCTGTTGCCAGGCAGCACAGCGAGGTAGGCAATGAGTGTCATCACAAAGCAAATCGAACTGACCCCCCGCGATCCGGAGTTAGGCCGGTGGTTGGCAGAGAGCCCCGAACTCTCGATCTATGGAGGGCCGTGACACTGGATGCCGCGCTGAACCTGATCCTATACTGTGAGGTGACCTATGAGCAGCGTTGTAACTGCCGAGTTTATTTCCACCAGAGAAGTTGCCAGCCTGGATGATGCTTTGCGCCTTCTGGCCGAAAGCAGACAGCCTATACTCCTGGAAGCTACCGTCGAAGGCAAGCTCTCCAGGGGAATGCTTGTTGACTACGAAGCCTACCGGGAGCTTTTACAGCGCCTGGAGGATCTGGAAGACTTGCGGGCGATGCGTGAGGCCGAAGCCGAGTACCGAGCCGGGGATGGTCGTCCTTTCTCCGAAATCGTGGCTGAACTGAAGGCTGAGGAAAAAGGCAATGTATAGGATTGAGACTCCCCGGGCCAGAATCAAGCGAGAACTGCGCTCCATCCCACCCCAAGACAGAGAACGGGTTATAGAGGCCATCGAAGCTTTGCAAGAGGACCCTCGGCCTTATGGCATTGTACAACTTGAGCCCAACGTGTATCGCTTACGAGTCGGCGATTACAGGGTGATATACAAGGTATTCGACAAAGAGCAGTTGGTCATCATCGGCCGTGTGGCCAGGCGCAGTGAAAAGACTTATCAGGATTTTGAAGACCTCTTTGAATGATCACGTTGTTTCAATGGGATGAAGAAAGCATTTGATGAATAGAGGAGAAAAAACGCCAGAGCGCGCAATCGTTCGCTCTCTGGCAGAGATCCCTGAATTTGCCTCTGAAGACGAGGAAAGGGCCTGGTGGGCCACGCATGACCTGGCTGAGGAGTTGGGCCTAGACGTGACAGCGGAGCATCATGCCTTGATCCAGCGACTGAAAGTAAAATACCGCTACCTGCCGTGGCCTGTGCTTGAGCCGAAAGTCGCTCAACCCACTACTTCCTGAGTTTAGGCTCAGCAACCGGCCATTTGAACCACAGGACATGCAGGCCACGAAAGGCGCGCAGCCTTCGTGGCCTGCGCTTTTTGTCGTCTTGCGAGCCCCTGGCGAATGTGGTACAATGAGGGTGATGCGTGAAACGTGATCCGTGAAACGTGAAATCACGCCTCACGCTTCACGCATCATGCATCAGGAGTAGCGGATCGTGGTACAACAGCTTCTGGCCGAGGTGCTGGCCAACGAGGCCGTCCTCCGCGGCGTCCGCTGGCTGCGCCTGGCCGCGGCGCCCCTGGCGGCCAAAGCCGCGCCGGGGCAGTTCGTGGCCGCGCGCTGTGGTGAGGGCGCCGATCCGTTCCTGCGGCGGGCCGTGCCCCTGAGCCGCAGCGTGGGGGCGGAGATTGACCTGCTAGTGCCCGCCGACGAGCCCGGCCGGCGCTGGCTGGCGGCCCGGCGCCCTGGCGAGGCCGTGGACCTGCTGGGCCCCCTCGGTCGCGGGTTCACCGTAGACCCGGACGCCCGCAACCTGCTGCTGGTCGCCGAAGGGCTGGCCATCGCCCCGCTCCTCGGCCTGGCGCAGGTGGG
>VGOG01000292.1 GCA_016875995.1 Chloroflexota bacterium
GTTTTGCCCTGAGACATACAGCCTGGGATTTGTGGGCACTCAGCGATAATATAGCCGTCTGCCCCTTTTTCTAGAATGACCTTAAGAGTCATTGGATCCTCCTCTCGGTTCCTCCATACCTCTCCTCGAAAGAGTGCCGGCGTAGGATCTTCACAAGAGCATCTAGATCCTCTTCCTCGCGAATACCCATCCTCTCTGCTTCTTGACCTATGCCAATGACCAGGCTCTTGAGTAAGCTTTCGGCCACCTGCGGGCGAGACAGAGAGGGCTTAGACAATATCACAATCCCTTTAGCCACTCTTTGCAGGGTTATGTCCTCGCCTCCATGGACATCCAACTCCTCACGAATATCCTGAGGCAATGTGATCTGCCCCTCGCGGGTTACTCTTGAGACAGTTACAGTAGACATCTTTGCACCTCCTGTTCATCTCCATTCACTACTCATAACACAGGTTTCCTCTTATGCCACTCTGTCGCCTGCTCGTAGGCGTAAGCCACGCGCAAAACCACCTCCTCGGCGAAGGCATCCCCCATGATCTGCAGGCCCACGGGTAGACCATCAGCGAAGCCGCAGGGAATGGAGATGCCACAGATGCCGGCCAGGTTCAGGGAGAGGGTAAGGACGTCGGAGAGGTACATCTGCAGCGGGTCGTCCACCTTCTCGCCGATTTTGAAGGCTACCGTGGGAGAAGTTGGGGCTAACAGCACGTCGAATTCCCTGAAGGCCTGGTCGAAATCACGCTTGATGAGGGTGCGCACCTTTTGGGCCTTGAGGTAGTAGGCGTCGTAGTAGCCGGCCGAGAGGGCATAGGTGCCCAGCATGATACGCCGCTTGACCTCGGCCCCGAAGCCGTGCTGGCGGGTCTGGCGGTAGGCGTCCCACACGTCCTCTACCTCAGAATGAGAATAGCCGTACTTCACGCCATCGTAACGGGCCAGGTTGGCTGAAGCCTCGGCCGGAGCGAGGAGATAATAGGCGGGCAGGGAGTACTCGGTGTGCGGTAGCGAAACCTCGTCCACCTCTGCACCCAGGTCAGCTATCTTGTCTATGGCTGCCCGCACCGCCGCCTCCACCTCAGGCTCCATGCCCTCGACAAAGTACTCCCTGGGAACGCCCACCCTCATACCTCGAATGTCGGGGACGAGGGCCTGGGCATAATCGGGGGCGGGAACGTCCACCGAGGTGGAATCGCGGGGGTCATGATGGGCGATGGCCTGTAGGATGAGGGCGCAATCGGTCACGTCTTTGCCGAAGGGGCCGATCTGGTCCAACGAGGAGGCAAAGGCTACCAGGCCGTAGCGAGAGACGCGGCCGTAGGTGGGCTTGAGGCCGGCCACGCCGCAAAACGCTGCTGGCTGGCGCACACTGCCACCGGTGTCAGACCCCAGGGCGCCCAGACACTCGTCGGCGGCTATGGCGGCCGCGCTCCCTCCGCTGGAGCCGCCGGGCACCCGGCTGAGACCCCAGGGATTGTGAGTGGGGAAAAAGCCTGAGTTCTCCGTGGAGGAGCCCATGGCGAACTCGTCCATGTTGGTTTTGCCCAGGATGACCGCGCCCCTCCGGCGCAGATGCTCGATCACCGTAGCGTCGTAGGGTGGGATGAAATCCTCCAGGATGTTGGAGCCGCAAGTAGTCGGCACGCCTGCCACGCAGATCACGTCTTTGATGGCCAGGGGGATGCCTGTCAGGGGATGGAGGGCATTCGATGGATTCTTTCGCCAGGCGGCGATCCTATGGTCGGCCTGCTGGGCTTGCTCCAGAGCCCATTCAGGGGTGAGGGTGAGGTAAGCTTTGACCTGGTCATCAACCTCCACGATGCGCTCGATAACGGCCTGAGTCAATTCGATGGCCGGAATCTCGCCCTTTCTCAAAAGGTCATGGGCTTCGTGGATGGTCAGTTCGTACAGTTCCAAGCTAGTTCTCCAGCAGAGATGGCAGTAGGCTTTCGATCACTCCCACGAACTCCGTCGCCTGGGCAATGGCCTCGTTGACCTGCTCAGTCGTGAAATCTCGCTTCCGCTCGTAGTCGGCCTCCAGACGGAACTTGCGGGCCTGTTTGAACCAACGGCTGTACTTGGCCTCTACCAGTCCTGGCTTGATGAAGTACAAGCTGAAGAGATCAATCGTCCCGGCATGGGATTTAGTGCGGATGGATTGAGCAGCCAGCGCTGCATCGGCAGCGTCCAGGAAGGCGTAGAAGACCAAGGACATCACTTCGCCGAATAGACCCTCTCTCTGCATCAACCTAGCGGCCTGTAACCGCGTGTGGGCTGACTCAAGGAATCCCTGCGCTACCTTAGCTGGATCACCTTTACCTACCACGATAGGTCCTCCTTTCAGCACGATTCCCTCGTCGGCTACGTTACGGATAAACGGTGTGCCAATAGCTGCCAACTCAGCTATCTGGTCGCTGGTGAAGTCAAGGGCCGAAATGTCTATCCGCTGCTCCAAGAGCGCGTCAGCCGTGATCTCGCTGATGACATCATCCACTTTTGGCGTCCTGCGATCTACGATGACCAGCAGGTCTATGTCCGAACCGGGGTGGGCGTCTCCCCGCGCCTTGGAACCAAAGAGGATGATGTCCTTAACCTGGTCAGGCAGCTCGGCCAAGATCCTCTTCTTGAACTCTTCGACAGCCAGAAGCTCATCAGGATGCAAGATATGGGAGAGAAGTTTCCCTTTTTCTGTCAATCGCACCATGAATAACTCACTCCAGAATTGCTCGCACCTTGAAGCAACCGTCCTCGGCCTCGGGCGCATTGGCTAAGACGTCTTCGTGGGGGAAGGAGGGCCTGACCTCGTCGGCCACTATTACGTTCCGCAAGGGGAGCACCGTGGCTGTGGGAGGGATGGCTTCCGTATCCAAGTGCTGCAGTATCTCGGCGTACTCCAGGATGGCTGAGAGCTGCTCCCGGAACTTTTCCTTTTCCTCGTCGGTCAGGTTGAGCTTAGCCAATTCTGCGATGTGCTCTACTTCGACGCGGCTCAGTTTGGTCTCTTGGCTTTGCTTGTCCATCTTCACACCTTTTGTATTATATCACTTTAAGGCAGGGCAAGCAAATGTAGAAGCTCACCCGATATGAGGGAGTTGTACTCCCGAACAAGGTCTCGGAGTGCAACTCCTCGCCATCAATTGGGGACACCCATTGATGGGGATGTGGAGGAGACCCTCGGCCTGATCCCCCAGAGCCTCGGTCTTGCTCTCGAGGTAGAGGATGCCGGTGTAGGCGGCAAACAGCGCGTCGAGGGCGTCGTGGGAGAGGAGTGACTTCTGAGGCCAGGGGATAGCGGGTATGAGATGACGTAACCTTTCCTGGAGAGCTCGTCGCCCGGCGACGGTCGTCTTGCGTGGCAGCTTGCCAAAGAGCCGCACCCGGCTGGCATACGGGTAGACTTCGATGACGGCGAAGCCCTGCCCCTCCAGTTTCTTCCTGAGAGCGATGGCCCGATAGACCATCCCCTTTATGATGGAGCGCTTGGTGGTGTAATAGCAGCCGATATCCAGGGCCGACAGCTCCCGCTCGCACTGGCGTCCCTGGTGAGAGGAAACGGGGCGACACGGGCAGCTCTCCTCCAGACAGCAGAGGCCCAGGGGCAGGCTGAGGGGCGCGTCAATGGCTACCAGGGCAGGGCGATGCTCCTTCGCCAAAGCGATGGTCTCCTCATCGTCGGTCACTAACCCTTCGGCTACGATGTCCAACTCTTTGGTCAGAACAGCGTAAGCAGTCCCTTTCTGGGACGAGGTAGTTAAGTCTAAGCCGATGACTCTCATCGTCATCTTACAACTTTTCTTAGCGCGCGTAAGTACTGGGTCAAGACTTCCGAAGTCTCCGAGACTTCGGAAGTCTTAGCTTATCGCTAAGCCACGCCGTCGCTTTTAGCATCGTCTCCTCTACCCTCTCCTGATAGCGCCAGAAGGCCAGGGCGATAGCGGCCAAGCCGGCGATGAAGAATGTTGCTTGGGTTCGAGTGA
>VGOG01000293.1 GCA_016875995.1 Chloroflexota bacterium
CGGCCCGGCTGCTCATTGAGTAGGGAGCGAAGATGGCAGCCCAACCCCGTTCGCGACGAGAAACCTGGCGTTTGCTGTTCCTGATCTCCCCCAGCCTGTTCTGGCTCGTCGTCTTCTTTCTGATTCCGCTCATCGTGGTCTTGGCCATCAGCTTCGGGCAGCGGGGAACCTACGGCGGCGTTCGCTGGGACCTTACCCTGGAGAACTACGCCCGCTTCTTCGATCCCCTGTACCTGCGCATCTTCGGGCGGACGCTGGTCATCGCCCTGACCACGACGGTGATTTGCCTGCTGATGGGCTATCCGCTGGCCTACTTCATCGCCACCCGTCCGCCGCGCTGGCGCAACACCCTGCTGGTCCTGCTGATGATCCCATTTTGGACCAACTTCCTGATCCGCACCTATGCCTGGCTGTTGCTGCTGCGAGACCAGGGATTTGTCAACGCCTTCTGGACAGGACCCCTCCACGCTGTGTTCGCCCAGCTTGCCCTGGCAGTGCCCCTGGGGATATGGGAGCCTTTCCTGCAAGCGACGTCGGCTCCCCTCACCCTCTTCGGCACCGATGGCGCCATCATCATCGGCCTGGTCTACGGCTGGCTGCCGGACATGGTGCTCCCCTGCTACGCCGCCGTCGACCGGTTGGATTATTCGTTGGTGGAGGCCGCCCAGGACCTGTACGCCAACCGCCTGCGGTCGTTCCTGCGGGTGATCCTCCCGCTGACCCTGTCTGGCATTGTGGCCGGGTCTATCCTGGTCTTCATCCCCTCCCTGGGGGCCTACGTCACCCCCGACCTGCTGGGGGGGGCCAAGTCCATCATGATCGGCAACGTCATCTATTCCCAGTTCATGTCGGCTCGCGATTACCCCTTTGGTTCTGCCATCTCCTTCGTGCTGATGGCGGTGATGCTGGTGGGCACGCTGATCTATTTCCGCCTGGGCAGGGAGTGAGCAGGAGGCAAGATGCAGGAGGCAAGAGTCAGGAAACGAAAGAGGCGGAGAGGGCGGTGGCTGGGTCGCCTGTTGACAGCGCACGGGGTGGCGGGATACATCTTTCTGTATCTGCCCATCGTCATCCTGGTGGTCTTCTCTTTCAATGCTTCCCGCTACGCCATGGCCTGGCGGGGCTTCACCCTGCGCTGGTACGCCAGCCTGTTCGCCGACCAGGCCATCGCAGCGGCTCTCAAAAATACCCTCATCGTGGCCGGGGCCTCGACGATCATCTCCACTGTGTTCGGCACGATGGTGGCTCTGGCCATGGAGCGGTACAGGTTCCGGGCCAAGCTGGCCTTCGACGCCCTGCTGTACCTCCCCATCATCATCCCCGACATCGCCATGGCCGTGATGCTGTTGCTCTTTTTCGTGCTGAGCCACACCAGCCTGGGGCTGACTACCATCATCATCTCCCACGTGGCTTTCAACATCTCGTTCGTGGCGGTGGTGGTGCGCGCCCGATTGGCCTATTTCGACGTTACGCTGGAGGAGGCGGCCCAGGACCTCTACGCCAACGAATGGCAGACCTTTCGCCGCGTGACGTTGCCCTTGATCATGCCGGGCATCCTGGGCGGGGCGCTATTGGCCTTCACCCTGTCCATTGACGACTTCGTCATCACCTTCTTCACCGCCGGCCCCGGCTCGACTACCCTGCCGCTGCGCATCTACTCGATGGTCAAACTGGGGGTCACCCCGGAGATCAACGCCCTGTCCAGTATGATGCTGTTGGTTTCGATGGCGCTGGTATTCGTGTCGCTGCTGTTGCAGAAAGGAGGTGGAGGCGGGATAGAGATAACGTGAAACGTCAAACGTGAAACGTGAAACGTGAAACGTGAAACGTAAAATTTGAAAGGAGAAGGAGAAATGCGGAAGATTCCAGTGTTCCTTTTGATCATGGGCTGTGTGGTTGCCCTGCTTGCGGGGTGTGCTCGTGCCCCTGGCAAGCCAGAGCTGGCCAAGGAGCTCCACGTGTACAACTGGTCGGAGTACATTGACCCCCAGATCTACGCCGACTTCGAGGAGGAGTTCGGCGTGCGCGTGGTGGAGGACACCTTCGCCAGCAACGAAGAGCTATTGGCCAAGCTGCAGGCCGGCGCCACCGGCTACGACGTCATCGTGCCCTCCGACTACATGGTGGAGATCATGATCGAACAGGGCCTGCTGGCGGAGCTGAACCGCGATAACGTCCCCAACATCACCAACATTGATCCCAAGTTCGCCAGCCCGCCCTACGATCCTGGAATGGTCCACTGCGTGCCCTACCAGTGGGGGACGACCGGCATTGGCTACAATACCGAGGTCTTCGAGGAGCCGCCCGACAGTTGGGCCTACCTCTTTGACCCGGAGGTGGCCTCGGAGTATGCCGGGCAGTTCACCATGCTCAACGACAGCCGGGAGTCCATGGGCGCCGCGCTCAAGTACCTGGGCTACTCCCTCAACACCACCGACGAGGCCCAATTGACCCAGGCGCGAGACCTGCTGATCCAGCAGAAGAAGTGGGTCTACGCCTACGACAGCGAGCAGAACGAGGACCTGTTGAGCGCCGATGAGACGGTGCTGGCCCACGGCTGGAGCGGCGACTTCTTCATGGCCGCCGTGGAGGACGAGCGCCTCTGGTACGCGATCCCTAAAGAAGGTGGCACCATCTGGGCCGACAACCTGTGCATCCCCAAGACCGCGCCCAGCCAGTACACGGCCGAAGTGTTTATCAACTACTTGCTGCGCCCGGAGGTGGGAGCAGCCATCTCTAACTACACCTGGTACGCCAGCCCCAATGCGGCGGCCTCGGAGTTCATTGACGCCGAGATCCTGGAGGAGCCGGCCATCTACCCGCCCCCGGAAGTGATGGCCAAGCTGGAGTGGATCGAGGACGTGGGCGAGGCTACACCGCTCTACGAGCGCATGTGGACCGAGGTCAAAGCGGCTGGGCCGTAGCAAGGGAGCAGAGTGACAAGGGACAAGGGACAAGGGACAAGGGACAAGGTCCTCCTGATCCCTAATCCCTAGTCCCTTAATCGCCATGTTCGGAGGGGCTACCAATGAAGAAGATGTGGATCAATGGTGCCTGGGCTGACACAGCCTCTGGCGAGGCCATCGAGATCACCGACCCCGCTACCGAGGAGGTGCTGGACACGGTGCCGGCGGGCACGCCACAGGACGTGGAACGGGCAGTGGCGGCAGCGAAGGCGACTTTCCCTGCCTGGCGGCAGACCACCGCCGTGGAGCGAGCACATAAGCTGCATGAGGCGGCGGCCAGGATGCGAGAGCACTTCGACGAGCTGGTGCGGCTGCTCACCCTGGAGGAGGGCAAGCCGCTCCCGGAGAACGAGGAGGAGCTGGACTGGTCGCTCAACACCCTGGACTACTACGCCGAGCTGGGCCGCCACATCCGAGGGCGGGTGATCCCCTCCCCCGACGTGGGCCAACTCTCCCTGGTGCTCAAGGAGCCCTACGGCGTGGTGGGCTGCATCGTCCCCTGGAACTACCCCATCCTGCTCCTGATGTGGAAGCTCGCCCCGGCCCTGGCGGCAGGCAACACTGTGGTGGTCAAGCCTTCCAGCCTGACCCCTCTCACCACCCTGCGCCTGGTCGAGGTGGCCTTCGACCACTTTCCGCCGGGGGTGGTCAACGTGGTCACCGGACGGGGTGGGGTTCTCCCCCCCGCTTCGGGGGGGTCGGGGGGGGTCGGTGACGCGCTGGTGGCCCACCCCGACGTGCCGGTCATCGCCTTCACTGGCTCCACTGCCGTGGGGCAACACATCGCCCGCCTCACCGCGGGCCAGATGAAGAAGCTCCACCTGGAGCTGGGGGGCAAGGACCCCTTCGTCATCGCCGAAGACGCGCCGTTGGAAGTGGCGGTGGAGGCGTTGGCCTACGCCGCCCTGATCAACGCCGGGCAGGTCTGCACCTCCACCGAGCGGGTGTACGTCCCTCGCTCCATGCTGCCCCAGTTCGCCCGGACACTGGCGGAGCGGGTGA
>VGOG01000294.1 GCA_016875995.1 Chloroflexota bacterium
CCAGCACGACGATGCCGTGCACGAAGGACGCGCCGGGCGAGAGGAGCCACAGCACCGTGCTGATCAGCTCCTCGGGCTGGCCGAAGCGGCCCAGGGGCGTGTGGGCGATGATGCTCTGGCCGCGCGGGGTCAACGCGCCTGTCTCCTTGTCGGTGAGCAGGAAGCGATTCTGCTCCGTGAGGAAGAAGCCGGGGGCAATGGCGTTCACCCGGATACGCGGCGAGTAGTTCATGGACAGGTGCACGGCCAGCCATTGGGTGAAGTTGCTCACCGCGCCCTTGGCCGCCGAGTAGGCCGGGATGCGGGTCAGCGGCCGGAAGGCGTTGATGCTGGCGATGTTCAGGATCGCCCCTTCGCCCTGCTCCGCCATGACCTTGCCGAAGACCTGGCAGGGCAGCAGCGTGCCGATGAAGTTGAGGTCGAAGACCCAGCGGATGGCCTCCGGCGGCAGATCGAAGAACGAAAGCTCCGGCGAGGTGGTGGCCTGGGGCTTATTGCCCCCCGCCCCGTTGATCAGAATATCCACGCGCCCGAAGCGCGCCCGCACGGCGTCGCCGGCCGCCTGCACGCTGGCCTTGTCCAGCACGTCCACCGGCACGGCCATGGCCTCGCCGCCCGCGGCCACGATCTCCTCCGCCACTTTGCGCGCTGCTGGCTCCAGCAGATCCAGCACGGCCACCTTCGCCCCGGCGCGAGCCAGGGCGTGGCACATGGCGCGGCACAGCACCCCGCCGCCGCCGGTAACAGCAGCTACCTTACCCGGCAAAGCAAATAGGCTCTCCAGATAGTTGTTGTCCATGTAAACTCCTTTAAACTGCTATTGGCTCTGAGGAACTAACTCTCCCCGAAAAGCACGAGCCAGGATAGCCTGGTCCAGTTTGTCCAGCCTTCGCCGGGCGATGGCTACTGCTGCTTCCACAGCCTCTGCTCTAGCAAAGAACTCCTGGATGCGGGCCACGATGCGGCGCTGCTCGGCGAGGGGAACGAGTGGCATAGGAAAAGCACGCAGTATACGTTGGCTAATGTTTGGCTGTGCACCGCCAGCACTTTGGTCAATCAGCTTTTGTCGTTGATATTGCAACCAATAGGTGATGAACTCGGCAGTGAAGGCTTCGTTCAGCGGGAAAACTGCACATACTGCCTGATTAGTTGCAGCATCAATACCAAGTATGCCTGTTTTCCCAACAGTTGCCCCGTATAACGCGACTAGTGCTGTACCTTTTGGAAACACTTTTGCGCTGGAGTTTTTGAGACCTTCTCCAGTGATGAACTCCTCGGCGTCTGATATGATGTTATCTTCAAGTTCCCCAGACTTGATCCACGGAATCGTCCCATGGTAGTACTCAGGATGGTTTCGCAATGGAGTTCCGCCGCTTGTTGTTTCAGCGACCTCGCCTATTGTTGTCCATGCCCACTCTTTTGGCAAATCCAGCAGAGCAGACGTATCTAGCAGAGGCAGCGCCTTGCGTTGGGCCTGGATGCGCTTCAAGATGGCCACAGCCGGCTCGTCTGCTGAATCCTGGGGAACCAGGTCTCCCCGGAAGGCGGCGGCCAGCACGGCCTGGCGGAAGCGCCTGAACAGCGGCGGGATGCGCTCCAGAGCCTCCCGCGCCGCCCGGGACTGCCGGAAGAGAGCCTCTATCCTGACTACGATGCGCTCTTGTTCGGCAAGAGTAGGGAGAGGAACATCCACAGTCTCAATATCGCGCCGGCTGATAGCGGTGAACGTCGAACCTTGGCCCATATCGGCAATGTATCTTTCAATCCAGCGGAAGTACTCGAGCAAGAACCGGCTGGGCATATCGCCCGAAGGACGAATAGCGCAAAGACCACGCCCAATGCAGCACTCAGTATCAGCAAGGTTGGTAGGACCTACAGGCGCTCGCACCGACATCAAAATGTCGCCTGGCTTTGCAACTTTGCCTGGCACGCTACACCATTTTCGTGGCTTGGGGTACAACTCTCCAAAATCCGCCTTTCCTTGGTAGAAAGGAAGCCCGATGCCCTCTTCGTTGTAGGTTGAAGAGGGCGGGGATTGTCCCATAACAATTTCAGCTACTTCAGGTAGCTTTTTCCATGTCCATCCCTCTGGCAGGTCATATCGTTCCATGTCTACACGCTCCATGCTTAACGCTCCACACTCCGTTCATTCCCCAAAATCACCGCCAATTCATTCAAAGCATCCAATGCCGCCTCCAACTGGGTCACAGCCTCACCCACCAGGTCTTCCGGCTCCGGCAAGTCGTTCGTATCGTCCAGGCTCTCGTCCTTCAGCCAGAAGATGTCCAGGTTATCGTTGCGGTTTTGAATCTCCTGGCGGCTAAAGCGATGGAGCCGCTCACTCTCCTGCCGGTCGCCGGGGTGCGGGGTGTGATGGGGACCGTAGGCGGCCACAAAATCGGTGAAGTAGTCGGCAGTGAGGGGGTGGCCCTTGGTGACCTTATCTACGTTGGTGCGCAGGTCGTAGACCCAGACCTCCTCGGTGGGCCGCCCCTTACGGAAGAAAGCCACGTTGGCCTTGACGCCGGGGGAATAGGGCGTGAAGGTTCCCACGGGCAGGCGTAGGATGGTGTGCAGTTGGCAATCCTGCATCAACAACTGGCGCACGTCCCGGCCGGCATTCTCCTCAAAGAGGACGTTATCTGGCAAGACCATAGCCGCCCGGCCACCGGGTTTGAGCACCGTCATCACGTGTTGAATGAAGTTGAGTTGCTTGTTGGAGGTCGCTACGGTAAAGTCTTCCCGTTGGGGCACGTCGCCAGCTCCCTTGGTGCCGAAGGGCGGGTTGGTGAGGATGGTGTTATAGCGTCTAGAATCGCCTTCGGCGATGGAGTCGCCGTAGTAGATGTCGCCCTCAATCTCGTGCAGGTAGAGATTCATCAGGGCCAGACGGCGAGTCTCTAGAACCAACTCCCGCCCAGAGTAGGTGCCCCGCCGCATACGCTGCTGATCTTCCCGGGAGAGCCGCCCACCTGTGGCCTGGAGCAGCCATTCTGCGGCGCCGATGAGGAAGCCACCTGTACCGCAGGCGGGATCGTGGACGCTGAAGTCCGGCGCTTCACGGATGTCTGGCCGGAGGCAGCGCACGATGGCGCGGATCAGAGGACGGGGAGTGAAGTATTGCCCGGCGCCCTTTTGCTCGGCGGCGAACTTCTGCAAAAGCCCTTCATAGGCTTCACCCTTCAGGTCAACGTCCAGGGTAGCCCACTCGGTCTCGTCAATCAGGCTGATCAGCTTCTTCAGATTGACTGGTTCTCGGAAGCGGGAGAGCGCCCCGGCGAAGATGCCACCCAAGAGGCCTGACTCACGGCCCAATTGACGCAGGGTCTCGTTGTAGTGGTCAAGCAAAGCAGTGCCGGAACGTTCCCGCAGGCTGGCCCAGTTGTAGTTGGCAGGAATCGGCAAGCTCTTCTCTTCGGCCAGTTTCAGGAAGAGCAAGTAGGTTAGCTGCTCGATGTAATCCCCATAGTTGATGCCATCGTGGCGCAGCGTGTTACAGAAGCCCCAGAGCTTTTGGACGATGTCCATGGTTCTCTCTTCTTCCTACCTTCCTTATCACATAGCCATGGCCTCATTAACCTTCGCTAGAACCCGTGCCAGCTCGCCACCGAAGTCGTGGTCCACGCGGCCCCAGGTGGCGCCGGCGTGGGTAAAGGTGATCAGCGCGAAATCGTCTCGGTCAATGGCCAGGTTTTCAATCAGATGATTGCGAATCAGCACCAACCAGCGTTCCTGCTCTGGCGTGAAGGTCTTACCGATGCGCAGTGTAGCCATGGCCCGGTCTACTCGTTCTTCTGCTGAAAGCAACGGCTCACCCCTGGCCGCGTGTTTGACGATGGAGATTATATCGGCCAGGTTGTCTTGATAAGCACGGCGTAGGCGATCCTCGGTAAAGCCTTCCGGCTGAGCCGCCAGCTTTTGGCGCAATTCTTGTAACACGT
>VGOG01000295.1 GCA_016875995.1 Chloroflexota bacterium
GTTTGGCGAAATTACGTTTCCAAAGATGGCGAGGTGCGATAGATGAAAGTAACTGGAATCATTTGGCTGCGAGACGTTGTTGACAAACTATCGTGGAAGCATAACATCACAACTGATGAGGTAGAAGAGATATTCGATAGTTCTCCCCGCTCAGGTCGCTATGTGATTGTTTATTTCGTCCACAAGAAAACAGGGGAAGCGTTGATTGTCAGCGCCAGAGATATGACGAGAAAGGAAAGAAGAACCTATGGCAAATAAAAAGAAACGCGACCCAATTCCCAAGCACTTTAAGAGTATTGAAGAAGCGGCGGAATTCTGGGACAGCCACGATTTGGCGGACTACTGGGACCTGACCAGAGAAGCGCACTTTGAAGTAGATATCCAGCGGCGCGTGTTCCTGACAGCGTTAGAGCCAACACTGGCGAAGAAACTGACGGCGCTCGCCCATAAGCAGGGTGTATCCACCGAAACCCTTATCAACGTGTGGTTAACCGAGAAAGCAAAAGAAGTCGCATAATAGACGTTCAACTTCGCCAAACAATCGCACGCCGACCACGCCATCCTTCGCTTCGCTCAGGACAAGCTCCCGCGGCTTTTTGGCAAAGTTGGTTGGCATAGTTGGAAGGTGGCTTCATTTCGCGTGGCGCGTCGGGCGTGGCGGCGTGCTGAGGCGTGTTTCACGACACGCCCGTTAGATTCGGCAGTGGCTTTCGAGAGATTGCGGAAAGGAGAATGCTATGAGCGTTACGGTTGCCCAAATGAGTAAGGATGAACTCGAAGACATAATCGCAACGACCGTTGAGCAAAAGTTGCTTGAACTGCTCGGCGACCCTGATGAAGGATTGGAAATCAGAAAGTCAGTTCGCGAAAGACTCCTGCGCCAGAAAAAAGCGGTTGCCGCAGGTGAACGCGGCGAACCGTTTGAAGATATCGCATAGATACCGGTGAGCCTCTGGCGGGTTTCCTGCCACGCCGACAACAACGGCTGGTGGAAGCGTGGATTGAACTTTATCAGGAAGAGCTATTAGAGAACTGGAACCTGGTTGAGGCTGGTGAACCAATCAAGAAAGTGCCACCCTTGAAGCGAGAGGAGAGATAGAATATGACTCACCTAATGGTAAATGTGACGGACTTGGCGATTGTGGGACCCTATACCTTGCGTATCACCTTCGATGATGGCACCGAGCAGACTATCAACTTTGAGCCTGTGCTATATGGCTACTACTACGCACCGTTGCGTGACCTGGATTTCTTCAATCAAGTCCGCCTGGATCCTGAGGTTCACACCTTGGTATGGCCTAACGAGGCTGACTTTGATCCTGCCACACTTTATAACTGGCACCATGGAGATGGAGCGGAATTGGCGCAGAAGGTAGCACGCTGGCAAAAAAGGCCCAGGCTGGCATAGTTGAGCAAGTTTTGTAATGCCATCTCCAGGTTGGGCAGGCTGAACATGCACGAACCGCAAACACTCGCCTCACACCATTGGCGTATGGGAAGTTGATTTCCAAAAGAGGCGTGGCGACTCCGCCAACGTCGTGGTGCTACGGCGTTAGAAGGAGAGCGGTGATCGAGTTTGATTCGGTCACCGCTTTTCACGTTTCAGTCTTCACGTTCACGAACTTATTTGACAAAAGCCTGCAAATGGCATATAGTAGAAGCACAGTTTCTGGTTTGATGCAGCAAGGAGGCGAAATGCATTATACAGACAAGATGCTCACTTGTGAGCAATGTGGTTCTCGATTTGTGTTCACCGTCACTGAGCAGCGGGAAATGGCCGAACGCGGTGCTGAGTTGTTCGAGCCCAAGTTCTGCCCCCACTGTCGTGCTATCGAAGAGCCCGGAGTTAAGCTCATCGGGCGGGTGAAGTGGTTCGACGCCACCAAGGGCTGGGGCTTTATCACCAAGGCCAGCGGTGAGGACATCTTCGTTCACCGCACCGGCATCGAGGGCTACGGTACCCTGCAAGACGGGCAGGAGGTGGAGTTCCAGATCGAACAAACTCCCAAAGGGCCGGCAGCGGTCGAGGTAGCCCCTCTGGACGAAATCCAAAAGTCCAAAACACCAGCCGCAATTTGAGCTTTGAGCTTTGGACTTTGGATTTGTTTTCACCATGTTGCTTACTAAGATCGTTTGTACCATCGGGCCGGCCAGCCGTGATCCGGAGATGCTGCGGAAGTTGATGTTGGCCGGCATGGACGTGGCCCGCCTGAATTTCTCCCACGGCGACCAATCTTATCACGGCGAAAACATCGAGCGTATCCGCGCTGTGGCTACCGAGGTGGAAAAACCCATCGCCATCCTGGCCGACCTGCAGGGGCCCAAGCTGCGGGTCGGGGAGATGGAGGGTGGGGGGGTCCTTGTGGCTTCGGGAGAGCAGGTGATCCTGACCACGCGGCCCATCGTGGGCTGCGGCGGCGAGGTGCCCGTCCAGTACGCCGGGCTTCCTCGAGAGGTGAGATCCGGCGACCGCATCCTCATTGACGACGGGCTGCTGGAGTTGAAGGTGCTCTCCAGCGGAGAGACGGACATCACCTGTCGGGTGATCAGCGGCGGTTTACTCCAGAGCAACAAGGGCATGAACCTGCCCCGCGCCTCGCACGCCATTCCGGCCATCACCGAGAAGGACCGCCGAGACCTGCGCTTTGTGCTGGAACAGGGGGTGGATTGGGTGGCCCTGTCTTTCGTGCGTCACTCAGGCGAGGTGCGTGAGCTGAAGGAGATGATCCGGGAGCTAAGTTCGGCAAGGTCCCCGACCGTTGCCGACTTCCCTGTGCCCGTGGTGGCCAAGATCGAGAAACCGGAGGCCGTGGACGACATTGACGGGATCATCGAGGCAGCGGATGCCATCATGGTGGCCCGCGGCGACCTGGGGATCGAGACCGCGCCGGAGGCTGTGCCCATCGTGCAGAAGATGATCATTGCCAAATGCAACGCCGTGGGCAAGCCTGTGATCACTGCCACCCAGATGTTGGATTCGATGATCCGCAATCCGCGGCCCACCAGGGCCGAAGCCAGCGATGTGGCCAATGCCATCCTGGACGGTACCGATGCCATCATGCTCTCTGGCGAGACGGCGGTGGGCAAGTATCCCCTGGAATCCGTGCGGACGATGGTCAGGATTGCTCAGGAGGCTGAGCAGGCTGCGCTGGAGGGTCTGGTTAGGCCCCGTCTGCCCCTTGGCCCGGTAGTCTCTATTGCCGATGCTGTCAGCCATGCCACCCGTGAGACCGCCTGTGATCTGAGGGCAGCGGCAATCATTACCCCCACCGTCTCAGGCCACACTGCTCGGATCATCTCGAAATATCGCCCTCGTTGTCCCATCATCGCCGTTACGCCCAGCCCGCTGGTTCAGCGCCAGTTGGCCCTCTACTGGGGGGTGCGTTCGTTGCTCTGCAGGCGCGCGGAGAGCACCGACGAGATCATCGCTGGTGCGGTCAGGGCGGCTCAAGAGCATGGATTGGTGAAACAAGGCGACGTGGTGGCGATCACTGCGGGAGCGGCGGGCAGTGGCCCTGGCACGACGGACATCATGAAGGTACAAGAAATCCAAAATCCAAAGGACAAAATCCAAAACACAACAGCAATTTGAACTTTGAACTTTGAACTTGCCCCTGTAGCTCAATTGGACAGAGCGTCTGACTTCGAATCAGCAGGCTGCAGGTTCGAGTCCTGCCGGGGGCGCCTGGAACACCAAGAAGCCGCCTGCACCGTTGATGCAGGCGGCTTCTTGGGGCAACGTGCCTGGAGAAAAATGTGTGGCGTTTTTATCGAAAATTTTAAGGAAAGAGGTCTTCAGTAGTTTTGCAGATTTTACAAACGCATAGCAGGCTGAAGAGCCCGACGGATCTCGTCGCGTGTCGCACCAGCCTCAATCCGATCGCAGATCCAGT